>DASPXX010000048.1:0-29532 GCA_035637095.1 Thermoanaerobaculia bacterium
TCTTCCCCTTCTTCCGCCGCCTGGAGCGCCGCCTGCCCGAGTCGCAGGAGCAGTGGCAGCGCCTCGAAGGCAAGCTGATCTCCGCCTTCGAGGAGCTCGGCGCCGGCGACCTGGTGCGCTCCAACCAGCACGCCCGCACGCTGCCGGACCGGCTGTCGCGCGTCCTCCTCGCCGCGAGTGATGCCCTGAGCTCGCTCGCCCAGCAGATCCAGGACAGCTCGATCGAGGTCGCTTCGACGGCCGACGAGGTCAACCAGATCGCCTCGGACGTCGCCTCCGGATCGTCCGAACAGGCCGCCTCGGTGGTCGAGATCACCGCCGCGATGGAGGAGCTGGCTCGGACGGCCTTCCAGATCGCCGAGAACGCCACCCGCCAGGCGGGGCTCGCCGCCAAGGCCGAGGCGAGCGGCGACTCCGGCGCCGTGGCGGTCGACGAGGCGGTCTCCGGCGTCGAGGAGGTGCAGAAGCGGATCACCGCCATCTCGCAGCGCGCCGACGCCCTCGGCACCCGCTCGAAAGAGATTTACCGCGTCCTCGAGCTGATCAACGAGATCGCCCAGGAGACCCACATCCTGTCGCTCAACGCCGCCATCGAGGCGGTGGCGGCCGGGGCCGACGGCCGGCGCTTCTCGGTGGTCGCCGAGGAGGTCCGCCACCTCGCCCACCGTTCGCAGGAGTCGGTCGATTCGGTGCGCGGCCTGCTCGACGAGTTCTCCAGCTCGATCCGCGCCACCATCGTGGCGACCGAGGAGGGCATGAAGGAGGCGGGCCGCGTGTTCGAGCGCTCGCGCGCCGCGTCGGCCGCGATCGCCGAGCTGCGCCTCGCCTCGCGAGACACCTCGCGGGTGTCGCAGCAGATCTCCCTCGCCACCCAGCAGCAGAACGCCGCGTCGGACGAGGTGGTGATGACGCTGCGCGAGGTGAGCCTCGTGGTGCAGCGGATGACCGGCGGGCTCAAGAACCTGTCGACCACGGCGGACCGCCTGAACCAGCTCGGCCTCGACATCCAGCTCCTCGCCCAGTCGTTCCATCTCGACTCCCCCCGCTCGCTCAAGAACCTGGTCGAGGAGTGGGCGAAGAAGCTCCAGAAGGCCGGCTCGTCCGAGCTGGAGGCGCAGCTCGACGAGCTGGTGCAGGGGACGCCGTTCATCCAGATGGGCTATTTCGTCGACACCACCGGCTACACCGTGGCCCTCGCCTACAGCCGCAGCCTGACCAACGGCCACCAGATCGCGGTCAACCTGAGGGAGCTCGACATGACCAAGCGCCCCTGGTACCGGACCGTGTCGCGCGAGAAGCGCTCGGCGCTGACGCAGCCCTACGAGTCCCTGTTCAACGGCGAGAGGGTGTTCACGGTCGCTTCGCCCATCCTCGGGCGCGACGGCACGTTCATGGGCGTGGTGGGGGTCGACATCAACGTGACGGGCTGGACCCGTATCTAAAGGAATATCCGGGACGATGGCTGAGCCACTCGCGGAGAGCGGACGCCGGCGGGGCCTCTCGGCCGGCAGCCACCTGCTGGTGCAGGCCGGGGAGTACGTCTGCGCGCTGCCCTTGCGCTCGGTGCGGCGCGTGCTGCGCGCCCTGACCGTCCATCCTCTGCCGGGCGCGACGGACGAACTCAAGGGGCTCGCCGAGTTCGGGGGCGAGCCGCTGCCGGTCCTCGAGCTGGCGCGCCTGGTCGGCGCTCCGCCCGGCGCCAAGCCGGCTTATCCGGTCACCATCGTGGTCTGGGTCGGGCCGCAGGACGCCCGCGAGCTGGTCGGCCTGGCGGCGGACGCGGCGCTCGAGGTGTCCGAGGTGCAGCTCACCTCGGTGGTGGCGGGCAACGGCGGCTTCATCCTCGGCGAGGCCCTGGTCGACGGCGAGGTGGTCCGCGTGGTCAACCTCGAAGCCCTGGGAGGAGACCTGTGAGCCCGGCTCCGACTCCGGTCGACCACCGCGGATTTCTGCTGGTGCGCCGCGACGGGGTGCTCTGGGGGGTGGCGAACGGCGCGGTCGAAGGGATCACGCGCCACGGCGCCCGGTTCCGCCTCGCGGTGGGCGGCACGGAGCTCGGGATCGACGAGGTGGTCGGCGTCGTGCCGGAGCTGGCGGTGTGGCCGCTGACCGGCGCCCTGCGCCGGTTCTGGCCCGATGTGGCAGGCGGCCTCGCGGTGCACGCGGAGGCCCCCCTGGTGATCGTCGATCCGCGCCGGCTGCCGCGCGCGCTGCAGATCGCGGACGCCCCGGAAAGCAGCAAAGGAGAGGTTGCCGATGCCGAAGGACGCCACTGAATCGAAGAGCTACTCGTTCACCGGGCTGGCGATCGCGGCCGGGGTCGCGCTGGCCGGCGTGCTCCTGCTCCTGTTGAACCAGGGGTTGAACGGCGCGCCGGGGTGGCCTTACAACCTGTTCCTCCTGCTCTGCGGCCTGCTCCTCTGGGGCTATTCATTTGTCTACCGCGGCCAGCGGCTCCTCCATGAGCGCGTCGCGCAGAGCGAGGTGGTCAACGCCGCGGCCGAGAAGGCGCTGATCCTGGCGCTCGACCGCCTGCGCGCGGGCGACCTGGTGAACTGCGCCGAGCGGTCGCGCGAGCTGCCGGGCCGTCTCTCCGGGACCTTCTCCCACGCCACCAACGCGCTCGACGTGCTGGCGCAGCAGATCCAGGCGAGCTCGGTGGAGGTCGCGTCCGCGGCGAACTCGGTCAACGAGATCGCCTCCGAGCTGGCCTCCGGCTCGTCAGAGCAGGCGGCCTCGGTCGTCGAGATCACCGCGGCCATGGAGGAGCTGGCGCGCACCGCCTCGCAGATCGCCGAGAACGCCGCCACCCAGGCGGAGCTCGCGCAGCGCGCCGAGGAGAGCGGCAACCTCGGCAAGGTCGCGGTGGAGGAGGCGGTGCAGGGGATCGAGGAGGCGAGGAAGCGCATCCAGGGGATCGCCAGCCGCGCCGAGATCCTCGGCACCCGCTCGAAGGAGATCTATCGCGTCCTCGACCTGATCACCGACATCGCCCAGGAGACCCACATCCTGTCGCTCAACGCGGCCATCGAGGCGGCCGCGGCCAAGGACCACGGCCGGCGCTTCTCGGTGGTCGCCGAGGAGGTGCGCCGCCTCGCCCAGCGCTCGCAGGAGTCGGTCGATTCGGTGCGCAACCTGCTCGACGAGTTCGCCAGCTCGATCCGCGCCACGGTCGTCGCGACCGAAGAGGGGAGCAAGGAGGCGACCCGGGTGCTGGAGCGCGCCCGCGCCGCCGCCGACGCCATCGAGGAGCTGCGCGATGCCGCGGGCGACAGCGCCCGGGTTGCGCGCGAGATCTCGCTCACCACCCAGCAGCAGAACGCCGCGTCGGACGAGGTCGTGCTCACCTTGAAGGAGGTGAACCATGTGGTGCAGCGCATGGCCGACCGCCTCAAGCAGTTCTCCGACACGGCGGACCGCCTGAACCAGCTCGGCCTGATCATCCAGATGCTGGCCCAGTCGTTCCACCTCGCCTCGCCCCACTCGCTCAAGCACCTGGCCGAGAAGTGGTCCGGCGAGGTGCGCCGCCGGCTCGGCAACTGGGAGGCGATCGAGCGGCTCCTGGAGGACCTGGTGAACCAGCAGCCGTACGTGGAGTGCCTCTATTTCTACGACGGCAAGGCGGGCCAGGTGGCGCTGACGGTGAACCGGCAGATCATCGGCGACCGCGAGATCCCGCCGGCGGTCCGCGCCGGCGAGGGCTTCAACGACCGCCCCTGGTACAAGGCCGCGGTCCAGGAGAAGTACCCGATCCTCACGCCGCGGTTCGTGTCGCTGCTCTCGGAGCAGTCGATCTTCACGGCCGCGGCTCCGATCTACGAGAAGGGGGAGCTGGTGGGCGTCCTCGGTCTCGACGTAAACCTCGACAGCTGGTCGAAGATCTGACGTGGACCCGGAGTTCGCAGACCTCATCCCTCTGTTCGTGGAGGAAGCGCGCGACCGCATCGAGCGGCTCGCCACGTTCGTCCCGCAGCTCGCCTCCGACGGCCAGGCCAAGGTCGAGGTCAAACGGGAGCTCCATACGCTCAAAGGGGCCGGCCGGATGTTGCGCCTCGGCCCGCTGGCAGAGCTCTGCCACGCCGCCGAGGAGGTCCTCCACGTCTCTCCTCCGGGGATGATCGGCCTCCTGACCCGGGTGATCGACCAGCTCAGCCGCATGGTCGAGACGGTCTCGCACGGCAGCGATCCGGAGCACGATCCCGAGCTGATGGCGCGGCTGGCGGGGCCGGGGGAGGAGGTGGTGCCGGCTGCGGTGGTGGAGCCGGAGAAGGACGGCAGGGACGGCAAGGACAGGGACGAGAAGGAGGCTGAGGAGGCCCAGGAGAGCCAGGAGGCCCAGGCGCCGGCTCCCGCGACGGAGACCGCGGCTCCCCAGCCTCCCAAGCGGGGCGTCGGCGGGGACATCCGGGTCGACACCGCGGCTCTCGACTCGGTCGCCGAGCGGGCGACCCAGGTGCGGATCATGGCGCTCGCGAGCCGGCAGGTGGTCGAGCGGATCTACGAGCTCGCCCGGCTGGCCGAGGAGGGGCTCCACGAGCCGCAGCCGACGCAGGTCCTGGCCGTGCTTTCCACCATGCTGCGGCGGGTGGCGGTGGAGCTCGAAGGAGGGCAGCGGCGGCTCATCCGCGCCTCGGAGGAGCAGCTCGACCGCATGCTCTCGCTGCAGCTCCAGCCGCTGCGCGGCTCGCTTCACCTGCTCGCCCGCTATGCCCGCGAGCTCGCCCGCTCCTTGGGCCGCGAGGTCGAGGTCGAGCTCGAAGGGGAGGAGACCCGCCTCGACCGCCGCATCACCCGCGAGCTGGAAGATGCGCTTCTCCATCTGGTGCGCAACTCGGTCGATCACGGCATCGAGCCGCCGGACGTCCGCGAGAAGCGGGGCAAGCCGCGGGCCGGCCGTCTCCGCGTGCGCGCCGCCGCGGACGGGCCGCGGGTGCGGATCAGCCTCCAGGACGACGGCGGCGGCATCGACACCGTCAAGGTCCTGGAGAGCGCGGCCGCCATGGGGCTGGTCGATGCGGCGGCGGCCGCGACCATGGGGCGGGAGGAGGCCCTGCGGCTGATCTTCGCGCCGGGCTTTTCGACCCGCAAGGAGGTCTCGGAGGTCTCCGGCCGCGGCGTCGGTCTCGACGTCGTGGCCACGGCGGTGAACCGGGTGGGCGGCGAGGTCTTCCTCGACACCGAGCTCGGCAAGGGGACGACGATCACCCTGGAGGTGCCGGTGGCCCGGCGCGGCGAGGCGGTCATGCTGCTGCGCGTCGGCCAGCTGCGGCTCGCCCTCCCCAGCTCGGTGGTGCGCCGCGCCACCCGCCTCGATCCGGGCATGGTCGTCGAGCGCGACGGCCGCACCCTCGCCCGGTTTCCGGACCGGCTGGTGCCGTTCGTGCCGCTCGCCCGCCTCTATGCCCAGCCGGCGCTCGACCACCAGCTCCTCCTCGAAGGCGCGGTCTCCGGCCAGGCGCTCGCCGTCGCCGTGGACGACGTCGAAGGGGAGCAGGAGATCCTGGTGCGGCCGATGACCCGCAAGGTGGCCGCCGACCGCCTGCTGGAGGGGGTGGCGCTCCTCGCCTCGGGCGAGCCGGTGGGCGTGCTCGCGCCGGCGGTCCTCGCCCAGCGCGAGTACCTGCGCGCCCTGCCGGTGGCGCGCGAGCGCATCGTGGTCAAGAAGGTGCGGGTGCTCCTGGTGGACGATTCGCTGGTCACCCGCGAGATGGAGCGGCGCCTGCTGGAGGACGCCGGCTTCCAGGTCTCGGCCGCCGGCGACGCCGTCGAGGCGCTGGGCCTCCTCTCCGAGCGCCCGTTCGACTGCGTGGTCACCGACATCGAGATGCCCGGCATGGACGGCTTCGAGCTCACCGCGCAGCTGCGCGCCATGGAGCACTTCACGCACCTGCCGATCATTGTGGTGTCGACCCGCGACCGGCCGGAAGACCGGTTGCGCGGTCTCAAGGTGGGCGCCGACGCCTATCTCACCAAGCAGAGCCTCGACGCCGGCGAGCTGGTCGACCTGGTGCGCCGCCTGAGCGGGTCATGATCCGCGTTTTGCTGGTCGACGACTCTCCGTCCGTCCGGGCGGTGCTCAAGCGGTTCTTCTCGCGCACGGCGGACATGCAGGTCGTGGGCGAGGCCGAGGACGGTATGCAGGCGCTCCGGGCGGTGCTCGACGTCCAGCCGGACGTGGTCGTCATGGACCTGCAGATGCCGGTGATGGACGGCTACGCCGCGATCGAGCAGATCATGTCGATGCGCCCGACGCCGATCGTGGTCCTCTCCTCGCGCGCGACGCGCAACCAGATGCAGACCGCGTTCGAGGCGATCCGCCGCGGCGCCCTGGAGGTCCTGCCCAAGCCGGAGGACACCGCGAGCTGGCACCAGCTCGCCGAGAGCCTCCCGGAGACCGTGCGCGGCATCGTCGAGGCCCAGTCGCAGCCGCGCTCGCGGCGCCGGCGGCGGACGGCCGAAGAGCAGGCCGCCCTGGCGGCCGCGCCGCAGGAGCTGCACTGGGTGGCGATCGGCGCCTCGACCGGAGGTCCCGCGGCGGTCCGCGAGCTGCTGGTGAGCCTCCCGGCCGATGCGCCCGCGGGGTTCGTCATCGTCCAGCACATCGCCGCGGGGTTCGAGCTCGGCTTCTCCGACTGGCTCAACAACCAGCTGCCGTTCGACGTCCGCCTGGCCAAGGACGGTGAGGCGCTGCGCCGCGGCACCGTGCGGCTGGCTCCGGGCGGCTCCCACCTGCGCCTCGAGCCCGGAGGGGTGCTGCGCCTCGACACGGTGAGCCCGGCGCGGCGCGGCCACCGGCCGTCGGTGGACGACCTGTTCTTCTCCTGCGCCGAGAGCTGCCCGCGCGAGGTGGCCGGCATCCTGATGACCGGCATGGGCGCGGACGGGGTCGAAGGGCTGCTGGCGCTGCGCAAGGCCGGCGGCCTGACCCTGGCGCAGGACGAGGCGAGCTCCGTCGTCTTCGGGATGCCGCGGGTGGCGCTGGAGAAGGGCGCCGCGGAGATCGCGCTGCCGCCGAAGGCCCTGGCGCGCACGCTGATCCGCGCCTGGGGAGGCGTGCCGTGACCTCCCGCGTCCTGGTGGTGGACGACAGCGAGGTGACGCGGGCCATCCTCGCCCGCACCCTGCGCGGCGCCGGCTTCGAGGTGCTGGAGGCGCGCGACGGCGCCGAGGGCGCCCTGACCGCGCTCCGCGAGCGGCCGTCGCTCGTGGTGACGGACCTCGAGATGCCCACCATGGACGGCTTCCCCCTGCTGCGCATGCTCAAGGCCGATCCCCTGTGCGCGCACATCCCGGTGCTGATCCTGACCAGCCATACGGAGCCGGCGTCGCGCTTCTGGAGCCTGCGCACCGGCGCGGACGGCTATCTGACCAAAGACCACCGCCCGCACGAGCTCGTCGCCACCGTGCGGCGCCTCGTCGAGGCGGCCGCCGACCTCGCGTCGCGAGCGCCGGAGGTCTCGGCCCCCGGCCCCGTGCTCGGCCCGCTCGAGGTCCTGGCGCGGGTGGCCCGCCAGCTCGACGCGAGCCTCCTCCAGGCTACGGTGGTCAACACGCTGCTGGAAAAGGGGATGGCGGCGGCCGATTTCCACGCCGCGGGCCGCGCGGCGCTCGAGACGCTCGGCGAGATCGTGGATGCCCGATTTCTGGCGGTGGCGGTGGCCGAGCTCGAGACGGCGCTGGTCGAGATCCTCCTCCAGGACCCGCTGGCTCCGGAGGACGTCGAGGCGATCCGGGACAGCCTGCTCCGCCGTCTCCGCCTGATCCCGGGAACCGCGGTCGAGGCGCGGATCGGCGGCGAGCCGGGGAGGGAGCGGGTGGACCTGGAGCGGATGGTCTGGATCCCGCTCTCACTGCGCGGCGCCGAGGGCGGTCTCGCCCTGCTGCCGCGGGATCCCGATCAGTACCGCCTCGCCTCGGCGGAGCGGTTGAGCGGCTGCCTCCGCCCGCTGATCCTGGTCCTCGACAACGCGCGGCTGTCGCACCGCCTGCATGAGATGTCCACCGTCGACGGGCTCACCCGCCAGCTCAACCACCGCGCGATCTACGAGCGGCTGACCGAGGAGATGGAGCGCACGCGCCGCTACAAGACGCCGCTCAGCGTCGTCCTCTGCGACTTGGACGAATTCAAAGAGGTCAACGACACGCACGGTCACCTGGCCGGGGATCTGGTGCTGCGCGAGTCGGCCGCGGTGTTGCGGCACGGCCTGCGCTCCACCGACATCCTGGGGCGCTATGGCGGGGAGGAGTTCCTGGCCGTGCTGCCGCAGAGCGACCTGGACGCGGCGCTCCTGGCCGCCGAGCGGCTGCGCCGGGGGCTCGCGGAGAACACGGTGAGGGTCCCGTCCGGCGCGACGGTCCGCGTCAGCGCCTCGTTCGGCGTGGCCACCTGGGACGACTCGACTGTCAGCGCGGACCTCCTGGTCTCGCAGGCCGACCGCCGGCTCTACGACGCCAAGGCGGCGGGCCGCAACTGCGTCCGCCCGGCGGCGGAGGGGGAAGCGTGAGCCACCCCCCGTCGAGCGACCCCCTCCAGCGGCTGGTCGGGCTGATCCGCGACCGGACGGGCAACGTCATCCCGCCGAGCCGCCAGCCGTTCCTGGAGGAGGTGGCGGCCCGGCGCGCCGTGGGGAAGGGCATGGGCACGGTCGAAGATTACGTGCGGGCTCTGGAGGCGGAGCAGCTGCCGGCGGAGTGGGCCCATCTGATCCCCTTGATCACGATCAAGGAGTCCTATTTCTTTCGCGCTCCCCAGCAGTGGGAGGTGATCCGCAAGCAGGTGCTGCCGGAGCTCCTGCGCGCTCGCGGTCAGGCGCGGCAGCTGCGCATCTGGTCGGCGGCCAGCGCCCGGGGGGAAGAGCCGGCGACGCTCGCGATGATCCTGGCCGAGGAGCCGAGCCTCGACCACATCGCATGGTCGATCCTGGCGACCGACGTCGACGACGAAGCGCTCGCCGGAGCGCGGCTCGGCCTCTATGGCGACCGGGCGGTGGGGCAGGTGCCGCCGGAGCTCCTGGAGCGCTACTTCAGCCGGCGGGGCAAGCTCTACGAGCTGAGCACGGAGCTCCGCGCGCGCATCTCCTACCTGCAGCTCAACCTGGCGCACCCCCCCTACTCGGTCCCTTTTCCGGAGGTCGACCTGATCCTGCTGCGCAACGTCTTGATCTACTTCCGCCGGCCGTTGCAGCGCCGGGTGGTCCAGCAGGTGGGGACGCACCTGGCACGCGACGGGTATCTGTTCCTGGGAGCCTCCGAGACTCTCTGGCAGGTGCAGGAAGAGCTGGAGCCCGTCGATCTCGGCTCCTGCTTCTGTTATCGCCACCGCCGTGCCGCGGAGGAGGTGATCGCGCCGCCGGTGAAGCGGATGCGCACGTCCGTGGCGCACCCGCCGGCGACGCGGCGGGAGCCGGCGGCCCAGATCCGCGAAGCTCCCGTCGCCCAGCCGAAGACGCCGGTCCCACAACCGCTCAGCGTGCAGGAGCGGCTGCTCGCGGCGGCGCGCCACCTGGCCGGCAATCAGATCGAGGAGGCCGGCCGTGCCATCGAGCAGGTGCTGGCGGTGGACCCGTCGGAGCCGGCGGCGCACGCCCTGGAGGGATTCCTCCACGACGTGACCGGCCGCACGGACGACGCGGTGGCTTCCTACCGGGCCGCCCTCTATCTCGATCCCGAGCTCTACCAGGTCCGGATGCTCCTCGCCGACTGCCTCCTGCGCCTGGGCAACCGTGACCGCGCCGAGCACCAGTACCGCGAGGTCCTGGCGCATCTCGGCAACGGCCGCGAGCGGAACCTGGTCGTCCTGGGCGACCTGCCGTTCCCGGACCGCACTCGGGCGCAGCGGCGGTGCCGCCAAGTTCTGGGGGGCGGGTAGACGGGCGAAATGAATCGCGGAGCTTCATCATTCATTGGAAGATGTATGAGCCGGTGGTAAAATCGGCCCGACTGAGCCGCCAAGATCTCCCCAGGAGGGTTTACATGACAACTCGTTCGCTCGGTGTCTCAGCCTGTGCGGGGCTCATCGGGGCCTTCCTCCCAGCCCTGGTGGCAGGTCAGCCCGCGTCCCTGCTCCGCGACATCAATACGACCACCTTCGAGAACGACAACCCCTGGACGGGGGAGATCGGCGACCTGCGGGCGGCCGGCAAGCGGCTCTACTTCAAAGCGAGCAGCAGCGAGGGCAGCGGGTTGTGGGTCAGCGATGGTACGGCAACGGGCACGGGAAGCCTCTGCCCGGGGCGATGCAGCAACCAGCCTGAGCTCATCGGCGGGCTCGGGAGACTGATGCTCTGGACCGCCGAATCCTCAGACGCCCGGCCACAGCTCTGGCGGTCCGATGGAACTCCCCCGGGGACCTTCGCTCTCACGGAACCCAGCGTCGAGGTGCGGCCGTTCTTTTTCGACGCCCCTCCTGCCTTCTTCGGTGGCTCCTTCTACTTCGTCGGCTGCACCTGGTCCGGCGGGACGTCCGACTGCGACCTCTGGCGGACCGACGGAACTGTCGCCGGAACCCGGATCTTCCACGAGACGGAGGCTCCGCGTTTCATTTCGTGGCTGCTTGTGGCCGGCAATCGGCTGTACTACCTGGGCGCGGACAGCCAAGGCGCGGACCTCTGGGTGACGGACGGCACAGCGGCCGGGACCGTCCTCCTGCGCCGTTTCGACGGGTCGTTTCCTGACCACCCGCGCCTGCCGGCCTCCGCCGGCGGCTGGCTCTTCTTCCTGGCCCGGAGCGACGGCGACGAGGTTTGGACGAGCGACGGGACCGTGGCCGGGACCCGGCGCGCGACGAATTTCGCGACCGACTCCCCATTCGGGCCTGAACCCTGGCTCAAGCCGATCAACAACCGGCTCTATTTCCTCGCGGATGACGGGCTCCATGGGCGGGAGATCTGGCGCACGGACGGCACGGCCGCGGGAACCGTCCGACTGACGGGCTTCGGGGAAGAGGATCCGGCCCTGACACCCAGTCAGTCGTCACTATGGAAGGTGGGCGACACCGTTGTCTTCAAGGCTGACGGACGATTCTGGACCAACGGGGGCAAACCGGGGTCGACCGCTCAACTTCCCGTCCCTCCCCTCGATTACAGTGTCGACCCGGTCGAGTCCGCAGGCAAGATCTTTGCCGTGGGGGGGAAGGCTACTACAGCCCTCTTGAGCTTTGGTCCACCGATGGCACGGTTGCTGGGAGCCGGAAGGTTCAGGAGCTTTGTAACCCCCCGTCGAATTGCAGCGTCGGTCCGCTCGTCCCGTGGCATGGAGGGGTCCGGTTCACGCTCGATGATTACTATTCCCGAGGCAAGCAGATCTGGTTCAGCGACGGGACGCCTGCGGGGACGAAGCCATTCACCCAACTTGTCGACGCAGAGCCCCTCGACGACCCCTTGGACGTGGCGGAGATCGGCGGCGACCTCTACTTCCTCGCCGAAGGAAAGGAGGCCAAGGGCCTCTGGGTCCGGGACAGCCGAGGGAAGACCCGGCCGGTCCGAACCCTCCCGATCAATGGACCGATGTCCAAGCCCCGCCTCCTGGCCTCTTTGGGAGACCGTCTCTTCTTCACGGCCTGGGATGGGGCCTGGGACGGCAGCCCCGTCGGCCTGTGGTCGAGCGCGGGCACGCCGGAGACCACCGTCCCCGTCAACCTGCCGAACATTGCATGGGACGATGTCACGAGGCTCGCTCAGGCGGCGGGCTTGCTCTTCTTTCAGACCGACGAGCCGCACGACCTGTGGCGAACCGACGGCACCCCCCAGGGCACCTTTGTCGTGGCTCATCTGCAAGGCACGACCGCCGTGGTGCCGTTCCACGGATCGCTCTACTTCTTCGATGGCGGGGGTATCTGGAAGACCGACGGGACCGTCCAGGGGACGGTCAAAACCGGTGACCTTCCGGCAGACCTGCTCTCCGTCGACATCGCGGCGCCCGGACCGAACGGAATGTATCTCAAGACGGTGACGGCTCCCTATAAGACCGAGCTCTGGTTCACCGACGGCACCAGCGCAGGAACCCGCCAATTCACAAACTTCAACCTGCCCGGCGTGTTTGAAGGGGATCCCCAGTTCACGAGCGTCGGCTCCCACGTCTACTTCTATAGCTCCTATGATTTCCGCATCTGGAAGACAGATGGAACCGTGGCGGGTACGACCTCTCTGGAGGGTCTTCCCGAACACGAGTATCCGCTGCAGCTCGTCGCTCATCAGGGAGCGCTGTACCTCTTCACCGAGGGTCCGTATCCGAACGTCACCACCGTCCGGCTTTGGCGTGCTGATGAAACCACCGCGGGGGCGGTCGAGCTCGCCCGATTCCCCCGGGTTGGCTCCTCCCCCTGGAAACCGACGTCCTTCGCCGGAAAGCTCTTCTTCAACGTCGATGACGGTGTGCACGGTGATGAGCTCTGGTCGACCGATGGCACTTCGGCCGGCACGGCTCTGGTGCGCGACATCCTCCCCGGACCGCGCGCGTCGTCACCGATCGAGCTCACCGTGGCGGGAGGACGGCTCTTCTTCACAGCCGACGACAATTTCCACGGGCGCGAGCTGTGGCAGAGCGATGGCACCGCAGCCGGGACCCGCCTGGTCCAGGACATTGGGCCGCAGGCCGCCTCAGGCGATCCGTTTCAGCTCACGGTGGTTGGAGACAAGCTGTATTTCGCGGCGGACGACGGCGTCACAGGCCGCGAGGTCTGGGTGCTCCCCCTGGCCGGCCCTACCGTCTGCCGGCCCTCTTCGACCCGGCTCTGCCTCAGCGGCGGCCGGTACGCCGTGGAGGCCGCCTGGCAGGACTTCCAGGGCCATCGAGGTGTCGGTCACGCCGTGCCGCTGACTGCCGACACTGGATATTTCTGGTTCTTCGATGCGGCCAACGTGGAGACCGTCCTCAAGATCTTGGACGGCCGCGGCGTCAACGGCCACGTCTGGGTCTTCTATGGCGCCCTGTCGAACGTGGAGTACACGCTCACGGTGACCGATACCGAGACCGGTCTGGCGCGCCGCTACATCAACCCTTCCGGCGTGCTCGCCAGCGCCGGTGACACCTTGGCTTTCGGCCCCCTCGGTGCGAGCGCGCAGTCCGTCGCGACCTCGGTGGCCCAGCCGTCGCCCCTCGCCCTCGTGGACCGGCGGGTCGTCCCTGCCGCGGCCACGGGCTCCTGCGCCCCCAACTCCACCCGGCTCTGCCTCAGGGGCTCCCGCTTCGCCGTCGAGATCGCCTGGAAGGACTTTTCGGGGAACCAGGGCACGGGCAAGGCCGTCGAGCTGACCAATGACACCGGATGGTTCTGGTTCTTCGACCCGGCCAATGTGGAGGTCGTCCTCAAAGTCCTAGACGGCACGCCGGTCAACGGCCATCACTGGGTGTTCTACGGCGCCCTGTCGAACGTGGAATACACAGTGACCGTCACCGATACCGAGACCGGTGAGATCAAGATCTACAGAAATCCCAGAGGCCGGCTCGCCAGCGTGGCCGACACGGGAGCGTTCTGAAATGGTGCTACATTGACCCCGCATGGTTGTCCGCGTCCGACCCGCCGCCGTTGCAGGAGCGTTCTACCCCGGCTCGCCGGGCCGGCTGAGGGAGATGGTCGAGGAGCTCCTGCGGGAGGCGCCGGCCCCCTCGGTGCCCGCTCCCAAAGCGATCATCGCCCCGCACGCGGGATACGTCTATTCCGGTCCCATCGCCGCCAGCGCGTTCCAGGCGGCGGCCTCCGCCGCCGGGACGATCGAGCGGGTGGTCCTGCTGGGGCCGGCCCATTACGTGCCGATCCATGGGCTCGCCCTGCCCGAGCAGAACTATTTCGCGACTCCTCTCGGTGAGGTGGCGGTCGATCCGGAGGGGGCGCAGGAGTCGATCCGCCTGCCCCAGGTCCGCGTCCAGCCGGCGGCCCATGCGCAGGAGCACTCCCTGGAGGTCGAGATCCCGTTCCTCCAAGTGATGCTGGGTGAGGGATTCGCGATCGTCCCGCTGGTCGTGGGCGACGCGTCGGGCGAGGACGTCGCCGAGGTCCTGGAACGGCTGTGGGGCGGGCCCGAGACATTGATTGTGATCAGCTCCGATCTCTCCCACTATCTTCCCTATGAGCAGGCCCGCGCGATGGACGGCGCCACGGCGGAGCAGATCCTGGCGCTCAACGAGCCGCTCCAGGGACGGCAGGCGTGCGGCGCCCGGCCGATCAACGGCCTGCTGGTCGCCGCCCGCCGCAAGGGGCTCGTCCCCGAGCTCGTCGACTTGCGCAATTCGGGAGATACGGCGGGCGACCGCGACCGCGTGGTCGGCTACGGAGCCTTTGCATTCAGGGAGGCCGCATGAGCGCGCCGGAATGGGGACCGGTCCTCCTCGACCTCGCGAGGGAGAGCCTGCTGGAGGCTTTGAAGCTGGGAGATGCCGGCGAGCAGCGCAGATACCGCGAGCCCTGGCTGGAGGACCCCGGCGCCTGCTTCGTCACCTTGCGGCGGCTTGGCCAGCTGCGCGGCTGCGTGGGCTCGATCCGCGCCTACCGGCCTTTGCGAGAGGATGTCTGGAGCAACGCCCGCGCGGCCGCCTTCTCCGACACCCGCTTTCCGCCGCTGGCGCCCGGCGAGATGCCGGAGATCCACGTCGAGATCTCGCTCCTCTCGGCGCCCGAGCCGGTCGCCGTCACCTGCGAGGCCGATGCCTGCCGCCTCCTCTGTCCCGGCTCCGACGGAGTGATCTTCGAGTGGGGCGACTGCCGCAGCACGTTCCTGCCGCAGGTCTGGGAGCAGCTGCCCGACCCTCTCGACTTCCTGGGCCACCTCAAGCACAAAGCCGGCCTCCCGCCCCGCTTCTGGGCGCCGGACGTCAAGCTGTGGCGGTATGCGGTGACGAAGTTCGAAGAGAGCTAGTCGCAACAGGCCGCGGGAAGGATCTCTTGATAATCATCGACCGTCCCCCAGGCGGAATAGTTGCAATCACAATCCCAGCTTCGGACTCCGACCAGGTTCGTGAGCCCGGGATCGCTGTAGTAGTAGAAGTCATTCCCGCACCTCGACCGGGGATCGCAGTACTGGCTGTGTGCCGTTCGTGGAGTCGATAGCACGATGGCAGAGGTCAGGATGGCAGGCAAAGCGAGCGCGAGCCAGAACGTACGGCTGAGCTTCCTGGTCATTTTCTCTCCTTTCGCGGTATTCAGGTTCAGCAGCAGGTAATCCCAGCCAGGCAGGGCGACCCACCGCAGTCGGCGCTCGCGTTGCAGTTGGGAACGTGGCTGCAGCTGCGCCGGCAGAATTTGTGGAACGTAACCATCCATACGGGCTCTATGAAGCCGGAGCCGGGGAACTCAACTCTGCACAGCGGTGCCTCCTCACCCCCGGTGGAGAAGTCGAAATCCGCAGCGCATGTCGGGAGGCTGAGGGCATCGCTTTCGCCGGGAGCGGCGGCCGGGGCAGGCGCGGGACTCGCGAAGGCAGCGCCTGCGAAGACCAGGACGAGGACCGCGAGACAGGCCGAGAGAAGCAACGTGTTGGAGCGCATCGGATTTCCTCCTTTCGATCAGGGGTTCGATGGATCGCCCCTATCAAGAAGGTGCGCTGGGGCTCGAAACGCGCGCTCCGCTCACTCCGTGCGCAGCGCCTCGATCGGATCGAGCGAGGCCGCGCGGCGGGCAGGGAGGACTCCCGAGCAGGCCGGTGACAGACCTGCGTCTTCATTCGCCGGGTCCCGAGTCTGCGCGCTCCGTTCCACGGCGGAATACCCGGACAACCAGCCAGCCGGCCAAGGCTTTGAGCCGCCGCTCGACCGCCGGGATCTTGGCAATTCGACCGAGCGTCTTGGCCAGGAGCAACCAAGCAAGGCCGTAAATTCCGGCGAGGAGGAGCAGGAACGTGGCGAGGCCACCTTGCGTGAACCGCGCCTGGAGAAAGGGCACAAAAAAACCCGAGCCCGGGTCGGCAGGAAGGTTCCAGAAATCGGTCTGAAACTTGACCGGCCGGACCTCGTTCTCGAACCACATCTCGTCATAGCTGTAGACCGCCAGAAGTCGGTTGTCCTCGAACTCCAGGACGTCCCAAGGAACTGCCTGGCCTTTACGTCGTGTCCATTCGCGCTCCGGCTCGACTAGGAGGAAGTACTTCTTGCCGGAAGCATCCGTCCAGGAGAGGTCGTCGCCAACGGTGGCCCGGGATGTCTCGAATCGCCGCCGCCAGTCTCCGAAGGCCTCTCCCCGGGTGGAGAAGAACTCCCGGGGATCGGCGAGAATCCGTGCATCGTAGTGACCGGTCAGGAGGGCGCGGGGGAATCGCATTGGCCTCTCGCCCCATTTTTTATAGCCAGTGCTCCAGGGTGGCTCTGTCTCGAACGAGACTCGACGCTCGGGATCCCGCAGGTATTCCGCGACGCCGTCGGACGAGTACTCGAACACCAGGCCCAGCTTCTGATCGCGGAACAGGGCGGCCTTGATCCGGGTTGCATCCCGGTTGCGGAACAGGCGAAATTCGACCCCGGGGCTCTCGGGCTTCGACCGTTGCTCCGCGGCCAGCTCCTTCCACTGAGGGAGATACCATCCTTGCAACGCCACGAGCCGTTCGATCTTCTCCGGGGAAAAGCCGCGCCGTCGCAACGCCTCCTCCACCTCTCGCGGTCCGCTCCTCCTCCAAACGATGCCCAGGCGCTTCTGAAGCTCCGAGGACGCGGGATAGAGAGAACGATAGGACCTGATGTCCTGCGGATCCGTGCTCCGCGTCCGGCGCTCCTGGCGCCGTGCCCGGTAGGCTCCGGGCCTTAGATCCCCTGGGGCGTAGAGCGGACGATATTCCTCCAGGACGGCGGAGTCACCCTGTCCGCGCAGCCGGTACGCAGCCGAGAGCTTCTCCCCTACGAGAAGGACCAGAGACTCGGCTTCCCCTGTCCCGGCAGGCAGCCAGGTGGTCGCACAGTCGTTCCAGGGGCGGGCCTGATCCTCGACGCCGTGAAGGCAGAGGTCGTGCAAGAACGTCAGCGACTCCTTTCCCCACACCTCCTCGATGCGATCTGCATCCAAAGACTCGCCCCTGCACTCGAACAGAAGGTCTCCCCAGGTGCAGCCCAGCAGATCGCGGGCTTTCGCCCAGCTCAGATGGATCAGCTCCCGGCGGTTCTCCTCTGCGGCCTCTCCGGCCGCCGGTGCGCCGAGGAGAAGGACGAGGAGCACGGCCCGTCGCCGAAGCTTGCAGTTCACCTGCCCTCCTCGGGGGGCGTCGACAGATCGTAGCCCTGTTCCCCGGCCCAGAGCGCGAAGGCCCGGATGTCGGGCTGGAAGACGCCGTCCGGTCCAATGCGGCCGAAGCTTTTTCCCGTCAGCTCTCCGGCTCGCTGCAGCAGGAGAGCACGCTCCTTCCGGGTGCAGGTGGGCCATTTCATCCTCTCGACGAGCTCATCGAGATCGTCTCGCGTGAACAGAGGGGCTGCTTCGCCGCAGCTTGCTGCATCTCGCGGGCTCGGAGCGAACCGGCGGAGAAGCTTTCGGCGTTCGAGGCCCGAGAGCCTTCCGCCGAGACGAACGAGAGTGGCCCGAAGCTCCGAGGTAGGCTCATGCTCGTAGTAGGCGCTGAGTTGATTGATCGCCTGGACGATCCGCGGCTGCGACAGCCGCGGCGCCAAAAGCTCCAGACCACCCGCCAGCACCACAAAGCTCGAGTGACTCGACAGCTCCTGTGGCAATCGGCGGAGGATGCAGTCCGCCGCCGCTTCCGCGAGCTGTGCCGCCGCCTTGGGAGAAAGGTTTTTCTCGCAGAGCGAGAGGGCCTGGAGCAGGTCCCGCATCTCGGAGAACCACCTCACCCGCTCGAGGCTCCCGGCCAAGCTCCACGCGATGGCGTTGAGTTCCGGCTCGGAAAGATCTTTCCCGAGACGCGGTAGGAGCCCAGCGAGACGCAGCTTTTCTGCGGCGGGCAGGTGGTCGTCCTGAATCCATGCCACCAATGTCTTCTGGACCTCCGCCTGGTACGCCGTTGGGAGCTTGCCGCGCAGATCGAGAAGGCTGGAGGCGATCAGCCAGGGCTCCCCCTGGGCTCGGGCGAGGACAGAGTACGACCTCAGAGCCCCCTCGGCGGAGAGCTTCGCTGCGAGCGGTCGTCGCCCCTCGACCAACTCGTCGACGTGATATGCCGGAGCGGCGGGCCCACCGGAAAGAATGTGGTCGATATAGTCCCATGCCTTGTCGGCCTCTTTAGACGGGAGCCGCGCTGCCACGGCTGGCAGGAGGGCCTCCGCCCCGGAGATGCTTTTTCGATCCTCGCGGAGGATAGAGACCAACTCGTTCCAGATCGCCACCGTCTTCTGTTCCGGAATTCTCGCCACCAAGCCTTCCAGGTCACGCCTCAAGTAGAGCGAGCCCCTCGGCCGGTGCAGAACTTCCAGGAACGGACCGGCTGCGGCCTCTCCGACCCAAGGTGGGAGCCAAGGACCCAGATGAGCCAGCGCCTCGCAGGTGTCGAGCACCTGATCAGGCCTCTTCTTTTCCCCCAAGGCCATCGCGACAACTCCGGCAGCTTCGCCGATCTCCTCTCGGGTGAGCTCCTTGGAAAGTTGGGCTACACGCTCCGCATCGAACTTGCTGGGATCGGGCTCCCTGAGCTCCTGGAGAAAGAGCCGCGCCGCTTCCCGCCGATGCTCGGGCAGGAGGGGATGCGTGGGCTCCCTCAGATAGCCCATCCACGGTTCCTTGCCTCCCGAGAGTCTGGATGCGTCCTGGATGATCTCCGCATCCATAGGGTCGGGAGCCAGAGCCTTGTAGATCTCCAAGCAGGCGGCCCGCATTCCTGTGATATCAAGGGCCTCTCGGGCGCAATGGCCTCGGAACCCCTCCTCCAGCAGGCGGGTACTGCGTGCCGGGTCCAGGCCGCCAATGGCGAACAGGAGGCCTTCGGAACGCTCCTTGAAGAGCTTTGCTGAAAACTCGTTGTCGAAGATCTGATCGAGCACCGCGCGGCGCACTCTTTCAGGGGAGCGGCTGATCGCCCAGAGATCTTCCGAGGCGAAGAGGTCTCGCGCCTCTTCCCGCAGAGCGTAGGAGAACCAGGCAAAGAGTCCCAGAGCAGCCGTGACCACCCAGGCGTTGGCGACCAGCCGCAGCAGGCTCAGGGCCGCGAATCCGCGGTTCCTGCCGTAGGTGAGCTTCCCCCGCAAACGCTCAGAAAGAAGCCTGACCTGGAGCGTGAGCGTCAGCAGGGCCCGCCAACGGGCCAGTAGGCCCTCCGCTCCACCAAAGGTGCGCGAGCCTTCTTCCAGGACGAGCTGCCAGCGGCGTGCGCGACGGTCGAGTGCGAGGACGCCCCGGCAGAGGTAGTCATGATCCAGTTGCCAGACCTCGTGGCCTTCTTCCGTCCGCTGGAAGCGCAGCAATCTGTTGGCCTTCAGGTTTCTCAAAGTCTTGTCCAGCTTCTCCCTGTCCCGCTTCTCCGGAGGGAGCTCGGCGGCCAGCTCGTCGCCGCTGCGAAACACCGTCTTCTCCTCCACCGGATCGACCATGGAAACCAGCAGCGGACGGATCTCGGCGGCCTGCCGTGGGTCGCCCTCCACCGCCAGTGCGACCTGGCGCTCGATAAAGAGCGCCTCGAGACCGGGGAGACCTCCGGCACGGAGGTACTCTGCGAGGACCGGCGGGCGCAAGTGTTTTAGAGCGGTAAACGCGATCTTCATCTGAACCGGCAGGACCACGCCGTCGGGAGCAAGATCCTGGAGCAGCCGGGTGCGGAGCCGCGTGAACCCGAGGCCCGGGTCGAGCAGGCCGGCCTTCTCGACCACCGCGTCCAGGAGAGCTGCGGCGAATTCCTCCTCCAGCCTTGGGACGTCACGCTCCTTGGGGTCCGCGAAGCGGAAACACTCGAGCCAGGAGCGGGCATCGCTCCGCGCCGCGAACAGGCAATGGATCTTGCCGACCCTGGTCCGCTTTGCCACCTCTCTCCAGAACGGATTTTGTGCCTCCAACTCCTGGAATTCGATTTTTCCCAGTCCGCGTCGAAGGTGATTCTGGTGACGGATGATATAATCATCGAACTGATCGAAAAGAAGAACTGGAAGTAGACCGAGCTCTTCGTGCAGCCGGTCCAGATAATCGAATATCTCCGCTGCGGGGACTCGCCGGGGGATCTCGAGCTGCTGCAGCGTCTCCTCATCGAGTGACTCTTTCAGCTTGTTTAGCGACTCTCTCAGTTTACTAGCCAGAAGCTCGTACGGCCCTTCGATCCAATCCCTGTCATTACCCCATTCAAAAATCAGGAGAGGGAAGATCCAGGGATCCTCTTCGAGCGCTGGCAGCACGCCGTGTGCGAGGAGCTGCGACTTGCCGGTGCCCGACCTGCCGCCGAGAAAAACCAGTCGATGGTTGCGGAGAACAGAGAGCAGATCCCTCAAGTAACCGTCCCTGCCCAGGAGTTGGCCGGTGCCGATCTCCAGCTCTTGCGGTCTCTTAAAACGCGATCGGGGGCCGATCCGCCGCCGCAGGAGGCTCCACGCGCTCACCAAGAGCACACTGACGATCCCGAACAGATACTGATCCCGGCCGCCGGGATCTTGGAGCTTCGCGAGGATTCCTTGCACCGCAGCACCCACCGCGCCAAGGCCGGTGAGGTAGCCCAGGATCCGCGAAGACGATCCCTCCAATGTCTTGGAGGACGCTTGCTCTGCATCCGGCGCGTGGGGCATGGAATCCCTCCTCGAGTCGGACAATCCGATCCGAGATTTCTGCGTCTGGGACGGCTGTCGAAACTTTACTACAAATCTACCGGAGGACCGCCCCCCTACTCCGTCCGCAGTGCCTCAATGGGGTCCAACCCCGCCGCCCGCCGCGCCGGCAGCACCCCCGAAACCAGCCCCGTGACCGTGCTCATCGCCACCGCCAGGCCCACGAACAACAGCGGCGTGTGGACCGGCAACCCCGGGACCGCCACGCGGAGCAGGACGGCGAGCCCCATCCCGGCCAGGACGCCGCAGGCGCCCCCCAGGGTCGCCAGGGCCGCGGCCTCGGTCAGGAAGAGGAGCTGGACCTGCCGGCGCGTCGCGCCGATCGCCCGCACCAGACCGATCTCCTGGGTGCGCTCGCCCACGGCGATCCACATCATGGTCAGGATGCCGATCGAGCCGACCAGCAGCGAGATGCCGGCGATCGCCCCGACGGCCAGGGTGATCATGTTCATCACGTTGCCGAAGACGGCCAGCATGGCCTCCTGGGTGGTGACCGTGAAGTCCTCCTTGCCGTCGTGCCGCTCCGCGAGCACGCGGCGGACTTCGCGCTCCACCCGGTCCGCCATTCCGGCGCTCGCGTAGACCACGTTGATCTCGTTGAGCTCCGAGAGGTTGAACATCCGCATGGAGCTCGCCACCGGAATGTAGGCCGCGTCGTCGATGTCGATGCCGATGAACTGGCCCTTGGATTCCATGATCCCGATCACCCGGAAGCGGCTGCCTCCGATGCGCACGAAGCGGCCGAGGGCGTTCTCCTCCCCGAACAGCTCGCGCCTGAGGGTGGGACCGAGGACCGCCACCTGCGCTCCGCGGCGCGGGTCCCCGGCCGGCCAGAACGAGCCCTGCCGCACCGCGAACTTCCAGGCGGTCGGAATATTGGGCGTCACTCCGTAGACCAGCACGCTCCGTCCGCGGCCGTTGGCCTCGACGCGCGCGGTGCCGAAGGCGTCGGCCACCACCTCCTCGACCCCCGAGATCCGTTCGAGCGTCAGCGCATCGTCGATCGTCAGCTTGTGCGTGGTGCCGCCCAGCACGCCGGGGATCCCCAGCGTCTCCGCCTTGCCCGGATTGACCGACAGGATATTGGTGCCGAACTGGGTGAACTGGCTGACCATGTAGAGGCGGGTCCCCTCGCCGATCGAGGTCAGCAGGATCACCGACGCGATGCCGATGGCGATGCCCAGCATCGACAGCGCCGAGCGGAGCCTGTGTCCGGCGACGGCGTTCGCGGCGAGGCGGATCAGGTCGCGCATGGGGTCACCTCGGCCGTCATCTCGAAGCCAGCGCCAGCACCGGGTCGAGCCGCGCCGCACGCCGGGCCGGCAGCCAGCCGAAGAGGAGCCCGACGCCGAACGAGAGGGCGAGGGCGGCGCCGACCGCCCAGGGCGGCGGGCTCGCGGGCAGGGCCGGGAAGATCTGCACCAGGATTTCCACCGCCGTCCAGCCCACCGCCAGACCGAAGAGGCCGCCGGCTGCCGAGAGGAGAGCCGCTTCGGTGAGGAAGACGGCGAGCACCTGCCGGCGTCCGACCCCGACCGCGCGCAGGAGACCGATCTCCCGCGTCCGTTCGGAGACCGCCACCAGCATGACGTTCATGATGCCGATCCCGGCCACGGTCAGCGAGATCGCCGCGATCGCCCCCACCGCCAGGGTCAGGGCTCCGAGGATCTGCGAGAAGGTGGAGACGACCGCGTCCTGGGTGAGGACCGTGACGTCCTCCTCGCCGTCGTGCCGCTCGACGAACAGGCGGATCACCCTCCGCTTGGCCCGCTCCAGGTCGGCCGCGCCCCGCACCTGGACGAAGATACGGAAGAGCGAGCGGCGGTCGAACATCTTCATGGCCGTGCCCACCGGGACGAGGACGACGTCGTCCACGTTCATGCCGAGCTGGACGCCGCGGGGCGCCATCACACCGATCACCCGCATGCGCCAGCTGCCGATGCGTACGATCCTGCCGACCGGCTCCTCGCCGCGGAAGAGCTCCTGCGCCACCTGCTTGCCGAGAACCACCACCGACCGGCCGCGCTGCATCTCCGCGGCCGGGAGGAACTCGCCGCGCGCCACCGAGACCTTGCGGACCGCCATGAACTCCCGCGTCGAGCCGACCACCGCCACCTGCCGCCGGCGGGCGCCGTAGGACACGTCCTCCGTGCCCACCACGATCGGCGCCACCTTGTCGACTTCGCGGATCTGCCGGCCGACCGCTTCGGCGTCCTCGAGCGTGATGTCGTTCGGCGTGGCGGTGGCCATCCCGGGAATGCCCGTGGTCTCCGACTTGCCGGGCACCACGATCAGCAGGTTGGTGCCGATGCTCGCGAACTGGTCGATCACGTACCGCCGTGCCCCCTCGCCCAGCGCAGTCAAGGCCACCACCGCGGCCACGCCGATCGCCATGCCGAGCAGAGACAGGGCGGTCCGCAGCCGGTGGCCCCGCAGCGAGCCGGCGGCGAAACGGAAGAGGTCGGTGAAGGTCATCCCGGCTCCGGGGGCGCAAAGAGATTCGCCGTTCCCACCACGTCGCGGCCGGGCAGCCGGCGGACGATTTGACCGTCCACCAGGACGATCACCCGGTCGGCCCGCTGCGCCACGTTCGGATCGTGCGTGACGACCACCAGCGTGACCCCCGTGTCGTTCATGTGGTCGAGGAGGTCGAGGATCTGGCGGCCCGAGGCCGTGTCGAGATTGCCTGTGGGCTCGTCGGCCAGGAGCAGGCGCGGCTGCATGACCGTGGCGCGGGCGAGAGCCACCCGCTGGCGCTCGCCGCCGGAGAGCTGGTCCGGCCGGTGATCACTGCGGTCCGCGAGGGACACCGCCGCCAGGGCGCCTGCGACCCGCTCCCGCCGCTCGCCGCGTGGCAGACCGGCGAAGATCATGGGCAGCTCGACGTTCTCGGCGGCGGTCAGGCGCGGCACGAGGTGGAACGACTGGAAGACGAAGCCGATCAGATGGCGCCTTATCTGCGTCAGCTCCTCGTCGCTCAGGCGGGCCACCTCGCGGCCGTCGAGCCAGTAGGAGCCGCTGTCGGGGCGGTCCAGGCAGCCGAGTGTATAGAGGAGGGTCGACTTGCCGGAGCCCGACGGCCCCATGATGGCGATGTGCTCGCCGGGCGCGACGTGCTCGTCGATGTCGACGAGCGCGTGGACCGGCTGGCCGCCGAGCTGATAGGTGCGGCAGATCTTCTCCAGGCGGATCACGGAGCCGCGTCTTCCTCGCCCGCTGCGCTCCGGGCGACGCGGACCTGGGCGCCCGCCTTGACCTCCGGCCGGTCGAGGGAGGTGACCACCAGAGCCCCCGGTGCGAGACCCGTGCGGACCTCCGTCCAGTCCCAGTTCTTGAGCCCGATCGCGAGCTTCTTCTCGACCAGCAGCCCGTTCTCCACCACCAGGACGCGGTTGCCTTCGAGCAGCGCCGGCGTAGACACGCGCAGCACGTTCTCGCGCGTCTCCAGGATCACCTCGACGTCCGCCGAGGTGCCGGGGAGCAGGCGCACCCCGGCGGGGATCTCGGCGAAGCCGGCTTCGATCTCGATCGTGCGATTCTGCTCCTCGCGGTCGAGCACGTAGGGGGCGATGCGCAGCACACGGCCGGGGAACGAGCGGCCGGGGTAGGAGTCGACCGAGATGCGCACCGGCTGGCCCGGCCGGATGCGCGCCGAATCGACCTCGTCCATGGGCGCGCTGACATAGACCGACTCCGGATCGATCAGGTCGATGACCGGCGGGATGGGCATGCCGGGAGGCGACGGGGTGGTGAACTCGCCCACCTCGATGGAAACGTCGGCGACGATGCCGGAGAAGGGAGCGCGGATGATCGTCTGGCCGATCTGCCGGCCCTGGAGATCGATTCCGGCCTGCGCCTGCGCCACGCCGGCCCGGGCGGCCTCGCAGGCGGCCCGGGTGGTCGCGGCGGCGGTCTGCGTCTGGTCCAGGACATCGGTGGAGATGATGCCCTCTTTGGCCAGGTTGGTGAGCCGGGCGAGCTCGCGGCGGGAGCGCTCGGCGTTGGCACAGGCCTGGTCGCGCTCTGCCTGGGCTGCCTGGAGCTCGCGGCGTGAGAGAGTCTGCCGTGCGTCGAGAACCGCGGGATCGAGGCGCAGCAGGACGTCTCCTTTCCCGACGTGCTCCCCTTCGCGATGGGGGATCTCGACGGCCCGGCCGCCGACCTCGGGGGAGATCTGGGCGCGGCGCAGCGCCTTGACCGTCCCGGCGCGCGAGTTGGTCACCGTCTCCTCGACCTGCCCGCGGGCGGCCTCGACCACCTGGACCTCGATCGGCTTCGGCTTGAAGACGGTCTGGCGCAGCGCGACGACGATCGCCACCAGGGCGAGCAGCACGCCGATCCGCAAAAGCCATCGCCGCATAGCGGCGTCACTCTACCACCGCCTCCCGAGGTGTCCCCGCCACCCCGCGGGGTGGTTGACACTCTCCCGGCCGGCCGGGATGATGGAACCGGGAGGGCCTGCCATGTTCCGCAAGATCCTGGTACCCGTCGATTTCACCGAAAAGAACGAGGCGGCGATCCAGGCCGCCCAGGAGGTCCTCAGCGGCCACGAAGAAGCCGAGATCTATCTCCTGCACGTCATCGAGATGATCGAGCACGTCGAGTTCGACGAGATGAAGGACTTCTATCACGGCCTGGAGGTCCGGGCGGAAGCCAAGTTGGTCCGCCTCGAAGAGCGCTGCCGGGAGGCCGGGCCGGCGTGCGTCTACCACGACATCCAGTACGGCAAGCGGGCGGAGGCGGTCGTGCGCTTTGCCGAGGATCACCAGATGGACCTGATCATCCTCTCCTCGCACCAGGTCGACCGCGACCACCCCGCGCTCGGCTGGGGCACCATCAGCTACCGCATCGCGATCGTGGCCCGGTGTCCGGTGCTGCTGGTGAAGTAGGGTGGAAGCATGAAGACGACGATCGATATTCCGGACGAGGAGTTGGAGGAAGTCATCCGCCATACCCATGCCCGGACCAAGCGTGACGCGATCGTGACGGCGATCAGCGATTTCAATCGGCGCAAGCGCCTCGAGAAGCTCGCCGAGCAGCTTGGGACGTTCGACAATGTCATGTCTGCGGAGGAGCTGTTGCGGCTCCGCGAGATCGGCTGAGTGATGGCTCGGCCACTGTTGATCGACACGTCTGCGCGGGTGGAGGCCATGCGCCAGCGCGGCGATGAGGCCACGCGCAACGAGGTCCGCGCCGCGCTGCGGACCGGGAGGGCCCGCTTCTGCGATTTCGTGCGGCTCGAGCTGTGGAACGGGATCGGTGGCGATGCGGAGCGGAAGTGGCTCCTGGAGTTGGAAAAGAGCGTCGAGACCGTCCCGACTGACGACAGCGCGTGGGCGGAGGCGAGAAGGCTTGCTCAAGAGTCGCGCCGCCAAGGCCTCACCCAGCCCGGGACCGATCTGCTCATCGCGGCCTGCTCACGCGTGCATGGCCTCCAGATCCTGCACCGGGACGGCCACTTCGATCGCCTGGCGTCGGTCATCCCGGCCGCGGAATAGTGCGAAGGTAAAGCCTGAAGTACCCCGTAGCCCGGTTTCAAACCCCGGCGAGGCCGAGATGAAGGACTTCTACCGCGGGCTCGAAAACCGGGCGGTGGCCAGGAGCGTTATCGGGAGGCCGCGCCGGTGAAGGTCCATCACTACCTGCAATACGGCAAGCGGGCGGAGGCGATCGTGCGCTATGCCGAGAACCGGGACATGGACCTGATCGTCCTCTCCTCGCACAAAGTCGACCGCGACCACCCCGCGCTGGGCTGGGGCACCATCAGCTACCGCATCGCCATCGTGGCCCGGTGCCCGGTGCTGCTGGTGAAGTAGGGGAGAAGACCGGGTTCGAAGCCTTCTATTCGTCGTTGTGCTCGCCGGGGCTTTCGTCCTTGCGGAGGAGCACACTCGCTAGGAGGAAACCCATCACCACCGGAGCCACCAGGGGAAACAACTGAAGAGCGATGGCGACCTTGCCCAGGGTGCGGCGTTGTCGTTTCGCAACCTCGAGATGGGCCTGCTCCTCCTCAGTCTGGTTGATCGGATCGGGCTCCGCGGAGAGGAGATCCTGGGCATCTTCCCACTGATCGGCCGGAACTTCGAGCCGGACCCCCCCGATGGCGGGAATGTAGTACCAATTCAGGCCCGCGAGGTACTCGTCTCGGACCTGTGCCTCCAAGCCGGCAGCCTGCAACATGGACCGCGCGAGATCGGCCTCGGCGAGGCTCAGGTAGCGGTCGAGAGGTACGTACTGGCTCTGGATGCTCGGAAGAGCGGGATCCATTTCTTCCAGGATACGCCGTTCCGCCCGGGGGGACAAGCGTCACTCCGTCGGCACCGCCGGCACGATCACCCGCAGCGCGCGCGCCCGGTTGCGGTAGTGGAGGGGCGGCTGGAGGATGAGCACCTCGCCGTCGAAATAGACCTGGATGGTCCTCTTCCGTGTCTCGATCACGAGCTCCGGCAGGCGGTACCGGTCGAAGTGTTCCGTCCACTTGAGATCGCGGACCAGCGAGAGCAGAGCGAGACCGACCAGGCCGAGACGGGTCCGGCTCTTCGCAATGTAAAGATAGAGGTTGCCGGACTCGAAGCGGCTCTGCGCCGAATAGGTGAAGGCGCCCATCTGGTACTCGTTGTTGCCGATGAAGACGAAGTGGCTCTTGTGCTCGGTCGTCAGCCCGTCCGCCGTCACCCGGATGTGGAGACGTTCCTGCCGGGGAAGGACCTTGAACAGGGCCGAGACCGTGGCCAGCCATTTGTTGCGGTCCTTCTCGCGCCGCTCCTGGTCGCGCACCTCGACGACCGGCGGATAGAAGCCGAGCATCGAATTGTTGATGAAGATCTCGCCGTTCACCTCGCCGACGTCGAGCGCGCGGGGCACTCCTTCCGCGATCAGGCGCACCGCCGCGGGGAGCTCGACCGGGATGCCCAAGTCCCGCGCGAAATGGTTGAGCGTCCCCACCGGCAGCACGCCGAGCGGCACGTCGCCGCCCACCAGTACGCTCGCGACCGACCGGATCGTCCCGTCGCCCCCGCCGGCCACCAGCGCCTCGGCTCCCGCGGCCAGCGCCGCTCGCGCGGTCTCGATGATCTGGTCGCCGGGGACGAAGTGAGCCTCGGCCGCGATCCCGGACTCCTCGCAGAGCTGGTGCAGGACCTCGGCGCTCAGATCGGCCGCGACGACCGAGCCGGCTCCGGAGTTGACGATGAAGGCGACGCGCTCCATCTCATCGCACCCTCCGGCGCCGGTTGCGGATGTAGTCCGCGAGGATGAACTCGCCCAGGTTGTAGGGGCTCGCGAAATAGGCGCGACCGCGGTTGATCTGCGTCAGCTTCTCGACGAACTGGGTGAGCATGGGATCGGTCGCCAGCATGAACGTGGTGATCACCACCTTCTGCCGGCGGCAGAGGTCCGCTTCCTCCAGCGTCAGATTGACGATCCGCATGTCGAGCCCGAAGGGGTTCTTGTAGATGCGGCCGCCCTCGGTGATCGCCGAAGGCTTGCCGTCCGTGATCAGGAAGATCTGCTTGTTCGGCTGCTTCTGCCGCGCGAGCAGGCTCCGCGCGAGCTGGAGGCCGTCCCGCGTGTTGGTGTGGAACGGTCCGGCCTGGATGTAGGGGATCTCGGTCAGCGGCACCGGCTGGGCGCTGTCGCCGAACAGGATCACGCTCAGATGATCCTTCGGATACTTCGTGGTGATCAGCTCGGTCAGGGCGAGCGCCACGGTTTTGGCCGGCGTGATGCGGTCCTCGCCGTAGAGGATCATCGAGTGGCTGATGTCGATCGCCACCACCGTGGCGCAGGTGGTCAGGTGCTCGGTCTCGAAGACCTCCAGGTCGTCCTCGGCCAGCTCCAGGTCGCCGTGGGTCCGTCGCATGGCGTTCTGGAGCGAGCGCGCCGAGTCGAGGAGGTGGATGTCGTCGCCGAACTTGTACTGGCGGGTCTCGGGGAGGCGCTCGATCCCCTCGCCCGCGGCGCGGATCGGGTGATAGCCGGTGCCGGCGCGGTCGAGCCCCTGGAAGATCTCCTCGAAGGCGCTGCGGCGGACGCGGCGCTCGCCTCCCGCGGTGAGCTGCAGCCCGCCCTCGCCGTTGCGCTGGACGAGCTGCTGGTCCTCCAGGGTGGCGAAGAACGCCTCCAGATCGATGTCCTCCGGGATGTGCCCCTGCTGTTGCAGATAGCGCATCCAGTCCATCGCTTCGTCGACGTCCCCGGCGCTCGCCAGGACGAGCTGGTTGAACAGGCGCAATAGGTCGAGCCCGGCGAGGATCGCGCGGATCAGCTCGGGATCGAGATAGAGGTACTGGTGGCGCATCGCCGATCCCCTAGTTGATGTCGCCCCGGCCGCTGCGGCTGCCGGCGCCGCGGTGCGGCTTCAGGAGCTGGAACTTGACCATCTCCTTGTAGCTGACCTGGCTGTCCAGGTCGGCGCGGGCGAGCTTCAGGTGCTGGTGGAGCCCCTCGAGCACCATCTCGGCGGCGAGCGCTCTCTCCTCGCCGCCCTTGCCGTAGCGCGCCGCCAGAGCCTTGAGGCCGGGCACCTTGTAGAGCTCCGTCTCGTAGTCGGAGAACGGCTGCTCGTCCGAGATCGTGACGGCGTTCCCCGCGGCGAACCAGCGGACGATCGGCGCGTACGGGCCGGTGTCGTCCGCGCCGCCGCTCCCCAGCTCCTTGCCGATCTCGGGGAAGCGGTTGTCGAAGACCTTCTTGAGCGCCTGGCCGAGGAGACGCCGGGCCACCACCTCGGCCCCCTGCTGCTCCCCTTCATAGACCATCTCCACCTTGCCGGTGATCGCCGGCAGGAGCATCTGCAGGTCGCAGAGACGTGGGAAGACCGGGGAGTCGGCCGTGGCCAGGGACCGCCGCTCCAGGTTCGAGACC
>DASPXX010000049.1:0-11759 GCA_035637095.1 Thermoanaerobaculia bacterium
CGAAGCCCCAGAGATTCCACGGCTCCGGGCTGGCGGCGCCGGTGACGAGGTCGGCCTGCGCGCCGGTCAGGCCCAGGTGCTCTCGCGCCAGGACGGCCTCCTCCAGGATGGCGGCGCGTTCGCCCGGCTGGAAGCGCTCCATGATCTCGAAGCGCGGCACGCCCAGATGTTCCAGATAGGCGCGCGCCTCGTCCGCCCACAGGTCGAAGGGGAGCGACCACGGATAGACCGCCTGGCCCAGCACGTCATAGGCGGCGGCATTGACATATTGCGGGTTGGCGGCGCGCTCGGCGGCGGTGCCCCTGGTCTGGAGGCTGCGCGCGACGACCGTCAGCAGGCCCGCCTCCTTGCGGATCGTGTAGGTGAAGGCCGGCTCGTCGATCGTCCACCAGTCGGGAGCCACGTCCCACGGCCGGCCCTCGCCGCCGACGGTGACCACGGCCTCCGTCGACAGCGCCGGATTGAACGCATTTCTCAGAGCCGCCGACAGGCTGCGGCTGTTGAGATCCGCCTCGACGCCGGCGGGCAGGGCGAACGGCGCGAAGGAGGAGAAGGGGGCGACCGCGTTCTCCAGCGCCTCATTGACCAGGTCGACGTAGGGGAGCGGCGTGTTCGTGTTCTGGCACGTCAGCTCGATCTCGCCCAGGTCCGGCCGGCGCTCGAAGAGGACGTCCTTGGTGCTCAGGCTCGCCGTCTTGGAAGGACGGCCGGAGAGGAAGTGGAGCACGTCGACCAGATAGGCCGCGGGGCTGCCGACGGACCGGCACTCGGAGCACCCGCAGAGCTCGATCGAGCCGAAGAGGGCGGACCATTCCGGCACACCTCCATCCTCTTCGGCGGACTCGGCGACCTGGGCGGATTCTTTGAGATTGGAGAGCGCAGCCGGCCCGCCCACGTTCCGCACCGTCTCGTCGGGCACGGCCATCAGGCTGGTCTTCCGGGCTCCCACGCCGGCTTCCAGGGCCAGGCTGAGGGCCCGGGCTTCCACCTGCTGTGCCCGGGCGTAGATCTTCTTGGCCCGGGCCTTGCCGCCGACGGCCTTGCCGAACCTGGACTGGAAGACGTTCTCGCCCATCCGCGCGATCGAGTGCGCCGAATCCGCTCCTTCCTCGAGCAGCGCGATCGCATGCTCGGAGCGCCGCGTGAGCTTGGAGACGCGCTGCAGGGCCTTGATGCCGGCCCGGGTCTCTGCGGGGTTTTCGAGATGGTCGAGAGCGCCGGGATGGTCCTGCAGGTACTGACCCAGCCGCGTGGAGCGGACGTTGAAGTCGGGATTGGCCTCGAAAAACGTGAGCAGATCCTGTCGAGCGGACAGATTCGCGCCTTCCAGGCGGTGGGCGAGGTAGGCCGTGGGAAAGGCGTCCTCGACCTGGTTGCTCAGCGCCCGCGCATAGTTGCGGGCCTTCTCGTCCTCGTCCGCGCCGGGCACGCCGGGCGGCAGGCCCCCCTCGGAAATCCTGCCGAGGAGGTCGAGCCAGCCCTCCTCGTCGAAGCGGGCGAGATCTGAGATCTCCCGGAAGGTTCCTTCCCGCTGCATGCGCTGGAGCATGTCGACCAGCGGCAGGTGGTTGCCGGTGAGCGCCCCCAGCTGCACAGAGAGCTTCAGGTCCTGGGCGACCCGTTCAAAATCCGGCAGCCTTTCGAGATCGTGCCAGAAGTCCTCGATCGAGCCGCTGTGGCCGGCGTAGGCGGCGAGAAAGTCCTCGCGCAGCCCGTCGTCTTCGAGAGTGAGGCGCAGCAGGTCGCTCAGGCTCGGCGCTTCGACGCCGGGCTGGAGGGCCGTCTGCACCCGCAGCTTGCCGAGGCGTTCGAGGACGGCGTCGGCCCGGTCGGCGAACTCGAGCGGAATGATGTTCGCTTCCGCCGAGCGCACCAGGGCGCGGCGCACCGCGGCCGGGCTCGCCGCGAGCAGGGCCGGGAGCCGGGTGGGCAGGCCCTGGCGGAACAGACCGTAGAAGACCTCGGGCTCCAGATCCGTCTCCTTATGCAGGCGGTGGGCCACGATCAGGAACGTGATGCGTTTCAGCTCCTGTCCGGTCTCGCTGTGCAGGAAGCTGACATCCTTGAATTTCTCGTCCTCGGTCAGCTCGTTGAGAGAGATGCCTTGCAGCAGCGGCGTCAGCTCCGCGACGAGCTGCTCGTACTCCGAGGGCCCGCGGTAGGTCTCGCCGCCCAGGATCAGATCGATCGTTTCGACCGGTCCCGCGTTGAACAGGATGGGGGAGGCGGCCAGCTCGTCCTCTCCGCGCCCGTCGAAGGCGCGGACGACGAGGTCGGCGGTCTTCTTCTCGTCCGGAGCGACCGGCTCGGCGGTATAGAGGACGTCGTAGCGGCCCGCCGCATCGGTGGCGGACTCGCCGAGGAGCGTCTCGCTGCGCAGATCGCGGTCGAAGGCGCGCACCAGGAGATCCGGCTGCGGCCGGCCGTCGGCCGACAGGACCCGCCCGCGCACGATGAAGCGCGTGTCCTCGGTCGTCACGGGATTGATCAGGATGCCCGGATCGGTGCGCGTATCGCGGGCCTCCGTGCGAGCGTCGAATGGTGCGGAGACGGTGCGCGTGCTGATGACGCGTGCCGTTGCCGTGTCGACGACGCCGGTGACCGGAAGCCCGGCCTGCCGCTGGACCTCCCGCACCGCCGCGAACGTGTGCGTGCCGAAGATCCCGGGATGGATCTCATTGTCGGGAATGAGCCGGAAGCCCAGGAGGCGGAGCTCGCGGTGCAGGAGGCGGACGTCGTCGCCCCGGGTGCCGTTCGATAGATCGCGGCCTTGCAGTTTCATGGCTGCTCCTTGTTCAAAACGTGTTACTTGGGCTTCGGAATCGAGGCGCTCCAGGCCCGGATCACCTCGTCTGCCACGGCGAAGCGGCCCGAGAGCTTGCCAGGGTATGCCTCGGACTCGGGCGTACCTTTCCCTGCATAGCCGCCTTGCTTTGCCGCCTGGCCGTAGCTTGCCGCCGTGGCCGTCGGGTTTCTCAGCTGCGCCGCGAGGCCGGGATAGACCGGCTTGTACGTCGACCCCTGCCGCGGCTCGCCGAGCCCGTAGGCGATGTCGATCTGGGCGGCGATCGACTGCTGCATGCTTTTGAACTTCGGCGACGGAGTCCCCTCCTGGGCGACCAGCACCCCCTCCTCGTTTCTGTTTTCCCGCGTCCCGGCAGGAACCGGAATCCCTTGCGCTTCGAGCTCTTTCTTGAGGTCGGGAGTCGGCTGCAAGGAGAGGAAGTTGTTGTCTTTCGGGTTCGGACCGAGCTTGCCGAAGCTCGTCTCCACTCCGGCGTGCGCCACCAAAAGCAAGGCGTGCTTTTCCGGAAGGCCTCTCTTCGCGAGCTCCGCCTTCGCCGCGAGATAATATTTCACGATGAATTCGATCTGTTGTGGCGTGAGGTCGAACTTGATGCGTGCCTTATCGAGGGCCTTGGTCTTGAGAGACTCCGGCGGAGGGAGGGGCGCGGGGGTTTCCGCCTTCTGCGCCGCATTGTCCGTCTTCTTGGGCTCGTCCTTCCTGGGTTCTTCCTTCTTCTCCTGGTTGTCTGCCGGCTTGGCCTCGCGCCGCAGCTTCTCGATCTCCTGCTGGCGGTGCTCGGCCTGCACGTCCGCGGGCGTCCGGGGCTGGACCACCTTCGGCAGGACCGAGAAGATGGATTGCCGGCCCGTGGGATCGATCGCCGAAGCCGGAGCGCAGTCGGCATAGGCGTAGAGATTCGGGCAGGGGGCACCAGGCTCCGCGATCCCCAGCGGGTCGGCCGCCGTCCACCGCCCCAACCAGGGCGCGTAGTAGCGCGCTCCGTGATAGCTCAATCCCGTTTCCTCGTCGCGCTCCTTGCCCGTGTAGCGGTAGCGCTTCGGCGTCTCGGTCTGGCTGCGCACCGCCTGATACGACGTGCTGCCGTACGGGGTGTACTCCTCGTAGGAGATGATCTGCGCCTGTTCGTCCAGCTCCAGGATGGACGAGCCGAGCCGGTTGTCGAGCTGAAAGCGGATCAGCCCCGCGGGTGCACCGTCGCTGCCGTGGGTGCGGGTCTCGACGAGGGCGATGCGCCGCTTGCCGTCCTCGACGTGGAGGGTCTCGCGCTCCAGAGCCATCTGGCCGCCCGCGTCATATTCGCGGTAGATCTCGAAGGTCCCCAGATAGAGGCGCTCCGCCTTGCGGGTCGGAGTCTGCCCGGCGGGAGCCTGCCTCTCGATCACCTTGCGGACGCGCCGTCCGTTTGTGTCGTAGACGTAATACGTGGTTTCCGGTATGCCGCCGTTGGCGACGGTCTGGCGGGCGGTCGCATGGAGCTGGTCGCGCTCGTTCCAGAGCATCAGCTCGAGATGCGGCATCCCGGTCATGTTGCCGTGCTCGTCATGCTCGTAGCGGTCCGGCAGCGCGATGTCGTCCGGTTCTCCCGGCAGGCTGGTGCTGCGCAGCTGGTTGTTGCCGGCCGCGTGCTCGTAGCGGCGTGTCCAGCTGCCGTCGGCTCCGGCCAGATGGATCATCTTCAGGATGTTGCCTGTATCGTCGTACTCGTACCGTTCGGTATATCTGCGCAGGGCCAGACCGTCGCCGGGGTGGGGCTGATTCATGCGCGGGCTGTCGTCGTGGTCCAGCTGCGGGCTCGCGTTCTGGCCGATGTGCTCGCGGCCTGTCGCCTCCACCAGCCGGTAGATCGCATCGTGCAGGTAGCTCGCATGGGGCTCGACGACCGTGTTGTTGAAATAGATCGTCTGCTGCGCTTCGTCGCGAATCTCGGAGACGTTGCCCACCGGATCGTAGATGTACCGGAGGTCTTGCAGAAGGTTCGGCGCGGCGCCACGGGTCGTCGTCATGCGCGTCAGGCGGAAGGTCTTCGCGTCGTACTCGTATCCGGTCCGGGCTCCATTGCCGTATTCGATGAACGTGCGCTGGCCCTTGGCGTTGTAGTCGATGTCGCTCACGAAGACGGTCGAGGCCGCTCCGTGCAGGGCGCCTTCGACGCTCTCGAGGAAATTGCTCTCATTGTAGGAAGGCCGGATCACGCTCTGGTCCGGAGCCGTGAGCGCGGTCGGACGGTTGAGCGCGTCATAGTCCGTGCGGCTGGTATGGATCTCGGCTTCCAGGGCCACGGCCGCCGACCAGTCCAGGGTCTCTCTGTACTCGACCGCGAGCTGGCGGTCCGTGCGGAGCAGGTTGCCCTTGAAATCGTATTCACCGGTGGTGGTCACTCCCGCGCCGTCGAAAACCTGGAACGGCCTGCCGCGCAGGTTGTTGTTTTCCGGATCGGGCTGCGCCTCGCCGTAGACGGTGCGCTGCACCAGCATCTCGGGGTCCGCGCCTCTGCGCAGGAAGAGCTCGGCCGGCCGCCGCAGCTCATCGTAAGCGGTGCGGAGCGCATGGTCTCGACTGTCCCAGGCATGGAATGGCTTTCCCAGGACGTCGTTGAGCATCCAGCGCTGCCCCTCGTCCATGCTGGCCAGATGGAGCCTGTTGCCGAGCACGTCGTAGTCGTAGCTCACGGCGGGGCGGTCCCTGGCATCGAGGATCGTGCGCTGGTTGCCTTCGACGTCCAGACGGATGCGCGTCGCGTACGTCTCCTCGATCGTGGAGCCGTTCCGCTCGAAGCGGTTCCGGGCGACGATCAGAAACCTCCGCGCCAGAGTGTCGAGATACGCGACCGTCGGCGTCCCGGCATGGACCGCGGCCTTGACGGCGGCGGCCTGCTCTTGGGCTCCCAGAGCTCCGCCCTGACGCTGCGCGTGCCAGGTCGGAAGGTAGTCGTCCTCCGGCAACCGGCGGAAGAAATCGGCCACGTCCGGATCGCCTTTCGGGTCTGCCTGCAAGACCGTGTCGTTGGCGTCCCAGGACTCTTGGCGCCATGGATCGAAGACGGCCTTGCCCCAGGTGTGGTTGGGAAACAGCGTGGCGACCACCCGTTCGACCGGGTCATAGAACAGGATGGGGCTGACGCCGGCGGTCTTTGCCAGCTCGAAGCCGTGGGTGGCGCTGAAGAACGGCTCGTACTGCCGGACGGGTTTTCCTTTGTTGTTGAAGACCGTCCAGCCGCTGCCCACCCAGCGCGGCGAGATCTCCGGTCCGCCGCCGGCGAGGGGGCCGGGCTCGGCCTGCATCTTTTTCTGGATCTCGCGGCCGAAGCCGTCACAGTACGAGAGGCCGTGCTGGATCTTCGTCGTCTGGCCGGACGCGAGGTCGGCGTCATGCGTCTCGCGGACCAGGGAATAGATCACGGCCGGCTGAGGCTGCGGATCGCTCTGGCTGCGCTGATAGGCGGAAAGGTCATAGACGAGGCACGTCGTGGCGTGCCCCAGGAGAGCGTGCGGATCGGCGAACGGATCGGCCAGGTGGGTGGCGATCACGGCGTCCGTCAGGTCCGGCTCGATCCCGTCGAGCGAGTCGCCGCGGCTCTCCTCGGGTTTGCCCCTCAGGGCCGTCCCCACCACCATGCCGAGCGCGTCGAAGACCGATGCCGCACGATTGCGGTTGGGATCCATGACCTTCGTGGGCTGGAGAACGCGGTAGTCGTTTCCGTTGTCCAGGATGTTGCCGGCCGAATCGCGCTCACCGACCGTGATGCGGTTGCCCAGTGCGTCGCGCGTCTCCAGGACCAGCAGGTCGTGGACGTCGTAGACCACCGTGGTGATCTGGCCGAAAGGATCGCGGAAACGGCAGGGCTGGAAAAAATGCTGGTGCGCAGAGGTCAGCTCCTCCGCGGGCGTGTCGTTGGAGCCCGGAGAATAGAAAACCTGACCGGTCGGCACCCACCAGTCGGCGTCGCCCTCGCTGTGGACGTATCCGCCTTCGGCGAACATGGCGTCATCGACCCGGCCGGTGTAGACGGAGTCGATCAGGCCGGGAGTGAACGCCAGCTTGAGGCTCTCGCCGGGGAGGGCCAGGGATTGCAGCTGGCCCAGCGGCAGCAAGCCGGTGAGGTCGTCGCGGCGGTAGAGCCGGCGTGCGTGCTCGATGAGGCGCCGGCACGGCGTGCCCGGGGGTGCGCTCTCGGCGTCCACGTCCTCATAGGGCAGGTCGCGGTCCTCCTCGCCTCCCTGCGCAATGGCTGCCTCCATTTCTTCGATGGCGTCCGCAATCTCGCCGAAACGAAACAGATTCGTGACGTGCGTCAGATTGGTGGCCGGAGACAGCTGGACCACCTCCCAGGTGCGCGCCTCGCACGAGAGAGGTGTCCGCCAGGCGTCGTCCTCCTGCACCGGGTCGGTATAGCGGTTCCTGGTATGGGTGACGAGGGTGCGCTTCTGCGCGGCACGGTCGTCGTCGGTGAGCGCGGAGTCAGGATCGTCGTACCGGCGCCCATAGCCCACGGCGGCGGAGAGGAGGACGTTGCCGTAGTCGTCCACGTCCAGCGTCAGAGCATGGCTCACGCGCGGATCGGCCCGCCAGTCACCCATCACGTCGAACAGCTTGCGCTCGTAGTGGAAATCAATCGTCTCGCGCGGATGGACGAAGAAAACCGAATGTTGATTGGCGCCGCGCGGCTGCAGGCGCTCGATCGTGTAATTGCTCTCGGACACGCTGTAGGGACGGAGCGCCTCCTCGCTGCCGTCCAGGGCATAGACCTCGCGGCGCAGCACGGAGCCCTTGAGCGCTCGGCAGGCCTCGCGTGCCTCGTCCGCCGTCAGCTCTGGGACGAGGCCGACGGGCAGCTGCGTGTCCGGGAGGAGCATCGCGCGGCGCTCTTCGTCCGTGAGGCCCGGCTCCTGGAAATATTCCTCCTCGAAGTGCCGCGAGATCGTTCCATCTTCCAGCCAGGCGCCGGTGTGGAACCAGGTGCGCGTGAGGACCGGAGGGACGTGGGACGCCGCGTCGAGATTCGTCGCGTCGGGGAAATCGCCGCTCGCGCTGAGCGTGGCGAGCTCCTCGGTGTCCCACTGCTCGACGAGACCGAAGCCGCGGAATTCGCGCTCGATCCCATCGAAATATCCATGATGGTAGGCATAGCGGGTGACGAAGCGGTTGCGGCTGATGCGGTCCAGAGTCTCCACGCGCTCCACCACGTGCACGGGAAAATTGAGCCGCGTGATCCACGGTTTTCTCGCCAGCTTGTCGGCCAGGTAGAAGCGGGTGGACGGCGCGTACTGCACGCGGGTCTCGGCGCCCAGGTTGTTGGCCGTCCTGACCAGCAGGTGCGGCTTCTCGCCGCCGAGGAGATCGACGTAGCGCATCGGCCGCCGCGCCGCGCCGGGCAGCGGCGACGACCAGACGAGGCAGGCCGTGCCGTTGCCCAGGAGATCCACCACCTGGACGTCGGTGAGCTTGTCCACGGCGGGGAAGACGGGCAGCGTCTCGCCGGCGCTCCAGCCGTTGCCGGAGCGGTTGAAATAGAGGCGCACGCCGTCGCGGCCGAGATAGAGGATGTCGGTCACGCCGGAGCCGTCGACGTCGGCCAGACGGAGCCTCTGCTGATCGAACTGGTCCGGCGCGTCGAACCAGGGCGCGCCGTCCATGCCGACCCGGGCGCCGAACCGGCCGTAGCCGAGATTCGGCCAGTACGAGACCTCGCCGTTGCGGATGCGCACCAGGTCGGTCAGCCCGTCGCCGGACATGTCGGCCAGATAGATGGACTGGGTGCCGTCCGCGAAAACAAGCCGCGGGCCGCGCTCCTCGTCGAGCGCCTGGCGCACGGCCGCCGCCGGGCCGAACCCGGCTTCCGCCAGCGACTCGTACCAGGTGAAGAGGCCGTCGCCGGCGATCAGCAGGTCGGCGTGGCCGTCGCCGGTCAGATCGACGAACTTGAGGTTCGGATCGTCCCAGGCCAGATTGGGAGGCGAGACGAAGGGCACGAAGCGGTCCCATCCACCCTCCTCTGTGCGCTCGAAGAAGCCGGCGAGGGGCGGCGCGAGCTGCACCAGGTCCAGGCGGCCGTCGCCGGCCAGGTCCATGAGCTGCTGGCCTCCCCGGCCGAGGGTGCCGGGCGACGGCTTCTGGCCAACCAGCTCCACGGGGCCGAAGCGCGCTTCCGGGCCGAGCGGGCTGAGATTGCGTTTGTAGAACCAGCCGCCCGCCTGATCGCTCAGGATTCCGGTCACGCCCTCGCCGTCCAAGTCCACCCACTGCCAGGTGGAGCCGTCCAATCCCACGGGCAGGTTTTCGAGGCTGGCCGCGTCCACCTCGCGCACCTCGCTCTGCACGGCCGCCTGGCTGTAGGCGAATTCGAGCGGCGGCAGCGAGCGCTTCAGATAGGTCTCGCCGGCCTGTCGCACATAGCCGGACTGGGTGGCGGCGGTGACGAAGGATGCGATAGGGGTTTCCGCATAGGTGAGATCGGTGGACCGCACGAGCGTATCGTCCGTGCCGAGCTCGGCGGAAAAGTGATGGAACATGAGCACGCGGCGGCAGAGGCGGTAGGTACGCACCTCGAAGCCGGCGCGATAGGTGGAGAAGGGGTCCTGGCGCACGGGCCAGGCGGCGTCCAGCGGCAGGTCCAGACGGGCGTTCACGAAGCGCCGTCCCTGGGCGTCCGGCGGCAGCTCCTCGTAGTGCCCTTCGCCGTAGTCGAAGACCACCTCGAAGCGCCAATCCATCTGCTCCAGGTCCGGCTGCACCAGGCGCGAGGTCGCGTTGCCGTAGAAGATGTACTTCAGATAGCGCTGGGCGGTCCGGTCGTGGGGAGCGCGGTTGCGCTCGTGCACCAGCGAGCCATCCACGCCGGAGGAGTCTTCGGAGAGATAGCGATAGACGATGGCGTTGCCCTTGTCGTCCCAGCTCTCGCAGAGGAGCCAGCTGAAGACGCGCCCGGGGTCCGCCGGGTCGAAAATGCGCGATCCGGTGGTGCGGCCATAGACGGTGGTGACGTTCTCTTTGGAGATCGAGCGCCAGAAGACGTCGCCGTCGCTGGTCCGCGTCCAGCGCTCGATGCGGGCGAAGAGACCTTCGATGCGCGGTCGGTAGCGTTGGATCGTGTAGCCGTCGGGCGGATCGGGGGGCGGTCCCGGCACGGGCACCAGGTCCTCGGCGCCGGAGAGCAGGAAGACGTCGGACCCGGCGGCGTCCGCATAGCGGGGGAGCCCCTTGTCCGTCTTGCGCGTGATGGCGGGCAGGCCGAGGCTCCAGCCCAGGCCGAAGGGGCCGTTGCCGGCGCCGGAGTCGTAGCTCAGGGAAAGCTGTGGGGAAAATCCGGCGCGGCCCGGCGACGTGACCAGGGGGACGCTCAGGCTCCCCGTGCCGGACACCAGGTTGGTGCCGAGCTTCTCGCCGATGCCGCGGATCGCGCCGCCGCCCTTGGGCAGCGCCACGGAAGGGGCGGAGAAGCTCTTGTCCTCCGCCCGGGAAGGTTCGTTCGTCGTCGCCATCGCCACCCTTTCGACGCTATTAGGTGCTCGCCATCTCAGAAACGTTACAGCAGAGATTAACCCGGCCCGCGCAGCACCTTCCCTGGCAGCGCGCCGGTCATCCGGCCGTTTTCGATCACCGGGACGCCATTGACCAGGACCCAGTCCATCCCCTGCGAGAGCTGGTTGGGATTTTCGAAGGTGGCGAGGTCGCGCACGGTCTCCGGATCGAACACCACCACGTCGGCCCACATGCCCTGCTTCAACACGCCGCGGTCGGCGAGGCGCATGCGCTGGGCGGGGAGAGCGCTGAACTTGCGGATGGCGTCTTCGAGCGACAGCTTCTTCTCCTCGCGGACGTATTTGCGGAGGATGCGCGGGAAGGTGCCGTAGGCCCGCGGGTGCGGGTGGTCCTTGCCGAGGAGACCCTCCGGCGAGGTCCCCTGGGAATCGTTGTTGATCGACACCCACGGCTGCGTGAGGGCGAGGGAGACATCCGGCTCGGACATGGCGGAGACGGCGACGGAGGTGAAGGCCTGGTCGGCGATGAGGATGTCGAACAGGGCGTCGATCGGGTCCTGGTTGCGCAGCTTCGCCGCCTCGGCCAGGTTCTTGCCGACCAGCGGTTGCAGCTCGGGAGCGTTGACCGAGCAGAGGAGAACGGCCTCGGGGCCGGGGATCTCCTGCCACTCGTTGTCCCAGTCGGCCGAGGGGGTCTCCATGTCTTTGCGGATGCGCGCCCGCGTCGCCGGATCGCGCAGCCGCTCGATGAGCTTCGCCACGCCGCCGTCGTGGGCCCAGGGCGGCACGAAGGCCGAGAGGCTGTTGAACCAGGCCGTGTAGGCGTAGGTGTCGGCGGCGACGTCGACGCCGGAGCGCCGCGCCTCCTCGATCTTCGCCACCACCTCGGGCATGCGCCCCCAGTTGCTCTTGCCGGCCACCTTGAGGTGCCAGATCTCGACCGGGATATGGGCCTCGCGGCCGATGCGCACGGCCTCGTCGATCGCGGAGAGAATCGCGTCGCTCTCGCTGCGCATGTGGGTGGCGTAGAGGCCGCCATACCGGGAGGCCTCGGAGGCCAGCGCGACCAGCTCCTCGGTCGAGGCGTAGGGGGCAGGAGGATACTGGAGCGAGGTCGAGACGCCCACCGCTCCCTGTTCCATCGCCTCGCGCACGAGTCCGCGCATGCGCTCGAGCTCGGCCGCGGAGGGCGCCCGGTCCGCATCGCCCAAGACCATCCGCCGCACCTGGGTGGCGCCCACGTAGCTCGCGAGATTGATCCCGATCCCCTGCTTCTCCAGCCGCGCGAAGTACTCGCCCAGGGTGCGCCAGTCGGGGGTGATGCCGAAGTGCTCGTAGCCGATCTTGTCGGCCTCGATCAGAGCGTCCGAGATCGGCGCGATCGAGCCTCCCTCGCCGGTGATCTCGGTGGTGATCCCCTGGAAGATCTTCGACGGCAGGCGCGGCTCGACCAGGATCGTCATCTCCGACTG
>DASPXX010000050.1:0-2231 GCA_035637095.1 Thermoanaerobaculia bacterium
CGGCGCGGGCGCGCTCCGCGTCCGCCGACTCCCAGCCGGGCTCACCCCAGGGCGCGGGCTGCAGCCGGCCGTCGTGGCCGACCACGGCGCGGACCGGCAGCCTCAGCTCGCGCCACCAGACGATGTCGGTGACGTCGCCGAAGGTGCAGATCATGGCGATGCCGGACCCCTTCTCCGGGTCGGCGAGCCGGTGGGCGAGCACCGGGACGCGGGCGCCGAAGAGCGGAGTGACGGCGGTCGAGCCGAAGAACGGCTTGTACCGCTCGTCGTCCGGATTGGCCACCAGGGCGACGCAGGCCGGCAGCAGCTCGGGCCGGGTCGTCTCGATCTCCAGGCCGCCGGTCCCCTCATGGCCGAAGCGGAGGCGGTGGTAGGCGCCGGTCATCTCGCGGTCCTCGATCTCGGCCTGGGCCACGGCGGTGCGGAAGTCCACGTCCCAGAGGGTCGGCGCCTCCAGCTTGTAGACGATGCCGCGCTCCAGGAGGTCGAGGAAGCTGCGCTGGGAGACGCGCTGCGCCCCCTCGCCGATCGTGGCATAGGTCTGCGTCCAGTCGATCGACAGGCCGAGGCGCCGCCAGAGGGCCTCGAAGACCTTCTCGTCCTCCTGGGTCAGCCGGTGGCAGAGCTCGATGAAGTTGCGCCGCGAGACCGGAATCTGCTTCTCCGCCTTGGCCGGCGGCTCGAATTGCGGGTCGTACGGCAGATGGGGATCGCAGCGCACCCCGAAATAGTTCTGGACGCGCCGCTCCGTGGGCAGGCCGTTGTCGTCCCAGCCCATGGGATAGAAGACCTCTTTTCCCCGCATCCGCTGGAAGCGCGCGAGGAGGTCGGTGTGGGTATAGGAGAAGACGTGGCCGACGTGCAGCGACCCGCTCACCGTGGGGGGCGGGGTGTCGATGGCATAGACCTCGGTGGCCTCGGGGCTGTCGCGCCGGAAGCGGAAGACGCCGTCCGCCTCCCAGCGTTCCAGCCACTTGGTCTCGAGGCCCTCCAGCGAGGGCTGCTGCGGAATGTCGGCCATGCGCGGGGCTCCTCCGGAAAAAATCCTCCCTGCCGCGGCGCGGCGGGAGCCGGAGATTGTAGCTCACCGCGAACCGATGGTCACCCGCACCTCGCGCACCTCGCCGGCGCGGACGAGCCGGAGGACCGATTCCTGGCCGATGCGCTCCGCGGAGAGCAGCCCGTGGAGCTGCCCGAGATCGGAAACCGGCTCATCGTCCAGGGAGATCAGGACGTCGCCGAGGAGGATGCCCGCCGTCTCGGCCGAGCTGCCGGGCTGGACGCCCGCGACCATCAGGCCGACCGTCTGGCCGGCCGACTCCTCGACGGACGCCGGCAGCCGCACCGGCACGAGAGCCAGGCCGAGGTAGCCGCGCGGGATGCGACCGCCGTGCGCCAGGAGCGACTCGACCGTCCGCTTCAGGGTCGCGGACGGGATGCCCAGGAGGTGGCCCCGCTGGAGCCCCGCCGTACCGAGAGCCAGGGCGCGCCCCGCGACATCCACCAGCAGGCTCCCCGAGGAGCCCTTCTGGATGTCGACCGCCGCATGCAGATAGAGGTCGAGCCGCCCGCCGGCCGGCGTGCGCCACTCCTCGCGGCTCAAGGTGCCGACGATGCCGAGGAGGGCGCGGACAGAGCGGCCCGGCCGCAGCAGGTTCAGCACCAGATGGCCCACCTTGAGGCCGGAGAGGTCGGACCATTCGGGCACCGCCAGACCGGAGGCCTCGGCGCGCAGCACGGCCACGTCGGTGCTCGGGTCGCGCCCCACGAGCTTCGCCGGCGCGGTGGAACCGTCGGCCAGGCTGACGGTGATGTCCTCCTCCCGCTCGATATTGTGGGCCGCGGCGACGATCAGGCCGTCGCCCGACCAGACGACGCCGCTCGACCCCATGCCACGCCGGGCCGAGACCTGGACAACGCTGCCACCCGCCGTCTCGACGGTGGTGGCGAGGAGCTCGGAGAGCTCGATGGCTGGATTCTGGGTTTCGTTGCTCATGGCGTCAGGGTAGGGGTTCGCCGGAGACCGCACATCCGCCGATCCGGCAGCCGGGGCCTGATCGAAAGGTGAGGGGGCTACAGCAGGACCAGCCCCATCCGCGCCGCGCGCACCACGGCGTCCGTCCGTCCCTGCGCACCCAGCTTGCCGAGGATTGAGTTGACGTGGAACTTGGCGGTGGACTCGCTGATCCCGAGGCGGCTGCCGATCTCCTTGTTGGAGAGGCCCTCGGCGA
>DASPXX010000051.1:0-27766 GCA_035637095.1 Thermoanaerobaculia bacterium
CGTCCCCCTGGTAGACGCCGAACACGGTGTTCGTGTTGCCCACGTCGACCAGGACCAGGAGCCCGCTCCCTTCGGTTCCGCGAGAGCGCCTCCGGCGTCCGCCCGGTTCCTGATCCGTCACTCGATCACCTCCCCGGAAGCCACCACGATCTCCTCGCCGCCGCGCTCGAGCCGCAACCTCCCGCGCTCGTCGAAGCCCAGGAACGTCCCCTCAACGACCGCCTCGCCGATCCGGCACGAAATGGGGTCTCCGGGCCGGTGTACGGAGAGCTCGCGGTACCCGGCCACCACGGGGGTGGGGTCGCCCAGGTGGGCCAGCTCGCGCTCCAGGCCGGTCACCAGGTCCCAGGTCAGCTCCGCCAGAGAGATCTCCGGGCCGGAGCCGCCGAGCTGCTTCAAGGAAGTCCCGGTCTCCGGCAGATCCTCCTCCTCATGAGAATGGTTGACCCCGAAGCCGATGAGCGCCGCGGCCCCCTCGCCCGGGTGGACGAGCGCCTCGATGAGGATGCCGCCGACCTTCTTGCGGCCCGCGGCGGTCTCCACGACCAGGTCGTTGGGCCATTTGAGACGGCAGGGGACCGGCAGGTGGCGGGAGAGCGCGCGGCAGAGGCCGAGCCCGACGAGCATCGGCAGCGTCTGCAGCCGCTCGGGGTCGCGCATCGAAAGGACGCGGGTGGCGTAGACGCCCTTGCCGGCCGGCGAGATCCAGCTCCGTCCCTGACGGCCACGGCCGCCGCTCTGCTCCAGGGCGAGGATCAGGAGCGGATGGAGGTCCTGCGCCTCGACCTCGTAATCGGCGACGATCTCGCGGGCGAGCTGGTTGGTCGACGCGACGCGGCGGAGCACCACGAGGTTTTCGGGACGGCTTTCGCCTGCGGGGCGCGCCCGCTCCAGCTCCGCGAGATAGCGGGTGAAGGGATCCACTGGCGGCCCCGCCACGCTCCGGTTACTCGAAGCTCTCGGCCTGGCTCTCGAGCTCGCGCAGGCGATCCCGGATCACCATCTCGGCCATGTCCGGAATGACCTCCCAGGCGACATCGCGGATCGCCCGGTCCGCCATCAGCTCGACGACTCGGCGCGCGATCCGGTCCACGTCCTCATCGCTCAAAGCGCCGCCGCCGTTGCCAGCCGGAACGATGGCGCCGACCGCCAGTCCGCTCGGGGGAGCGACGACGATCGGAGGCGCGGTGGACTCGGGCTCGTGCGAGGCCTCGATCGACGGCGGGGGCGGCGCCTCGATGCGGGCCTCCGTCTCGGCGCGGCTCTCGACCAGGGGAGCAGCCCCTTGCGGCACGCCGAGCCGCTCCTCGGGCGTGGTGGCGAGCCCGTAGTCCTGGAAGATCCCGGCGTCGATCCGGCGGGTTTCCGCAGCGGGGGCCGGAGGCTCGAAGGAGGGGGTTTCGAACGGCGGGATCTCGAGAGCCGGAGCCGGATCGAACGAGGGGAGATCACCCCCCAGGCTGAGGTCCGCGGTGCCGTCCAGATCGATCATCGGCTCGCCGGCCGGCAGGAGCGTGCTCTCGTCGACCCGCAGCGTGCCGGGCTCCTCCTCCAGGGCGAAGGGGTGCTCTTCGAACGCGCTTTCCCCGATCGACGCGAAGGGCTGGTCCTCCTCCTGCGGGAACGGGATCGGAGCCGGGAACGGATCGGCGGTCGGTGGGGCCGGCGAAGGCTCCAGCTGGAAGCTCCCCCAGTCGGTGGTCAGAGGGGGCGGAGGGGTCGCCGGGGGGGGAGGGGGCTCGGGAGCCGCCGCGGTTGGCGCCGGACCGGCCGCCGGACCGGCCTTGGCCGCGAGCAGCTCCTCGACGCGCTGGAGGAGCTCCTGCGAGTCGAACGGCTTCTTGAGAAAAGAATCGGCCCCTGCCGATCGCGACTGTGCCTCGTCGAAAGGCTCGAAGGTGCCGACCAGCAGGAGAACGGGAATCTCCGGCAGCAGCTCCTTGGAGCGCCGGCAGACCTCGTAGCCGTTGGCTCCGGGCATGTGGACGTCGGCGATCACGAAGTCGGGGTTGACCTGCGGCAGGGCCGCGATCGCCTCGTCGCCGTTGCTGACGGCTTTGACCTCGTAATCCTCGTCGAGGAACGTCAGCTCGATGACCTTCTGGATCGTGACGCTGTCGTCGGCCAGCAGAATCCGTCGTCTCATTCGCGCCTCCGCATCGTGTCAGGCCGCCTGGAGACGGTCCTGCAGGTAGCGCACGATGTCCTTGGTGGACGTCCCGGGCAGGAAGATCTGGTCGATTCCAGCCTGCTTCAAACTGACGATGTCCTGCTCCGGGATGATGCCGCCGGCGAACACCAGCACGTCGTCGGCTCCCTGCTCGTGCAGCAGGCGGGTGATCTCGGGGAGGAGGCTGTTGTGGGCCCCCGACAGGATCGAGAGGCCCACGGCATCCACGTCCTCCTGGACGGCGGCGGCGGCGATCTGCTCCGGCGTCTGGCGCAGGCCGGTGTAGATCACCTCGTATCCCGCGTCGCGCAGAGCGCGCGCCACCACCTTCGCCCCCCGGTCGTGCCCATCCAGACCCGGTTTGGCGATCAGGATGCGCATCCGTCGTTCACTCATGGCGACGGATTGTACCAGAGCGCCTACGGCACCGTCTCGATGGCGGTCAGCCGGAAGCCCTGGGCGAGCCGGTCGTTCCAGTCTTTGGCGAACGCCGCGGCGTCCAGCAGTTGGGTCATCTTGCCCTGTCCTCCCCCCATCGCGAGGTCCCATCTCCGCGTGCCGCCGTCGTTGTAGCTCTCGATGTCGGTGATGGAGGTGCGGCCTTCGCCCTCCTTGCGTTTCCATTTCTCCTGAAGCTCCGCCCAGGTCAGCGCGTTGAAGATGCCGTAGCTCCCCGAGCCGCCCCGGAAGGCGCCGACACGCTGCCACTTCCCGCTGGCCTGCAAGATCTCCAGGTCCACCAGCCGGAGCCCCCCTCCCGAGAGATGGCTCCATTCGTCAATGAAGGGATTCAGGTCTCCAAGCCAGACCATGTCGTCGTCGACGCCCTCCTGAAAGGCCCCGACGAAGACGAACTTGTTGCCTTCGGTATAGACCTCGATGTCGGCGACGCGCATTCCCTCGTCGTGGAGCTTCTTCCATTGCGCGAAGGGTGGCTTGTATTCGAGACCGGGCACCAGCTCCTGCTTCCCCTCCAGGCTGCGGAAGATGCCGCCCCACAGGCGCTTTCCTCCCGCCTCCCAGTGCTCCATCTTGACCACCTTCACGCCCTGCGCTGCGTAGGCATCGACACGCGCCTTGAACGCGTCCCAGGGGAGGCCGAGCACGACCCCGTGCCCGGCGGCGTCCCTCAGGTAGCCGCCGACGAACTGCCGGGCGGCAGCCGCCGGCTTCTTCCCCTTCGCCGGCTGGGCGGGCGCGACGATGCCGGCGAGATCGTCGGGCATCTCGAAGCTGTCCGCGACCGCGGCGATGGAGACGACTCCCTGATCGCTCTTGATGTTGAGCGCGTAGTCGCCGCCCACCTGGAGATCGAGGGACGCCTTGCCGGCATCCTTCCAGGACTCGCTGAACCAGCCGTCGTCCTCGAACAGCGAGCACTCCACCTTGGCCGGGAAGCTCTTCAGCTCGAAGGACTTGTTGATCGCGATGTCCTGCGCCACCGTGCCCTCCTTGGCGGAGAAGATCTCGGTCTCCGCGCCGCCTCCGATCCGGCAGGTGAGCTTCCATTCACAGGTTCCGAACATGTCCGCGCAGTCGTCGACCGCCATCTTGGTGAAGCCGACGCGCCCGTAGCTCACCGCCGCCGCCGGAGCCCCCAACAGCAGCCCGGCCAGCACGGCAAGACCGGTCCCACGGCCCAAAACCGTTCTCCTCGTCATCATAAGGGTCGACCTCCTGGCGACATTCTGTCTCAAATCGGCGACGAAGGGGAAACTCTCAGCGCTCGGCGAAGAACTGGGTCAGGTCCGAGGAAGCCACCGGATAGCCCATCTGCCGCAGGAGAGAGACCACCTGCCCGCGGTGATAGGTCGAGTGGTTGACCATCTGGAGGACGGGCTGCCAGAGCGGGCGGGTGTGGGTCACCCCCTCCAGGCTGGTCCAGGTCAGAGGAGCGGCGAGCTGCTCGTCGGTCAAGCCGGCGAGGAACGCCTCGACGCCCGAGGCGTTCTCCTCCCAGGCGGTGATCCAGGACAGGAGGTCCGGGAAGTCGTCGGGGCCGAGCACGAAGTGATCGGGGTGTCCCAGGAAGCGGGAGAGCCAGAGCTTCTCCCCTCCCAGGATGTGGGCCATGGTCCCGAGCAGCGAACGGAAGCTCACCCCGGCGTCGCGGGTCAGGTGTTCGGCATCGACCGGGCGGACCGACTTGAGCATCTGGCGGTCCGCCCACAGCATGTACAGCAGCAGGTCCCGGGCAGCCCCGGCGGTGATCGACATGACGTTTTCCCCGGTCAGAAGACCGCCGGCTCCTCGTAGGTCCCGAACACGTCGCGCAGCGCGTCGCTGATTTCGCCCACCGTGCAGTAAGCCTTCACACAGTCCAGGATCAGCGGCATGGTGTTCTCGCTGCCCGCGGCGCCCCGCTTCAGAGCGTCCAGCGTGCGCGCCACCGCTCCCGGATCGCGGCGCTCCCGGACCTCGTTCAAGGAGGCGACCTGTCTCTCCGCCAGGTCGTCGGAGATGTAGAGGATGTCGATCGGCTTCTCGTTCTCCACCTGGAAGGCGTTCAAGCCGACGATGAGCTTCTCCTTCTCCTCGAACGCGCGCTGGTAGGCGAAGGAGGCGTCCATCAGCTCGCGCTGCGGGAAGCCGGCCTCGATCGCCTCCACCATACCGCCGAAGCCGTCGATCCGCCGGAAGTACTCGAAAGCGCCGTCCACCATGCGCCGGGTCATCTCCTCGACGAACCAGCTGCCGCCGAGCGGGTCGACCGTGTTGATGACCCCGGACTCGTGGGCGATGATCTGCTGCGTCCTGAGAGCCGTGCGCGCGTTCTCCTCGGTCGGCAGGGCGAGCGTCTCGTCCAGGGCGTTGGTGTGCAGCGACTGCGTGCCGCCCAAGACAGCGGCGAGCGCCTGGATCGTGGTGCGCACCACGTTGTTGACCGGCTGCTGCGCGGTCAGCGAGCAGCCCGCGGTCTGGGTGTGGAAGCGCAGCATAGAGGAGCGCGGGTTCTTCGCGCCGTAGCGCTCGCGCATCACCGTGGCCCAGATCCGCCGCGCCGCCCGGAACTTGGCGACCTCCTCGAAGAAGTCGTTGTGGCTGTTGAAGAAGAAGGAGAGCCGCGGCGCGAACTCGTCGACCGGAAGCCCGGCGTCGATGCCGTACTGCACGTACTCCATGCCGTCGCGCAGAGTGAACGCCAGCTCCTGGAGCGCCGTCGAGCCCGCCTCGCGGATGTGGTACCCGGAGATCGAGATCGTGTTCCAGCGCGGCACCTCTCGCGCCGCGAAGGCGAACTGGTCGGTGATCAGCCGCATGGACGGCCGCGGCGGATAGATGTACTCCTTCTGCGCGATGTACTCCTTGAGGATGTCGTTCTGCAACGTCCCGGCCACCTGCCGCCGGACGTCGACCCCCTGCTGCTCGGCGACCGCCAGATACATGGCAAAGAGGATCGGCGCCGTCGAGTTGATCGTCATCGAGGTCGTCACCTCGCCGAGCGGGATCCCCGCGAACAGGGTCTCCATGTCGGCCAGGGTGTCGATGGCCACGCCGCACTTGCCGACCTCGCCCCTGGACATGTGGTGGTCGGAGTCGTAGCCGTACAGGGTCGGCAGATGGAAGGCTACCGAGAGGCCGGTCTGCCCCTGAGCCAGGAGATACTTGAAGCGCTGGTTGGTGTCCGCGGCCGTGCCGAAGCCGGCGAACTGCCGCATCGTCCACAGCTTGCCCCGGTAGCCGGTGGGATGGATGCCGCGGGTGTAGGGAAACTCGCCGGGGATGCCGACGTCCTGGCGCGGATCGACGTCCGCCACCTGCTCGGGGGTGACCAGAGGCGGCACCTCCATGCCGGAGACCGTCGTGAAGTCCCGCTTCCAGAAGGGGACCTGCGCCTCGGACCTGGCTTTCGCCGACTCCCAGCGCTGGCGCGCCTCGGCCATGGTCTCGAGGACGTCCTCCTTGTAGATCGAGTCGGCGGGAGCGGTCTCCCGGCCGGGATCGGCAAGTATCATCGGCTCCTGGTCCTTCACGGCCATCGCGGCGGCTCCTTTCCAGAGGCCCCTAAGTATACCCGACCGGATTATGATGCCTCCGCGATGCGCAAACCGTGAGGACACCGACCAATGATCCGACGCAGCCATCTTTCCCTCCTCCTCGCTTTCGTCCTTGCCGCAACCGGGCTCGCCGGCTGCAACCGCGGGGAAAAGCAGGCGGAGACCCAACCCCAGAAGCAAAAGAGCGAGGCGCCTGCCCCCGGAGCGCCCACCCCCGGCACACCCGCGCCCGGCACACCGGCTCCCAGCGCGCCGGCTCCTGAAGCGCCTCTCCCGGGCGCCGCTCCCGGCCAGTCCACCCCGCCGGCCGGCGCGGACCAGCTCCCCGCCGTGGTCGCCCGCTGCAACGGCCAGGAGATCAAGAAGGAGGAGCTCATCGCGCGGGCGCAGGAGATGCGCCTCCAGCTCGCCCGGACGCGGGGCGTCCAGGTCCCCTTGAGCGCCGATTTCTACCGCGAGATCCTCGACGGCATCGTCGCCCACCAGCTCCTGCTCCAGGAGGCGAAGAAGCAGGGCATCTCGATCAGCGACGCCGAAGTCGACCAGATGATGCGGGGGTTCAAGAGCCGCTTCCCCAGCCAGGAGGTCTTCGACAAGCAGCTCGCCGCGAACAAGCTGACCGAGGCCCAGCTGCGCCAGAGGATGCGCCAGGACCCCGACGGCGTGGTCAACAAGCTGATCCAGAAGACGATCGTGCCCACGGTGCAGGTCTCGGAAGCCGACGCCCGCGCCTTCTACGACCAGAACCAGCAGCGGATGAAGACGCCGCCGCGCGTACACCTGCGGCACATCCTGATCGCCGTGGCCCCGCAGGCCCCCGCGGCCGATCGCCAGAAGGCGAAACAGAAGGCGGAGGACCTCCTCGCCCAGCTCAAGAACGGCGGCGACTTCGGCCAGCTCGCAGCCCAGAATTCGAACGACACCGGCTCGGCGACGCGGGGTGGAGATCTCTCCTGGATCGAGCCCGGCCAGACCGTGCCGCAATTCGAGAAGGCGGCTTTCGCCCTGAAGCAGCCGAACGAGCTCAGCCCGGTGGTCGAAACCCGCTTCGGCTACCACATCATCCAGCTGGTGGAGCGCCAGGAGTCGCAGAACGTCCCCTTCGAGCAGGCCAAGGGCCGCATCGGGATGGTCCTGCGCGACGAGAAGGTGAAGGAGGCGCTACGGGCGCACGTCCAGGAGCTGAAGACGAAGGCGAAGGTCGAGACCTACATCTAGCCAGCGCAAGCCAGAGCAGCGGGGCGGCCCGGCAAACCGACCCCTGCAGCCTGCCCACCCTTCCGGATAGGCGCTTCCCACTCTCGTGCGTCCTCGCCTCTGTCTTTTGGGGTGTATTGAGAGAGGACAGGTCAGCAGAAACTATCTTCTTGAACTCTGGCCTGGGCTCTCTCTCCCAGCCTCGCCGGGCAGCCGGTCGCCCAGGGAACGGCGGAGCAAGAGCGTCGAGACGGCCAGGCCGGACAGAAAGGAGAAGCGTATGACAACCGCACAGATCGTGCAGGAGACACCGAAGACACCGATCTCCGTCTCCAAGATGGATATCGAGGCTCTGAAGGACTACACCGACCAGATGGCCAAGTTCGCCTCGGGGGACGGGGTCGTCGCTATCCGCATCTGTGAGTGCTGCGTCCTGATTCAAGACTAGCAGCCAGGTTGCCGGGCGGGTCGGCCGGCGGGGGCTGGCCGTCCCGCTTCTGGTGCCCGGACAGATCGTGAGCTCTCTGGAGGGCCAAGCCGATGGCCGTGCAAAGCACCCACAACGTCGTCGTCCCCCTCGAGCAGTCGACGGATCAGGAAGGTCCCTATTACGCCCTGTTCAATTCCCTGGCCGGCTCGATCGACGTCATCGATCAGTCGGTCCTCGAAGGCCTCGGCCTGCTGTCCCCTTTGCGGGAAGACGTGGGCGAGTATCTGAGCCGCCGTGGCTATCTCTTCGCATCCGAGGAAGAGGAACGCGGACAGGCGCGCCTGCTGTATGAGGAGATGCTGCGCTTCCACCGCGCCACGGTACGCCAGCCGATCGTGGTGATCCCCAGCTACAACTGCAACCTCAAGTGTCCCTACTGCTGGCAGCGCCTCCATCACCTGGACTCGCCCGTCATCTCGCGAGAGATGGTCGACCACCTCTTCTCGGTCGCGCTGCCGGCGCTGATCGAGACGAGCTCGCCCGACCGGGTGGCCCTGACCGTCTTCGGGGGCGAGCCCTTGCAAGAGGAGCCGGCGCTGCAGGACCGCGTCGTCCAGATCCTCACTCTCGGGAAGGACGCCGGGTTCACCAACGGCATCATCACGAACGGCGTGGGCCTGGGCAAGGCTCTGCCCCGGATCGTGGGCAAGGTCGACGTGCTCCAGATCACCTTCGATGGTCCCCCCGACGTCCATCGCAAGAGGCGTCCCCTGCCTGGAGGGGACTCCTTCGCCCCCTTGGCCACCGCGGTCTCGGACGCCCTCGCCGCCGGCATCCGCGTGCGGGCGAGAGTCAACGTCGACGAGTCGAACCTCGAGCATCTGCCGGAGCTCTCCGACTTCGCGCGCAGCTTGGGATGGCTGGACAATCCCAGGATGTACTTCCACCTTGCACCGGTCAAGAACCACAATCCGCGCCATTGCGCGCCGTCGGAGTCAGAGCTCCTGCTCAAGGTTCTCGATCTCGCCGATCGCGACGAGCGGATGCGGGCTTTCGACCTCTCGGGCTTCGGCGGCATCAAGTATTTCCGGGGCTTCCAGGAGTCCGGCCTGTTCTCTCTCCACCGCTTCTTCAACTGTGAAGCGCAGATCAACTGCTGGGTGCTCGATCTCTATGGAGACCTCTACGCCTGCTGGGATTCCGCCGGCCTCAAGCACCTGGCCGTCGGGCGGTTCCATCCGGCGGTCGAGATCGACCCTCTCGCCCTGGGACGCTGGCGCAACCGAAACGCCCTCGACATCCCCGCCTGCCGGCAGTGCGCGGCGGCGCCCCACTGCGGCGGCGGATGCCAGTTCATCGCCTACGAGCATCACGGCGATCATGCCGCGCCCGCCTGCGATTCCCTGCTCGCCAGCTACGTGCAGGCGATCGGCAGGAACACGGGTTGGCTCCTGCAGCGAGCCCGGGCGGGAGATCACGCCGTGGGACTGGTCACCCGCGATGGCGTCGTGACCGCCGTCAACCGGCTCTTCGGTCTGCTCGACGAATCCCCGGAGCTGATCGATGCCATCAGTTGCAGTTGAGGGAGGCAAAATGAGTCATCCTGCATGCATTCCTTCAGATCCGGCCTGCGCCGGGGCCCGGCGCCCGCTGCGCATGCTCTTCTTCCTCGACTACCTGGATGAAACCGGCACGAGGTTCCCTAACTCCCCCGGGCTTCTTCCTTTCATTGGATTCGCGCGCAGCCGCGGGTTCGAGATCGACTTCGTTCCGACCCAGGCGGAGCTGTTCGAGCTCGCCTTGGACCCGGAGGTGGACGTCGTCGGCATCTCCTCCATGGAGCGTCTCCTGCCCAGATCGATTCCAGTAGCCCGGCGCCTGCGCCAGCTCCGTCCGGACTGCGTGCTCATGATCGGTGGCAATTCGATCGACGGCTTTGCCGTCGAGCTCGCCGCCGGCCTGTTCGACATCGTGGTGGTCGGCGAAGCCGATCATCTGCTGCCGGCCATTCTGTCGGCCCTGGCGCACAGCCGCGGCCGGCTGGTTCCGCCGCCCCCCGAATACGCCTTCACTCTTCCCAACCGGCCCTGCCGCAGGGCCGCGGCGGACCCTGGCGGCGCCCTGACCACAGCCTGCGTCCAGAACCTTCTGGCCGCTGCCTTCCCGCGCCGGGCCGCGAACGGAGACTGGGCCGCGGTCGGGATCAGCAACGTCTACGTCCGCGACCCCGGCACAGCAACCGTCTGGCATCTGGACCCGCCGAGCGCCGACCTCGTCATCCCGGGCTCGGTGGATACGAATCCCGCGCCGCGGGACGAGGAGCTCGACGACCTCTGCGTGATCCCCTGGGAACTCGTCGAGAAGGAGGGTTGGAAGAACCTCGAGCTCTATGCGCAGCGAGGCTGCCGCTGGGGAAGGTGCAGCTTCTGCTCGGTCAGGGACACGTACATCCGGGCGATCTCGCCGGAGAAGACGGTCTCCATCATCGAGGAGGCCGCGCGCCGGCAGATCGAGACCGTCTCGTTCGCCGACAATCTCTTCATCCAGCAGCCGGAGTGGAACCGCAGGGTCCTGGACGGACTGATCGACAAGGACCTTCGCATCCCCTTGCGCGCCCAGACCCGAGCCGCCAGGACGGTGTGGCCGTTCCTCGGACGCATGCGGCGCGCCGGCTTCGAGTGGATTTCCTTCGGGCTCGAGACGGTCGATCCGGCGCGGGTCAGGTTCATGGTCAAGTCGCTCAATGGCCGTACCTATGTCGAGCAGGCCCGGGAGACGATCGCCCGCACGGCCGAGGCGGGGATCTACCCCGTCCTCTTCCTGATCATGGCCGACCCGCGCTCCACGCTCCTGGAGATCGCCCACGAGATGAGCGACGTCATCGACCTGATGTCGTACGTCTACCGGCGCACCCGGATCGTGCCCAAGGCCTCGTACGCCCCGGCGATGCTCCCGGTCGACGGCACGCAGATCGCCGCCGAGTTTCCCTTCGCGACCTGCGTCGAGTCGCTGGGACAACGTGACCTGACCTTGCCGACGATGTTCCACAATCCACCCGACGTGACTGATTTTCTGAACCGCATCGGCAAGAAGACAGCCGGCCTCCCCTGGCGGCGCGAGAATCTCGCATCGTTCCCCATCTACCTCGACTCCCTCCTCGCCACGGCGCGCGATCGCGGCCTGGCCGACCGCGGAGAGATCGAGCGCTGGGCCGGGCTGGCGGCCGGACATCTGGCGGAGCTCACGGACGCTCTGGACCGGGACCTTGAAGCGAGCATCGGAGATTTCGCCAGGCGGCTGGCCGCGGCCGAGCCCGCGGAGCCCTTCGCAATTGACTACCGGCGCTTCGGAGGCTACATCGAAGGAGTCTGCCGCCTGCGGCAGGGTCTCGTCGATGTGATCGAAGGAAGAGAGTGGAGAACCGGTCTCCCCGCCTCGGCGCAGGACGTGTACGCCGCCCCGTGAGGCTGCCATGAGATCGCGACGAGTCCAGTTGATCTGCATGCCTTATCAGCTCGCGGGGCTGTCTTCGTTGAGCATCGCCCTTCTCGCCACCTTTCTGCGGGAGAGAGAGGTCGAGGTCGTCGAGAGCTATCTGCACTTCCCTTTCGCCGAGGTCGTCGGCCCCGAGCTGTACGGCCGGATCGCCGAGGACTCGTCGGCCGCGAGCCGCGGGGAGCTTCTGTTCACCCGCGACTCGCGAGGGATCGCGAAGGACGACGAGCTCCAACGCACGCTGGCCAGGGATTTCGGCGGCGTCGCCGGGATGCGCGCGAAGCTCGACACGTTCCGCACCCTCTGCCTGGCCCGCGTCGAGGCCGCGGGCGCCGACCTGGTGGGTTTTTCCACCTCCTGCCACCAGCTTCTCCCCGCCCTCTGGCTGGCACGCCAGATCAAAGAGAGATGGCCGCACGTCCGCATCGTCTTCGGCGGTGCCGCGTGCACGCAGCCCATGGGCCGCCGGCTCTTCCAGGCCTACCCTGAAATCGACTACGTGGTCAGCGGCTATGGCGAGCAGCCACTGCTCGACTTGGCCCGCGGTACGGTGCCCGCCGGGCGAAAGCTCCTCGTCAACGAGCAGAGCCCGGATCTGGATGATCTGCCGATCCCGGATTACGGCCCGTTCCTCGCGCAGGCGGCCGCGTTCGGCCGCGACCGGCGGAACCTGATGCTCGCCTTCGAGACGTCGCGCGGCTGCTGGTGGGGACAGAAGTGCCATTGCACCTTCTGCGGCCTGAACCCGTTCGAGATCACCTATCACGCCAAAAGCTCCGACGCCGCCGTGACCCAGATCCGCACGCTGTGGGAGCGTTACGGCGTCAACCTGTTCGCCACGGACACCATCCTGTCCCTGCGCCATCTCCGCGAGGTGATGCCGCGGCTGGCCGCGTACGCCTCCAGGCCGAGCCTCTTTTATGAGGTCAAGGCGAACCTGCGAGAGAGCGAGGTCCGGCGGCTCCGCGACGCCAACGTGCTCTGGCTCCAGCCCGGCATCGAGAGCCTGAGCACACCGCTGCTCCAACACCTGCGCAAAGGTGTCACCACCATTCAGAACCTGGTCTTCCTGAAGTGGTGCCGCGAGCAGAGGATCCGCGTGTCGTGGAACCTCCTGTGCGGCATTCCAGGCGAACGGCCCGTGGACTACCAGGAGCAGATCGATCTGATGGCGCGCATTCCGCACCTGGCCCCGCCGCATGGCGTGTCTCCGATCCGCGTTGATCGTTTCAGTCCCTACTTCGAATCGCCCGCGGCTTTCGGTTGGAGCGCTCTGCGCCCGGTCCCGGTGTATCGCGAGCTCCACCCGCAGCTCCCCGAGGAAGAGCTCGCCGAACTGGCCTATCACTTCGAGGCCGTGGGAGGCGCGGTGAGCCCGGAGCAGTACTTCCATCCGCTGCGGGCCGCCGTCGAGGGCTGGCAGCGGCGCCATGTCGCCGGAGAGGGCCTCTTCTGGGATGAGGACAGGGGGCTGACCCGCCTCGCAGGCCAGGAGGCCCAGGTGTTCGAGCGCGCCCCCTCCCTGGAAGCCATTCTCGCGGCCACTCACGAGATCGTCGACCTCGCCGACCTCGCCTCCCGTCCCGGAGTCGAGGCGGCCGTCCTGGAGCAGATGCTCGCGGAGGGCGTCCTTTTCCGTGAAGGCAGGAAAGTGATCAATCTGGCAGTCCGGCTGCCGCAGAGCTTCGCTGCGGCGGCGGAAGGCATGGCGGTCCACTGACATGAACACGATATTCCACAATCTCCGTCATGGCTGGCGCCTGCTCAATCGGAACCGCGCCACCACGGTCGTCGTCCTTCTGACCCTCGCTCTCGGCATTGGTGCCAACGTCAGTCTCTACAGCATCGCGCGGGCCGTCCTGCTCAAGCCGCTGCCCTTCTCCGGGGGCGACCGCCTGATGCTGGTCTGGGAGAGTCAGGCCAAGACGAAGTCCTCCCAGCTTCCATTTTCGATGCCGGACTATCTCGACCTCCGGCGGCAGGCGCACTCGTTCTCGGCGCTCGAGGCTTTTCGCTTCGCTCCGACGGCGCTGACCGGCCGCGGAGAGCCGACATCCCTCCAGGGCCTGCGTGTCACCCCCGGCCTTCTGCCATCTCTGGGAGTCGAGGTCCAGAGGGGGCGCCTCTTCTCCGGCGCGCTCAAGACTCCGGAAGCGGGCGCCGTCCTCAGCGACAGGTCCTGGCGACAGCACTTCGGGGCCGATCCGGGAGCTCTCGGGAGCGCGCTCGAGCTCGATGGCCAGACCTATACGGTCGTCGGCGTCCTCCCGCCGGGCTTCCAGTTCCCTCCTCCCATCACCGTGAACGGTCAGTCCATGGGGCTCGATGAAGGAGCCGAGATCTTTCTTCCGCTCGACGTCACGCGGAGCGATGCCCGCCGCCGGAACCTCCTAGTCCTGGGAACCCTGGCACCGGGCGTCTCCCCGCAGGCGGCGAACGCCGAGCTGAAGGTCCTCGCGTCGCAGATGGTCCAGCTCCGGCCGGAGGTGAACCCGCCGGATCTCACGGCGTATGCTGTCTCCCTCGAGGACCAGGCGGTCGAGGAGGTCCGAACCCTGGTGGTGGTGCTTTTCTTCGCGGCGGGCCTGCTCCTGCTGGTCGTCTGCGCGAACGTCGCCAACGTCCTGCTGGCCCGGGCCACCGGCCGCAGCCGGGAGTTCTCGGTCCGTCTGGCTCTCGGCGCCAGTCGGTTCCGCCTCTTCCGCCAGCTGCTGACGGAGAGCCTCGTGCTCGGTTTGGGTGGAGCCGTGCTCGGGGCACTCCTCGCCTTCGGACTGGCCCGCGTCCTCGGAGCAACGCCGATCGAAGGCCTCCCGCTCGAAAACATCCGCATCGATCTTCCTGTTCTAGGCTTTTCGCTGCTCCTCGCCCTGGTGACCAACCTCTTGTTCGGTTTCGCGCCGGCCCTCCACGCCTCGCGCTCGGTATCGAGCCGCAGCCTCGCCGAGATGACTTCGGCCTCGGCGACGCCCACCCTGGGACGGCTTCCGCTGCAGAGGATCCTCGTCGTCTGCGAGCTGGCGCTCTCGATCATCCTGCTCTCGGCGGTCGGCCTGATGCTCCGCAGCTTGTGGAGCCTCCAGCGCGCCGACCTCGGCGTCGATCCCAAGGACGTGCTGACCGTGATTCTCGACTTCCCAGAAGAAAAATACCCGGAGCCCGCGCGCAAGACGCAGGCTGTGGAGGCCATGGTCGACCAGTTGCGCGCTCAGCCGGAAATCGCTGAGGCCGGCGCGGTGAGCGCCCTGCCGTTCTCCGCGATGATGGATGGCATCCGGTTCCTCATCGAGCAGGAGTCGACCGGGTCGGAGCAGATCCAGATCGCGACGCGGCAGGTGATCACGCCCGGCTATCTCGAGACGATGGGGCTCCATGTCGTCCAGGGGCGCGGCTTCAACAGCGGCGACCGCCGCGACAGCCCTCCCGTCGTCCTGATCAGCCAGAGCCTGGCCCTCCGCCACTGGCCGAACCGGAGCCCTGTCGGACAGAGGATGGCGGTCGGCAAGGAGGATATCGACGCGAAGCGCTGGAGCACCGTCCTCGGTGTCGTCCAGGATCTCCGGCTCCAGGGCCGGACGACCGCCGCGCGCCCCGTGGTCTACCTCCCCGTAGCCCAACTCCCCTCGCCCACCATGACCCTGGTCGGCCGGGTACGGGACAAGGCCACCACCGGTCCGGCCGCCCTGCGCCGGGCGGTCTGGGCCGTCGATCCGGCGCTCCCCATCGAGCTGCACACGATGCGCGAACGGCTGGACGAGGCGGCTCTGCAGCCCCGCGTGGGAGCCTGGGTCCTGGGCCTCTTCGCGAGCGTCGCTCTGACGCTCGGAGCGCTCGGGATCTATGGAATCGTGAGCTGCAACGTGGCGGCGCGCCGCCGCGAAATCGCCATCCGGATGGCTCTGGGCGCTCAGCGCCGGGAGATCACCACCCTCTTCCTTCGCTCCACCCTCATCATGTTCCTGGTGGGTCTCGTCCTGGGTCTCGGAGGGGCCCTGGCGATCGGCCAGGCCTTGGCGAGCATGCTGTTCGGCCTGAGCTCGACCCAACCCTCGATGCTCGTCTTGATCGCGGCGTTCCTCTGTCTCATCGGACTGGCGTCCACCTACCTGCCGGTGAAGATCGCCCTGCGCAAAGAGGACATTGCGGCAGAGCTGCGCGCGTCTTGACGAAGTCGATGTGGCAGGCTCGACCCGGAGAGCTCAAGAGACGGTGCTCTTCGCCTCGTCCGCAGAACCTCCCTCGAGGATCCGGGTCGCCTTGTCCACCTCCTCCAACGTCTCGATTTCCTCGCCGCCGGCCGCGCCGAGATCGCGGAAGCGGCGGGCGGCGGGGAGGACTCGGCCCTCGAGCGAGCCGACGGCGCGGTTGTAGGCGTCGACGCTCTGCGCCAGGGTGCGCCCCATCTGCGCGAGATGGGCGGCGAAGATGCGCAGCCGCTCGTGGAGGACCTTGCCGAGCTCGCTGATCGCCCGCGCGTTCTCCTCCACCCGCTCCTGCCGCCAGCCGTAGGCCACGGCCCGCAGGAGCGCGATCAGGGTCGTGGGCGTCGCCAGGATCACCCTCTGCTCGACGCCGTATTCGATAAGAGCGGGGTCCTGCTCCAGAGCCGCGCTGAAAAAGGTCTCTCCCGGGAGGAACAGGACGACGAACTCGGAGGCCGGCTCGAACTGGCTCCAGTAGCTCTTCTGGGCCAGCTTCTGGAGGTGGACGCGCACCCGCCGCGCATGCTCCACCAGCCGCTCGCGCCGCCGCTCCTCGTCGCCGGCCTCCAGGGCGTCCAGGTAGGCGTCGAGCGGCGCCTTGGCGTCGATCACCACGCTCTTGCCGCCGGGCAGGCGGACGACCAGATCGGGCCGCTGCCGGCCATCGTCCGTGTCCACGGTGGTCTGGGTGGCGAAGTCGCAGTAGGCGAGCATGCCGGCCATCTCGACCACCCGCTGCAGCTGGATCTCCCCCCAGCGGCCGCGCGCCGCGGGAGCTCGCAGGGCGCCGACGAGCTTGACCGTCTCGCGCTCCAGGCTCGCATGCGCCGCGCCAAGGCTCCGGAGGTGCTCGGTCAGGCCGGCGTAGGCGGCGGCGCGCGCCGTCTCCAACTCCTGGATCTTCCGGTCCACCTTGTCGAGCGAGTCGCGCAGCGGCGCCACCAGCTCGCCGATCGCCTGCTGCCGCCTCTCCAGATCCCCGCGGGCCGTCTCCTGGAACCGTTCCAGAGTCGCCTTGGCCAGGTGCAGGAACGACGCGTTGTTCCCCTGGAGCGCCTCCGAGGACAGAGCTTTGAAGGTGTCCGCGAGCCGCGCCTGCGCCGCGTCCAGGAGACGGAGCTTCTCCACCGCCCCCTGCCGTTCATGTTGCAGGGTGGTCTCCAGGCGCGCCAGCCGCTCGCGAGCGATGAGCCACGCTACGGCCGCTCCGGCGGCGAAGGCGGCGAGGATGAGTGCGACGGTGGCAAGAGAGAGCTGCATGGCTCTTCCGATCCGTTTCCGCCCTCAGTATAGCGCTCCGGGGGCGCACGGGACGGCAGGGACCTACTTCTGCAGCAAGCTCCGCGCGATCACCATCCTTTGCATCTCGCTGGTCCCCTCGTAGATGGTGGTGACGCGCACGTCGCGGTAGAGGCGGGCGATCTCGTAGTCCTCGTGGAAGCCGTTGCCGCCGTGGATCTGCAGGCTCTCGGCGCAGGCGCGGTTGGCGGCTTCCGAGGCGTAGAGCTTGGCCTGGGCGGCGAGACGCCCGGCCTCTCTGGTGTGCTCCTGCGCCGCGGCGCCGTGCATCAGGACGCGGGCCGCGGCCAGGTCGGTGGCGATCTGGGCGATGCGGAACTGGATCGCCTGATGCTGCGCGATCGGCACGCCGAACTGCACGCGCTCCTTGGCGTATTCGACCGCCAGCTCCAGCGCGCGCTGGTGGATGCCCACCGCCTGCGCGGCGATCCCCAGGCGCGAGTGGTCGAGGGTGGCGAAAGCGATCTTCAGCCCCTGCCCCTCCTCGCCCAGCAGGTTCTCCGCCGGGATCCGGCACTCCGAGAAGTAGATCTGGGCCGTGCGCGACGCCTTGAGCCCGAGCTTCTCCTCGGGCTGGCCCACCGAGAAGCCGGGAGCGTCCGCCGGGACCACGAAGGCCGACAGCCCCCGCTTGCCCGCTTCGGGGTCGGTCCGCGCCACGACCACGAAGGACTTCGCATACCCCGCGTTGGTGATCCATGCCTTCTCGCCGTCGAGCACCCAGAAGTCGCCGTCGCGCCGCGCCGTGGTGCGCAGGCTGCCCGCGTCGCTGCCGGCGCCGGGCTCGGTCAGGCCGAAGCCGCCGAGCGCCTCGCCCGAGGCGAGAGGCGGCAGCACCCGGCGCTTCAGCTCCTCGCCACCGAAGCGGGCGATCGGCCAGCAGCAGACCGAGTTGGTCACGCTCATGGAGACCGCCGTGGCCGGGCAGACGCGGGCGACCTCCTCAACCGCCAGGCAGTAGGTCAGGGGATCGAGCCCGGCGCCGCCATACTCCTCGGGGACCATCATCCCGAGGAGCCCCATCTCCCCCATCTCGCGGAGGATGCCCGCGGGAAATTCATGCTTACGGTCGCGCTCGGCCACGCCCGGACGGATGCGCTCCTCGGCGAAGCGCCGGACCTCGGAGCGCAGCAGCTCCTGGTCCTCGGTCAGCGAAAAGTCGATGCCGCTCTCCAGCATGGGTTCGGCGAGGACGGCCATCGGGACTACGCCTTGAGGACCTGGTCGGCGATCACCATCTTCTGGATCTCGCTGGTCCCCTCGTAGATCTCGGTGATGCGGGCGTCGCGGAAGTAGCGCTCCACGTTGTACTCCTTGGTGTAGCCGTAGCCGCCGTGGATCTGCAACGCCTTGTTGGTGACCCGCTGCGCCATTTCGGAGGCGAACAGCTTGGCCTGGGCCGCTTCCAGGGTGTAGCGCTTCTGGTTCTCCTTGGCCCAGGCCGCCTTCCAGGTGAGGAGGCGCGCCGCGTCGATCTCGGTCGACATGTCGGCCAGGTAGAACTGGATCGCCTGGAACTCGGCGAGCTTCTGGTTGAACTGCTCGCGCTGCTGGGAGTAGGCGAGCGCCTCCTCGAACGCCCCCTGGGCGATGCCTACCGCCTGCGCGGCGATGCCGATGCGGCCGCCGTCGAGCGTGGCCATGGCGACCTTGAAGCCGTCCCCCTCCTCGCCCAGACGGTAGCGGGCGGGGATGCGCAGATTGTCGAACGCCAGCTCGGTGGTGCCCGAGGCGTTCACTCCCAGCTTGAACTCGTGGGTGCCGTGGTGGTAGCCGGGCGTGTCCGTGGGCACGATGAAGCAGGTGATCCCCTTGTGCTTCTTCGCCAGGTCGATCGAGGCGAAGACGAGCGCCACGTCGGCGTCGGTGCCGTTGGTGATGAACACCTTGTTCCCGTTCAAGACGTAGTCGTCGCCGTCGCACCGGGCCGTGCTGCGCAGACCGGAGGGGTCGCTGCCGGCGCCGGGCTCGGTCAGCGCGAAGCAGCCGAGCTTCTGCCCCGCGGCGAGCGGAGTGAGGAACTCCTGCTTCTGCTCCTCGGTGCCGAACTTGAGGAGAGGATCGCAGACCAGGGAGTTGTTGACCGACAGGATGACGCCCGAGGTGGCACAGACGCGGCTGATCTCCTCGATGACGATCGCGTAGGAGACGGTGTCCATGCCGGCGCCGCCGTACTCCTCGGGCATGGCGACCCCGGCCAGGCCGATCTCGCCGGCCTGGTCGAAGAACGAGCGGGGGAACTCGCCCGACTCGTCGATCTCCTTCGCCCGCGGCTTCGCCACCTCTTCGGCGAACCGGCGGACGTTGTCTCGCAGCAGCTTCTGCTCTTCGCTGAGCTCGATTCTCATGGTGCCCGGATCGTACCAAACTCCCTGCCCTCCGGGCACCTCCCGTCAGCCCGGATACCGCTCGGGGTCTTCCCTGTAGGTCGACTCGTACTCCATGTTGCCGTCCTTCTTGTGGACCTTGATCTGGCCCAGCTCGGCTTCCTGAGCCAGCCGCCGGGCTTCCTGGACAGCCTCTTCCTTGGTTTCGTGCTCCGACCGGTAGTCGGCGTTCTCCTGGGAGACCACCCACTTCTCGGCCGAGGAGTTGGGGACCACGTGATAGACCACCCTGCCGTTGGCTTTGCTTGCTGTTGGCATACGCCTCACCTCCGCCGCCAGGAAGTTAGCAAGGAGCATGCCCGCTCCTCCCCATTCCCAGAAGGGTACGACTTGAGGCACAATCTCGGCCCGCCATGAAAGTGACGACCGCACCCCTCTCCTACACCGAAACGGAGATCCGCAGCTATCTGCCGACCGGCTGGAACCTCACCGACGACGGCCCCGGCAGCTGGGATCCCAAGAAGAAGCTCTGGCGGACAATGGTCCTCGACAACGTCGACTTCGACTGGCCGGTGGAGGTCAAGCCCGACGAGGCGTCGTCGCTCGGCCGGCTGGAGGCGCTGCGCAAGGCGATCGACCGCGTCTTCCGCGAGCGGCTGGGCAAGCGCTTCGGCCCTCTCCATTTGTGAGCTGGCCCCCCGATGCCGCAGCCGACCCGGCCGATCGCGATCTACCACGAGCACCAGGACTGGTTCCGCCCGCTCTTCACGGAGCTCGACCGCCGGGGCACTCCCTGGGTCCGGGTCGACGCGCGGCGCCACCACTTCGACATCGCGGCGCGGGAGCGCGAGTACTCTCTCCTGTTCAACCGCATGAGCCCGTCGGCCTACCTGCGGGGCTCCCATCACGGCATCTACCACACGCTCGCCTACCTCGCCCACCTCGAACGGCTCGGCACGCGGGTCATCAACGGCTCGGACGGGTTCCGGGTCGAGACCTCGAAGGCGCTGCAGCTCTCGCTCCTGGAGTCGCTCGGTCTCCAGTACCCGCGCGCCCGGGTGATCAACCATCCGGCCGAAGCGCCCGAGGCCGCGCGGGGCCTGCGCTTCCCCGTCGTCGTCAAGGCGAACCTCGGCGGCAGCGGCGCGGGTATCGTCCTCTATGACAGCCCGGACGAGCTCGCGGCGGCGGCGGAGCGCGGCACGATCGATCTCGGCATCGACAGCACGGCGCTGGTGCAGGAGTTCGTCCCGGCGCGCGGCGGGCACATCGTCCGCGTCGAGGTCCTCGGCCGGAAGTACCTCTACGCGATCCGCGTCTTCAGCCCGGTGGACGTGTTCAACATCTGCCCGGCCGACGCCTGCCAGACCACGGGCGGCATCGCCATCACCAGCGCGGCCTGCGCCATCGACGCGAAGGAAAGGGGCATCCGGGTCGAAGGGTATACGCCGCCGCCGCAGGTGATTGCGGACGTCGAACGGATCTTCGCCGCGGCGGCGATCGACGTCGGTGGGGTCGAGTACATGATCGACGACCGCGACGGCCAGCTCCTCTACTACGACATCAACGCCCTCTCGAATTTCGTCGCCGACGCGCCGCGCGTGGTCGGTTTCGATCCGTTCACCCGGCTGGTCGACTATCTCGAAGCGGAGGCCCAGGGATGAGATACGGATACTGGATGCCGGTCTTCGGCGGCTGGCTGCGCAACGTCGAGGACGAAGGGATGGAAGCGAGCTGGGGCTATGTCAGCCGCCTGGCGCGGAGGAGCGAGGAGATCGGCTTCGACCTGACTCTCGTCGCCGAGCTCAATCTCAATGACATCAAGGGGGTCGACGCCCCTTCGCTCGACGCGTGGTCGACCGCGGCTGCCCTCGCGGCGGTGACGCACCGCCTCGAGCTGATGGTCGCCGTGCGGCCGACCTTCCACCTGCCCGCCCTCCTCGCCAAGCAGGCGGCGAACATCGACCACATCAGCGGCGGGCGCCTCTCGCTCAACGTCGTCTCGTCCTGGTGGGCCGAGGAGGCGACGCAGTACGGCGTCGGCTTCGACACGCACGACGACCGCTACGCGCGGACGTCCGAGTGGCTGGAGGTGGTCGACGGCGTCTGGAAGCAGGGCCGCTTCTCGTTCAAAGGGCGCTACTACCAGGTCGCCGAGACCGTGCTGGAGCCGAAGCCGGTCTCGCGTCCCCGTCCCACGATCTATGCGGGCGGGGAGTCCGAGGCGGCCAAGGAGCTGATCGCCCGACAGTGCGACGCCTATGTGATGCACGGCGATCCGCCGGAGGTGATCCGCGACAAGGTGGTGGACATGGCGGCGCGGCGCGAGCGGCACGGTCTGCCGCCGATGCAGTACGGCGTTGCGGGCTATGCGATCGTGCGCGACTCGGAAGCCGAGGCGCAGCGCGAGCGCGAGCGCATCACCGACGTGCGGCAGAACGCCGCCGGGTTCGCCAACTACCAGCAATGGCTCGCCGGAACGCAGCTCGAGCGGCGCATGTCCCTGGAGGAGTACTCGGTCTCCAACCGGGGGCTGCGCACCGGGCTCGTCGGCACACCCGAGCAGGTGCGCGAGCGGATCGAGGAGCTCGCGGCCGCGGGCGTCGACCTCCTGCTGCTGCAGTTCAGCCCGCAGGCCGAGGAGATGGAGCGCTTCGCCGCGCAGGTGATCGGCGACGAAGCGGGGCCGGCTACAGCGACGTCCGGATACTCCAGAGGTCCGGAAACAGCGCCCTGAACAGCGTGCTCGCCAGATACTCGGAGCCGGCAGAGCCTCCGGTGCCGATCTTGGCGCCGATCGTCCGCTGCACCATCTTGACGTGGCGGTAGCGCCATTCCTGGACCCCTTCGTCCAGATCCACCATCCGTTCGCAGACCTCGCGGTTGGCAGGGTCCTCCCGATAGATCTGGATGAGGACCTTCTGGACCCGCTCGTCCTCCGGAACCGGCAGCGTGGGATCGCGCTCCAGGACGTCCACCGGGATGGGGTAGGCATTCAGGGAGAGGAAGCGAAGGAAGGAGGCGTAGAGGCTGGGGCGGCGCATCTCCTCTTCCAGACGGCGCAGCTCCTCGCTCCCTTCGGGCATCCACTTGAGCACCTCGGGCCGGCGGTGGCCGAAGGCGTACTCGACGAGCCGGAACTGGGCGGACTGGAAGCCGCTGGCGCTGTCGAGGCGGTAGCGGAAGCTGTTGAACGAGACCGGCGTCATGGTCTCCAGGACGTCCACCTGGGCGACGAGGGTCTTGAAGATGGTCAGGATCCGCTTGAACGTGGAGAGCGCACGCGGCGCCTCTCCGGTCTCCAGACAGTGCCGCAGCAGGTCGGTTTCATGGAGGACCTGCTTGAACCAGAGCTCATAGACCTGGTGAATGATGATGAACAGCGTCTCGTCGTGCTCCGGCCCTTCCGAAGCAGGCGTCTGCAGGTTCAGGAGCTCGTCGAGCCGCAAATAGGAGCTGTAGGTCCGGACCAAAGTTCCCCCTCCTTCGAGGGCAGGCTATCATCCCTCACTCGATCCTGATCACCAGCTTCCCCCGCACGTGCCCCGTTTCGCTGTAGCTGTGGGCATCGGCGATCCGCTCCAGCCGGAAGACCTCCTCGACGTGCGGCCGGAGCCTGCCGGCATCGATCAGCCGGCCGAGGAAGGCGAGGTCCTGGCCGCTCGGCTTGACGATGACGCTGCGGCACCTGCGGGCGGGGCCGAACAGCCCCGCGAGGGTGGAGGCCACAGACCGGATGAAGATTGCCGGACCGACGACGGTCGTCACGTAGACGCCTCCCTCCTCCAGGATCAGGTCGCACTCCCGAAAGGAGGAGTTCCCCGCGGCGTCGAAGACCACGTGGTAGGTCTCCTCGTCCGTGGTGAAGTCCTCCTGCTCGTAGTCGATGCCGCGGCCGGCGCCGAGCTCGCCGAGGAATGCCTGGTTGCGCCCGCTTGCCACGGCAACGACATGAGCCCCCAGGGCTTTGCCGAGCTGCACGGTGAAGTGGCCCACGCCTCCCGCGCCCCCGACCACCAGCAGCCGCTCCCCTTCCGCCAGCTCCCCCTTGTCGCGCAGCGCCTGGAGGGCCGTCAGGCCGCCCACCGGTACGGCTGCGGCCTCCTCGAAGGAGAGGCGCTCGGGTTTCGGGGCGGCAGCCTCCTCCCCCACCAGCACGTATTCGGCGTAGCCACCTCCGTGCGGGCTGTCCAGGAGGGCATAGACCGCATCTCCCGGAGCGAAGCGGCCGACCTCGGCTCCGACCGCCTCCACCTCGCCGGCCACGTCGTAGCCCAGGATCAACGGGAAGCGGGCGGGCTTCACCAGGCGCAACTGGCCCTTCCGCAGCTTCCAGTCGATCGGATTTACCGCCGCCGCGCGCACCCGGACGAGGAGCTGCCCCGGTCCCGGAGCCGGCTTCTCCACCTCGCGGATCTCGAGCCGGTCCGGGCCGCCGTATCCGCTGATCACCGCCGCTTTCATGAGGGGCAATCTACTCCATGGTAGATTCCCCCGCCATGGCCAGGCGCCTCCTCCTGATCAGCACGTCGACCACGCACGGGACCGGATATCTCGACCACTGTGCCGACCAGATCCAGGACCTGCTCGGGAATCTGCGGCGGGTCCTGTTTGTCCCCTATGCGCTCTACGACCACGATGCCTACGCGGAGAAGGCGCGCGAGCGGTATGCGCGGATGGGGTACGAGCTGACCTCGGTCCACGAGGCCGACGATCCGGCGGCCGCGGTCCGGGGAGCAGATGCCCTGTTCATCGGCGGCGGCAACACGTTCCGCCTGCTCACCCGTCTCTATGAGAAGGATCTCCTGGAGCCCATCCGCCGGCGGGTCGCGGCGGGGATGCCGTACGTAGGCACGAGCGCCGGGTCGAACGTGGCCTGCGTGACCATCCGGACCACCAACGACATGCCGATCGTTCAGCCGCCGAGCTTCGACGCGCTCGACCTGGTCCCGTTCAACCTCAATCCGCACTATCTCGATCCCGACCCGGCCTCGACCCACATGGGAGAGACGCGGGAGGAACGCCTGCGCCAGTTCCTGGAAGAGAACGACAAGGTCGTGGTGGGGCTGTGCGAAGGGGCCATGCTGCGGATCGAGGGGTCGAGCGTGCGGCTCCTCGGCTCGGCCGGAGCGCGGATCTTCCGGCGCGGACACGAGCCGCAGGAGCGGAGGCCGGGCGACGCGCTCGATTTCCTGCTCGCGGGCGCCGCCTGACGCGAAGGATCTCTCGTGCAACCCGGACGCGATCGCCAGCTCGTCACCACCGCCGTCCTCCTCGGCATGTTCCTGGCGGCCCTCGAGGCCACGGCCGTGGCGGCCGCGGTGCCGACCGCGGTGGGGGAGATGGGCGGCGTCTCGCACTACAGCTGGGTCTTCTCGGTCTACCTGCTCACCTCGACGACCACGGTCCCGCTCTTCGGCAAGCTCTCGGATCTCTACGGCCGGCGGATCATCTACCACGTTTCCGTTGGCCTCTTCCTGCTCGGCTCGGCGCTCTCGGGCATGGCGGGCTCGTTCGAGCAGCTCATCCTGTTCCGCGCCATCCAGGGCCTGGGCGCCGGAGGAGTCCAGCCGATCGCGATCACGATCGTCGGCGACATCTACAGCCTGGAGGAGAGGGGGCGGATCCAGGCTCTCTTTTCGGGCGTCTGGGCCTTCGCCAGCCTGATCGGACCTCTCTTGGGGGGCTGGATCACGGACACGCTCTCCTGGCGCTGGATCTTCTACGTGAACATCCCCTTCGGCCTCGCCTCGTCCTGGATGCTCCACCGCTACCTTCGGGAGAGGGGACAACGCCGCGAGCACCGCCTGGACGTCCTGGGGACGGTCACCCTGACGGCCGCGGTGACGCTCCTTCTGGTCGGGCTGGCCGAGGGGCCGGGGATCTGGGGATGGACGGACCTCCGGACGCTGGGTCTGTTCGGCGGCGCCCTGGTCTCTCTCCTCCTGTTCCTCTGGCAGGAGCGGCGGGCCGAGGAGCCCACGCTTCCCCTCGATCTGTTCCAGAACCGCCTCATCGCGGTGTCGAGCGTGGGTAACACGCTCCTGGGCATGCTCCTCTTCTCCCTCACCGCCTTCGTGCCGGTCTTCGCCCAGGGGGTGCTCGGCGGCACGGCCGTGGACGCCGGAACCGTGCTGACGCCGATCCTGGTCGGCTGGCCGATTTCGAGCACGATCGCTGGACGGTATCTGATGCGGATCGGCTATCGCACGTTCGCGCTGGGCGGCAGCCTGCTGCTGATCGCCGGAGGCGCGCTGCTCGCGGCGGTCGATGCCGCGTCGGGCCGGCCGCAGGTTCTGCTCTCGATGATGCTGCTCGGCCTGGGGATGGGGTTCACCTCGATGCCGTACCTCCTGGGCCCGCAGAACGCGGTGTCCTGGAACCGGCGGGGGGTGACGACGAGCTCGGTGCAGTTCTTCCGCACGATCGGCGGCTCGATCGCGGTGGCTGCCCTCGGAGCGCTCCTCAACGTCCGGCTGCACGCCGTGGACCCGCACCTCGATCCCAATGCCGCCCTCGATCCTTCCCTGCGGGCGAAGTCGAGCCCCGCAGCGCTCGCCCACCTCTCCTCGGCTCTCCTCCACGGGTTGCAGGGGGTTTTCCTGGTGACCGCCCTGATCGCCGCCGCCACCCTCGCCGTCGCCTGGCTCTTTCCCAAGGGAGTCGCCGCCGAGCACATCCATCCAGAACGGGATGCGGCGTAAGCCTCCGCTCCTACGGCCGCCGCCCCACCATCCCGAAATCCTGGCACCCGAACAGCAGCTCGTCGATCCGGTCGCGCAACCGGTTGACCTTGTCGGCGAGCTGCCGCTGCTCTTCTGGGACTTTCGCGAGGTCGATCTCGGGGAGGCGCTCGCCGGCAGGGAACGGGCGGAGGTCGAGGCGCTCGATCGGGTCGAAGCCGGCGAGCTCGTAGAGCAGCTTCAGGCTCTCGGGGTGGACCGGCCGCACATGGGTCGGATCGAGCCAGAAGTTGCGGGCCGCGACGAGGAGCGACAGCGGGCTCGGCGTCTCCAGGATCAGGACGCCCCCGGGCTTGAGCGCCCGGTAGGCCAGCCGCACCAGGCGGTCCAGCGAAGCGGCCGGCAGGTGCTCGATGACATGGAACGAGATCACGGCACCCAGGCTCCCCTCCTCCACCGCGGCCAGCGTGCCGAAGAGATCTCCTTCCATGGCTTCGAGACCCCGCTCGCGGCAGAGCGCCACCATGCGGGCGCTCGAGTCCACGCCGCGCGCCGGAATCCCCTGGTCGCGCAGGAGGGCCAGCGACTCGCCCCGGCCGCAGCCCAGGTCGAGGACCGGCGCGCCGGCGGGGAGCGTCTTCAGCCAGGGGAGGTAGACCGAGATGCGGTCCAGGATCTCCTCTTCGGTCCCGCGGTAGCGCCGCTCCAGCTCGAAATAGCCGTGCTCTTCGACGGCGCGGGCCAGGACCTCGGTCGTGGTGGCGGGAGCGGGACCGGGCACCGAGCCCAGGTGCGCCAGGGCGGCGCCCAGACTGCCCAGGAGGTCGCGGACCTCGCGGCGGTAGCGGTCGAGCTTCTGGTCGGCGCGGGCGAACAGGGCGTCGTTGTGCCGCATGATCTCGTGGATGCCCTCGGAATTCAGGGCCTCCAGGTATTCGAGACGGCGGCGGTGGTCGTCGCGGTGCTCCTCGTTGCGGATCAGGTGCTCGAGGAGGATCAGGTTGAAGGTCCGCTGGCGGTCCCAGAGGTCCTGCTGCGGCGTCCGGACCAGCGGCCGGACGAGGCGCTTGAAGAGCACGACGAGGCGGCCCACGAAGCCGCGATGGCTCGCGACGGGGAACGCGTGGTCCCCCCGCCAGAGCCATTGCCAGTCGTGGAGATCGCGGGTGGGCTCGACGAGGAAGTCGTCGAGGGACGGCGCGCGGCGCTGCGGGGGCTTCTCGTTCGCCTCCATGCGTCGCGCGCCGTGGGGGAAATTACTCTTCGCGGACGACCGCGACGGTGACCTCGGCCAGCACCTCGGGGTGCAGGTCGACGCGCACCGGGTGGTCGCCGAGGGTCTTGATGCCGCCTTCGAGATCGATCTTGCGGCGATCGACGACGAAGCCCTTGGCCTCCAGCGCCTCGGCAATGTCGCCGGCGGTCACCGAGCCGTAGAGGGTGTCCTTCTCGCCGACCCGTTTGGGGATCTCGATCCGGAGCCCCGCGAGGCGCGCCTTGATCTCCTCGGCGGCGCCGCGCTCCTTGGCATGCACCGCCTCGATCTTGACGCGCCGCTGCTCGAAGAGCTTCTGGTTGGCCGGCGTGTCCTCCATCGCGAGACCCTGCGGGAGCAGGTAGTTGCGGCCGAAACCCGGCTTGACCTCGACTGTCTCGCCGCGCTTGCCGAGGTGCCGCTGGTCACTGAGCAGAATGACTTTCAAGGCCGCCTCCTAGTCCGTGGTGAAGGGGATCAGCGCCAGATGGCGCGCCCGCTTGATCGCCTGCTGCAGGAAGCGCTGGTGCCGGGCGCAGGTCCCGGAGATCCGCCGCGGCAGGATCTTCGAGCGCTCGGGGATGAACTGCTGCAGCAGCTTCACGTCCTTGTAGTCGATGTAGTCGATCTTGTCCGCGCAGAACTTGCAGACGCGGCGCCGGCGGAAGAAGCCGCCGCCGCGCGGGCGCTCGCCCTTGCCCTTGTCCTTG
>DASPXX010000052.1:0-8577 GCA_035637095.1 Thermoanaerobaculia bacterium
GATCGCCTGTGCGGAAAACCTCCGGCGGCTGCTCACCGGCAGCCGGCTGATCGAGCGGGCGGGAGCGGTCCAGGACGTCTATTCGCTGCGCTGCGCGCCCACCGTGCACGGGGCCGCGCGCGACGCTCTCGCCTGCGCCCGCCGCACCGCCGGGGTGGAGATCAACGCGGCCACGGACAATCCGCTGTTCTTTCCGGCCGACGACACGCCGCCCTGGGACCTGGAGTTCCGCGCCAACTGGCCGGAGGGCTACAGCGGCGACCAGCGGGCCGGCTATTCGGCGGGCAACTTCCACGGCGAGCCGGTCGGCATGGCCGCGGACTTCCTGGCGATCGGCGTGGCCGAGCTGGCGAACATCTCCGAGCGGCGGGTCCAGATGCTCCTGGACGCCCGGCAGAGCCGCAACCTGCCGTCGAACCTGATCCCGCGGCGCGGGGTGAACTCGGGGCTCATGATGGTCCAGTACACGGCCGCGAGCCTGGTCTCCGAGAACAAGGTCCTGACCCACCCGGCCGTGGTCGATTCGATCCCGACCGCGGCCAACTCGGAGGACCACAACGCCATGTCCACCATCGCCGCCCGCAAGCTGCGCACGGTGCTGCGCAACGTGCAAGCGGTGCTGGCGATCGAGCTGCTCGTGGCGACCCAGGCGATCGAGTGGAGGGTGGCGATGAAGCTCGACCCGCGAGCCAGGGGAGCGGAGGACGGGGTCGATCCCCTCCGCGGGTGGGACAAGGCCGAGCAGGAGTCGAAGGACTTCGCCGAGCGGGTCGTCCCCGAGCGCCGCCCCGAGATCGCCGCCGCGCTCGGCGAGGGAACCCGCCGCGCCTATCTGGCCGTGCGCGAGCTCGCCGGCCCCATGCTCGCCGACCGCACCCTCGACGAGGACATCCGCGCGGTGCGGGCGGCGGTGGAGGGGGGGCGGGTCCCGCCGCAGGAGTGAAGGAGAGCACGATGACGAGCCTGTCACCGCTTTTGAAGAGCATCACGCTGGAAGGGTTCCTCTCTTTCGGTCCCGAAGCCGTCACGATTCCGCTGACCCCGCTCAACGTCCTTATCGGACCCAATGGGTCGGGAAAGTCGAACCTGGTCGAGTCACTGTCCGTGCTGCGCGCAGTACCGAAAGACCTTCCCCTTCCGATTCGACAGGGCGGCGGCGTCAAGGACTGGCTTTGGCGGGAAGGTCACGCAGTAGCTGCCGCCGCGCGCTTGGAGGTCCTGTTCACCGAGGGGAAGGTGGCCAGCTCGAGGCCCGGAAAGCCCGCCGTCCGCTATCGTCTTGTCTTTGGGACGGAGGGAGGCTCGTTCATCGTGCTCGATGAGCGGGTGGAGAACGAGAAACCAGAGCGAGGCCAGAAGCCGTACTTCTATTTCGGCTACGAGAGCGGACGGCCGATGCTCAACGTCCAGCACGAGCGGCGCGAGCTCCAGAGAGCGGACATCGATCCGACGCAGTCGATCCTCTCCCAACGGAGGGACCCGGAGGCGTACCCCGAGCTCACCCGGCTCGCTGACCTGCTGCGCCGGATCCTCATCTTCAGAAGCTGGCAGTTTGGCCCGGACTCTTCGGTCAGAAGGAGCTGCCGTGCCGATGTGCGCACCGACACGCTTTCCGAGAGCTTCGACAATCTTCCCGCCCGGCTGGCCGTGCTCATGGGCATGCCGGCCGTCAAGCGGCGACTCATCGAGCTTCTTCACGAACTGGCGCCGGGATTCGACGATCTCGTCGTCGTACCGGAGGGAGGAGCGCTCCAGCTCTATCTCACCGAGGGGAGCCGCTCGGTACCGGCGCACCGGCTGTCCGACGGTACGCTCCGCTACCTCTGCCTGCTGGCGATCCTGCTCGACACCGACCCTCCGCCTCTCGTGGTCATCGAGGAGCCGGAGCTCGGCCTGCACCCGGACGTCCTGCCGACTCTGCGCGATCTGATGGTCGCGGCGAGTGAAAAGACTCAGCTCATCGTCACCACGCATTCGACCCAAATGGTCGATGCGATGACCGACTACGCGGACTCGGTCTTGGTGTGCGAAAAAAAAGACGGGCCGACCGTGGTGACGCGCCTCACGCAAGAGGAAGTCGATCGCTGGCGCGAGCACGGGAGCCTCGGCTCGCTGTGGATGAGCGGCCACCTGGGAGGAACCAGGTGGTGAGCCCGCCGCGGAAGCTCTTCGTCGAAGGCGGCGGCAATCAAAACGATGCTCTCAAGACCGAGTGCCGCCGGGCGTTCACAGCGCTCCTGGAGAAAGCAGGCTTCAAAGGGCATATGCCGCGTGTCGTGGCCTGTGGCGGGCGGCGGAATGCGTACGAACAGTTCTGCACCGCAATCCGTGGCGGGGAAGCGGCCATCCTTTTGGTGGACTCCGAGGCACCCGTGGCCGCGGAGGATCCGTGGCAGCACGTTGCGCAACGCCCAGGCGATGAGTGGGAGAGGCCTGCTGGAGCGACCGAAGGTCACCTCCACCTGATGGTCCAGTGCATGGAAGCGTGGTTCCTGGCTGACCGGCGGACATTGGGAGACTTCTTTGGGCAGGGTTTCCATGAAAACTCGCTGCCGGCAGCGACGTGCGTACCTGAGGACCTGGACAAGCTCGACCTCTACCGCAGGCTGGAGCAAGCCACACGGAGGACGAAGACGAAAGGCGCCTACGACAAGGGCAAGCACGCATTCAAGCTGCTCGCGAGGCTCGATCCAGATCTGGTTCGTAAGGCCGGTGGCTGGGCCGAGCGGTTCTTCGCGACCCTCGACAGATTGATGAAGTGAGGACCCGCGTCCCTACGGCTCCCGGATCGCCACCAGCGTCTCTTCGGTTTCGACCCCTAGCCCGGCGGCCACCCAGGCGTCGAGGCCTCCGGCGAGCGGGCGGACCTGGCGGAACCCTCGATCCATCAGTGCGCGAGCCACCCGGGCCGCGGAGGCTTCGTTCGGTCACGTACAGTAGAGGACGATCTCGCGGTCGCGCGGCAGCTCGGTGAGCTTGTCGTCGAGCTCGTCGATCGACATCCGGTCCGCTCCCGGAATGCGCCTCGGGTCGAGGAGGTGACGGGTGCGGGTGCGCACGTCCACGATCACGGGCGCTTCGCCCTGTTCGATGAGCCTGTGGAGCTCGGCCACGGAAATGCGCGCCAGGCGCAGGATCTTGAACAGACGCCGCCGCTGCCACCACTTCGCCGCGATCACCAGGAGGAGCCCGCCGCCGAGAACGGCCAGCGCCCAGAGGCCGAGGGTCTCGAGAGAGCCGACGGCGTCTTCCACGGCATCATGGAAGAGGACGCCCACCGTCACGCCGGCGCCTGCCCAGAGGAAGCTTCCCAGGGTATCCCAGGCGATGAACTGTCCGATGCCGGTCCCCAGGGCTCCGGCGAGCGGCGGCGCTACCGTGCTGTAGCCCGGAATGAACTTGGCGACCAGGAGCGAGGGCATGCCCCTGCGCTCGAACAGCGTCTCCGTCTGGCGGACGCACGAGTCGGGCGACAGGGAGACGCGGCAGACGGTTTCGAGGATCCGGTATCCCTTCCTCCGTCCGAGGAGGAACCAGACGAGGTCGGCGGCCACCGCGCTGGCGATGGACACCAGGAGCACCGAGACGATTCCCATGTCTCCGCGCCGCACCAGTGCGCCGGCCACGATGAGCGTCGGGAGAGCAGGGATCGGGATCCCGATCTGCTCCAGGAAGACATTGATGACAACCAAGAAGAGACCGTACCGCCCGACCTGTGCGATGAGCTCGTCCATGGCGACCTATAACGATAGCCTGTCGTACCCTCGCATGAGCCGTTCCTTGACGGAGATCGTTCTTCTCGGCACACTCTCTCTTGGAGAACTGCTATGTCCCGAGCCGTCAAGATCTCTGTCAGCATTCCCTCAGAAGTCCTCGAAAGAGCCGACCGCGAGCGTGAGACGATGGGTGAAAGCCGGAGCGAGTTTGTCCGGCAGGCGATCGAGGAGCGCATCCGCCGCATGGCTGAAGCGGAGCGCGTCGAGCGCTATGTCCAAGGCTACCGGAAGACGCCCGAGACCGCCGAGGAGGTCGCCTCTACCTTTGCCATGAGCCGGGCTGCGCTGGCCGGCGAGCCCTGGGAATGAGGCGCGGCGAGATCTGGTGGGCCGATCCGGGGCCACCCATGGGGCGCCGACCGGTGGTTCTCCTGTCTCGAGATGAAGCCTACAAGGTGCGCAACCAGGTGACGGTCGCGCCGGTGACGACCCACATCCGGTACATACCCACAGAGGTCGAGCTGGGCCCCGAGGATGGCCTCCCCAAGGTCTGTGTGGTCAATCTAGACGTGCTCGCGACAATCCCCAAAGAGAGCCTGCAGCAGAGAGTGTCTCGCCTCTCGCCGAGAAAGGTTCGCCTTGTCGAGGCTGCTATCCGATTCGCCCTGGGAATGGCGGATCCCACCTCCGCTTGACAGCCCATCGCCGCCCCTGCTGTAATGCCTCGCGAACGGGATTTCACGATGCGCCTCAACCTCGACCGCTCCGCTGCTTCGACGACCCTTTGGGGATGTTGGCCGGTCCACGCGCATCGGCATTCCGTGAGCTAGACCGGGCACCGTCCCGGCATGCGGACCCGGGACGAGACAGCCAGCCGCTCGACGCGCCTCCTTCCGGGTCCGGAAGGAGGTTTTCGTTTTGGACGCAACTCTCGTCGCGACCCTGACCACGCCGCCCGGCGACGGCTTCGAAGCCGAGCTCGCCGGGGTGGCCTGGCTGGAGGTCCGGGCCGATCTCGTCGGCGATCTTCCCCCCGAGCCGCTGCGCGCGCGCTTCCACGGCAAGCTCCTCTATACCCTGCGCAGCCGGACCGAGGGCGGCGCCTGGGAGGGGTCGGCCGAACGCCGCAAGCGCCGTCTCCTCGAAGCCGCCGAGCGCTACGACCTGGTCGACCTCGAGTGCGTCCGCGATCTCACCCCCGACGTCCTCAAAGCCATTCCCGCGCAGAAGCGGGTGATCTCGTGGCACGGTCCGGCGGCCGGGCTCCCCGGGCTCAAGACGATCTTCGAGAAGATGTCGGCGGCGGACGCCCTCCTCTACAAGATGGTCCCGACGGCCTCCCAGTCGGGCGAGGAGATTCCGGCGCTCCTCTTGCTCGATAGTCTGAAGCGCCGCGACGTGGCCGCCTTTGCCGTCGGTCCGATCGGCGCCTGGACGCGCCTCGTCGCGCCCCGGCTCGGCGCGCCGGTGATCTATGGTGCCCTGGGAGACGTTCCCGGCGCGCCCGGACAGATCACCCTCCGCCGCCTGCGCGAGGATTTCGGGCTCCCGGCCCTGCCACCGGTCCAGCGGCTCTTCGGCGTGGTGGGCAACCCGGTCCTCCACTCGCTGTCGCCCCGGCTGCACAATGCGGCGTACCGGGAGCTCGGCCTGCCGTTCCTCTATCTCCCCTTCCATGTCGAGTCGTTCGGCGATTTCTGGCTGGAGGTCGTGGAGAGCGGGGCTCTGGAGCAGATCGGGATGCCGCTGCGCGGTCTGTCGGTCACCACGCCGCACAAGGAGGCCGCCCTGGCGGTCGCCGCAGCCCCGAGCCCGCGCGCCGAGCTCATCGGCGCCGCCAATACGCTGGTCAACCAGCGGGACGTGTGGGAGGCGGAGACCACGGACCCCGAGGGCGTCGTGCTACCTCTGCAAGCGCGAGGGCTCGACCTGTCTAGGCGCAACGCCGCGGTCGTCGGAGCCGGCGGAGCCGGGCGCTCGGCGGCCGAGGGGCTGGCGGTCGCCGGGGCGCGGGTGACCCTGGTGAACCGCACCCTCGAACGCGGCCAGAGCGCCGCCGACCACCTCAAGATCCCGTTCCTTCCGCTCGAGGAATTCCAGCCCTCCGCGTTCGACCTGATCGTCAACGCCACCTCGCTCGGCCGCGGCGCGGACGATCCGCTCCCTTTCGCCGTGGACGCTCTCCGGCCGGAGACGGTGGTGGTCGATCTCGTCTACAGGGCAGAGCCCACTCCGCTGCTCTCCGCCGCGGCCGAGCGGGGGCTGACCGTGGTCGACGGCCGCGAGGTGCTGGTCTATCAGGCTCTCGGCCAGTTCCGCTGGATGACCGGCCGCGAGATGCCGCTCGATCCGGCATTGCGGATCGTGGGGCTTGGGGAGGTCACCCCGTGAGAGTCTCCGCCGCCTTGCCGATCGGGGTCGCGGCCCTGCTCTTCGAGAGCGCCCGCCGCCGACGCGAGGCCGAGGGGCGGCTCGTGGCCCTGTTCGAGGGCGCCGGCTATTCCGAGGTCATCCTGCCGATCCTCGACTACCTGGAGCCTTACGAGGCGCTCCTGACCGCGGCGAGCCGGGGGGAGCTCTACCGCTTCATCGACCGCGACGGCGAGCAGCTCGCCCTCCGCGCCGACTTCACCCCCATGCTCGCCCGCCTCCTCGCTCCGCGCCTGGGCGCTCTCGCGCTGCCGCTCCGCGTCTTCTACCGCGGCGACGTGATCCGCTACGAGGAGGAGCGGGCCGGCCGGCAGCGCGAGTTCTATCAGGTGGGCGCCGAGCTGCTCGGCGTCGCGGACGAGAGCGCCGAGCGCGAGATCCTCCGCCTGTTCCTGGAGGCCCTCACACGCGAAGGCGGGAGCGGGCTCCAGGTCGTCCTCGGCTTCGCCGGTGCTCTCGATCACCTGCTCCTCGATTGCGGCACGGACGATCCCCTGGCTCTTGCGGCGGCGGTGGCCCGGCGTGAGCGCGGTCCGGTGCGGCGGGACTGCCCGCGTCTGCTGGCCGTCGTGGAGTCCGGGCTTCCAGGCCGGCCCGAGGATCTCGGACCTGCGGCCGCCGATCTGGGCCGGCTCCTCGCCCTGCGCGACGAGCTCGCCGCCGCCTTCCCGCAGGTGCGACTGGTCATCGATCTGGCCGAGTTCGCGCGCCATGGCCGCGATCCGCGCCTGACCGCCGGGTCGGGGGAGCGCTCCTACTACGACGGGGTGGTCTTCCGGGCTTTCGCCGGCGCGTCGGCGCTGCCCGTGGGGGGCGGCGGCCGGTACGACAGCCTGTTTCACCGGCTCGGCGCCGAGACGTCGGCCGTCGGCTTCTCGCTCGGCGTGGAGCGCCTGCTGGAAAGGCGGAAGGCGAAGTGATCCGCCTGGCTCTCCCCAAAGGGCGCAACCTGGAGGTGGCCCTCGCCGCCTTCCGCGCCGCCGGCCTCCTCTCCGGGCTCGATTTGAGCAGCCGCAGCCTCCTCGTGCAGCTCCCGGAGGAGGGGATCGAGGTCCTGTCCCTCAAGGATTGGGACATCCCGGTCTACGTCGAGCACGGCGTGGCCGACTTCGGGATCGTCGGGAGCGATCTCCTGGCCGAGATCGACGGCGACCTGCTGGTGCCGGTGCGGCTGCGCGAGGGGCGCTCGCGCCTGTCGCTGATCGGCCGCGCGCGGGAGCTGCCCGTACCGGGGAGCCAGGTGCGGCTGGCCACCAAATATCCGAACACGGCTCGCCGGATCCTGGAGGGGCGCTCCTGGGGGGCCGAGATCGTCGAGCTCTCCGGCTCGATCGAGCTGGCGCCGCTCCTCTCCCTGGCCGAGGTGGCCCTGGACATCGTCCAGACCGGCCGCACCTTGGTGGAGAACGATCTGGTCGAGATCGAGACCGTGGCCGAGGTGGCCGCCTGCCTGGTGGTCAACCGCGCCTCCTACCAGCGCCACCGTGCTCTGCTCAACGAGTGGATCGGCCGCCTGGAAGCGGCGGAGGTGGTGGCATGAGGTGTTGGGAGGCGCGGTCGCCTGAGGGCCGGGAGGCCATCGAGCGCCTGCTCGCCCGCGGCGGCCAGATCCTCGATCCGGAGACCCTGGACCGCGCGGCGCGGATCGTCGGCGACGTGCGCCGCGAGGGGGACGCCGCCCTGCTCCGCTACGCCCGCGAGCTGGACGGCGCCGCGGCCGAGACGGCGGCGGAGCTCGCTCTGGAGCCCGCCCCCGGGAGAGAGGGAAACCTGCCGGTCGGATTCGTCGAGGCGATGGAGGAGGCGATCGCCGCCGTCGAGCGGTTCCATGCCCCGCAGGTCCGCCGGGGGTACGTCCAGGAGGAGGACGGGATCACGCTGGAGGAGCGGATCGAGCCGCTCCGCCGGGTCGGCGTCTACGTGCCCGGCGGCCGCGCGGCGTACCCCTCGACCGTGGTGATGACCGTGGTCCCCGCCCGCGTGGCCGGCGTCCGGGAGATCGCCGTGGCCACACCGCCGGGCTCGTGGCGCGCGAACGCGGCTCTGCGCTGGACGCTCGACCGGCTGGGCGTCCGCGAGGTCTGGGGGATGGGTGGGACTCATGCCGTGGCCGCCTTCGCCTATGGCACCGAGACGGTCCGCCGTGTGGACAAGATCGTCGGTCCGGGCAACGCCTGGGTGACGGCGGCCAAGAAGCTCGTGGTCGGAGACGTCGCGATCGACGGCATCGCCGGCCCGAGCGAGGTGGTGATCGTGGCTGATTCTTCCGGGATGGCGAGCCATGTTGCCGCGGACCTCCTCGCTCAGGCGGAGCACGATCCCCAGGCGGCGGCGGTGTTGCTCACCCCGGATTCCAATCTTGCGGCGCGGGTCGTCGCGGAGATCGACCGGCAGCTCGACGGCCTGTCCACCGCGGAGACGGCCCGCGCCT
>DASPXX010000053.1:0-62192 GCA_035637095.1 Thermoanaerobaculia bacterium
CCCGCTCCTGGTCGACTTCTTCCTCCAGAAGTACTGCAAGCAGATGGAGCTGCCGCTGAAGCAGATCTCGGTCGAGGCCATGCAGATGCTGGAGAGCTACGACTGGCCGGGGAACGTCCGCGAGCTGGAGAACCTGATCGAGCGCGCCCTGGCGCTCTCCTCGCACGCCGACACGATCACCACCCGCGACCTGCCGACCTTCCTCCTGACCAAGAGCCGGATGCAGTCGGACCTGGTCCAGCTCCCGGAGGACGGCCTGGACCTCGAAGCCTATCTCGAAGGGATCCGAGCCCAGCTCATGCAGCAGGCGCTGGAGCGCACCGGAGGCGTCCAGACCCAGGCCGCCGAGCTCCTCGGCATGAGCTTCCGGTCGTTCCGGTACTACGCGAAGAAGGCGGGGTTGAAGGGGGAGTAGCGGGGTCGTGGCGGAGGAGGTGGTGAGGATGCGAAGACTGGTGACTTGAGCCAAAGAGTCCTGCCAGGCCAGCGCCACGTCCCGGACGGTATTTCGGTCGAGAAACGTGAAGGTCTCCAGGATGACCGGCACGGACGTGTGGAGGCGGGCACCTGTCCCGTGCAGGCTGTCCCAAGCCTCCCGGGCACGCGCATGGAAGGGGTCGCGGGTGAGGGCCAAGGCGATCCATGCCCCGGTGTCGACAAAGACCGGCTCACTCTCGCGCATCAGGGCTCGTCGTAGATCGCGTCGTGATCCATCGAGGTCCGGCGAGGCTCGCCCTCCCAGAGGGCGACAGGTCCTCGGCTCTGCGGTCGGAGCCAGACCTGCCGGACCGCCTCGCGCACGAGTTCGGCCACACTCCTGCCGCACAGCCGCGCCGCCTCATGGAGAGCCGCGAGCTCCTCGTCGCGCAGATACACCTGGGTCTTCGTCATGGGTGTCATATTAGGAGTGCGTCTGACACACGGCAAGCTCCACACGCCTCTCCAGGCGGATGGTGGGTGCCGGCATTCGGCCACGGCGGTCCAGTTATACTGTTGGCAGGAGGTATGACATGGCGCACCTCGTGGGAGAGAAAGGACAGCTTGTCATCGAGAAACCGATCCGGGAGACCCTCGGGATTCAACCGGGCTTCGTCGCGGTCCAAACGGTCGTGGGCGACCACGCCGAGATTCGCTTCTATCCTCCGGAGCACCGGCGGTCCCTGCACGGCCGCCTCGAACGCTACGCCAAGCGGTCCGTCTCGGAGGAGCAGTGGGCGCAAGCGCGCGAGGCGGCATGGGCCACGGCGGTCGGTGAGGAGGACTTCGACCGGTAACCGGAGGCCGCTCTCTCGACCTCTTCGACACCAGCTACGTGCGACCGCTACCTGGTCAACGATCCTCACCTCCTCGAAGGGCATTCGTCGACAGCATCCAGGTGACGGTTCAGTAGGTTTTAGGCTGGAAGCCTTCGGGGACCTGGATTTCGAACTCGTCGTCGTGGATCCGGGCCAGGTAGATGCCTTCCCGCAGAGTCTTTTGGGCGACGTCTTCGGGGATGTCCACCGCCGCCAGGATGCCGTAGAGCTTCTTGCCGGCGTGCTCCGGAAAGAAGTCGCGGAACTCGCGCAGGATCCTGCGGAGCTGCTCCAGACCGTCTTCCCGGAGGTGGCTCTTCACCTCCACGACGTAGGCCGTGTTGACACCGGAGTTCGAGTAGGCCAGGACGTCGAGCTCCATCGTCCGGCCGTTCCTCCGCACCTTGATGCGCGGAGCGACCGTCGACATCCCGAACCGCTGCATCAGGATCTTCGTCATCGAAGGGAGGGCCAGCCCCTCGGTGAAGCTGCCGAACTTGTCTCCGAGCCCACCGAGCTGCCGGCCCACCTCGCGCAGCTGGCGGTCCGTCTCCTTCTGCTGCTCGACCAGCTCGGACTGCTTCTTCGTCAATGTCGCCAGCAGCCCCTGAAGATCCTGATCCGCCATTTTATCCTCTCCACCGAGGTCATACCCTCGCGTGCGGATCATTCTAGCAGAGAACCGGATCTACTCCAGCCGCGTCACCAGCATGGACGACGTATACGACCATCGTATACACTCTGAGGGGGAGCGATGAGTGAAGATGTCGATGCGACCGAGTTCGATTGGGATGGAGGCAACGCCGAAAAGAACTGGCTTCGACATCGGGTGTCGCAAAGCGAGAGCGAGCAGGTCTTCTTCAACCGGCCCTTGGTCGTCTCCGAGGACGAGCTCCACTCTCATGGGGAGGCTCGATACTACGCCTTGGGACGCACAGACCTCAGCCGTCTCCTATTCGTCGTCTACACCCTCCGCGGCGAGAAGATCCGCGTCATCTCGGCTCGCGACATGACACGGCGCGAACAGAAGGAGTATGAGCATGCCCACGCGCAAGAGCTTGCATCCGATCCCGAAGTTTGAGTCGGAGGATGAGGAGCGGGAGTTCTGGGCAACCCATGACTCGACAGATCACGTGGATTGGAGTCGCGCGAAGCCCACCACGTTCTCCCGCCTCAAGCCAACGACTCAGACGATCTCTCTCCGCTTGCCGGAGTTTTTGCTCGAGAATCTGAAGATGCTCGCCAACAAGCGCGACATCCCCTACCAGTCGCTCTTGAAGGTCTTCCTCGCAGAGCGCATCGAGCAAGAGCTGCGCAACATGCGGTGAGCTTCGGGTAGGGCTACTCCAGCCGCGTCATCACCACCCCATACCCCGAGGTGCCCAGGTACAGGCGGTCTCCCGACACTACCGCGGCGGAGATGTCGCGCGCGAGGAAGGGAACCTCCAGGACCTGGAACTTGCTCGTCGTGCGGTCGAAGAGACGGACCTTGTCGCCGTTGATCATCAGAGCCGACCAGCGGGGATCGCCGGTGGGGATCACGCGCGCGGGCTCGCCCGTCACCTCGGACCATGGGGTCTCCGCAGGAGGACCGTCCGGGCGGACGAAGGCGCCTCCGGAACCCCAGAGGAGGAGCTGGTCCGACAGGCGGCCCAGGCGGCCGCCGCGAAACGGCGGAGTGATCGTGTCGTTCGTCTTCTCGGTGAGCCGGTAGACCGCGTCGGCGTCGCTCACCCAGAGAGCGGGGCCGAAGAACGCCGCGGAGCGCGGCGGTCCGTGCTTGTAGGCGCGCGGCACGAACTTGGCCCCGGAGAGCTCCCAGAGTCCCGCCGGAGTGCGCACGGCGATGCGGTCGCCCTCGGTTACCACCTCCTCGACGCGGCCCTCGCCGAGCTCCGGCAGGCGGAACCAGGCGGCGCCGCGCCGCTCGTAGAGACCGCGCTCGGTGGCCGCGTAGAGACGGCCCATGTTGACGCCGAAATCGAGGACGTTGGGCAGCGCCTCGAAGTGGGGATCGAAGGTCAGGCCATGGTCGTGCGAGACGTGGACGCCGGAGAGCGCCCCGGCATGGCTCACCCCGACCAGAAGATCGGTGCCGAAGACCTCCAGGGCGGAGACGCGCAGGTTGGTCATCCCGTCGCTCGACGGCCGCACGGAAGCGCCGCCGTCGTCGGAGATCCAGACCCCCGCGCCTTCGGTGGCGAGGAAGATCCGCTCGGGCCGCGCGGGATGGAAGGCGATGCCCTGGACCGACAGGGCCGGGTCCCCCACCAGCTTCCAGGTGACGCCGCCGTCGGTCGAGGCGTGGAGGCCTCCCACCGTGCCGGCCAGGAGCTTGCCGCCGGGCAGCGCGGCGAAGGCCGGCGTGCGGCGCTCGACGAACCCTTCCTTGAAGCGCTCCCAATGGTCGCCGCGGTCGAGGGTGTGGTAGACCCAGCCGCAGGTGGTGGCCCAGATCTCGCCGGGGTGCTCCGGGATTGGAGTCATGCTGAAGACCTCCGAGTCGAGGACCATCCCTTCGAAGACTCCGGTCCAGGTCTTGCCGCCGTCGTCGCTCCTGTAGGCGCGGCGCCAGGTGCCGGCGATCACCGTGTCCGGCTGGTTGGGATCGACCAGCAGGCTGGTGATCTTCCCGACCTCGGGCAGGTCGCCGGTCAGCTGTTTCCAGGTGGCGCCGCCATCCTCGGTCCCCCACACCCCGGACAGGGTGCCGGCGTAGAGCTTCCCCTCCTTGCCCGGGACGAGCGCGATCGTGTAGACCGGCTCGTCGGGGAGGCCGCCGGACCGCGCCGACCAGCTCTTGCCGAGATCGTCGGAGTAGGCCACCTGCCCGCTCCCCCAGACCCCGAAGAGGGCCGCCCAGAGACGGAGGGGATGATTCGGATCGAAACGCAGCGCGCTCACCACCCAGCCGGGGAACGGCAGGGCGGAACCGGCGGGACCCCACGTCCGGCCGCCGTCCTGCGACTGCCAGAGCTGGCCGGCAGAGGTCCCGGCGAAGATCCGGTCGGGATCGTCCGGATGGACGACGATGGCGCGCACGTCGCCCCCGAAGAGCGGCAAGGTCTGCCATTCTCCAGAGATCGCGGCACGCGCAGGGACGGCCGCGAAGAGGGCGGCCCCGAGGACGACACCGAGCAGGAACAGGACAGTCCAGCGATCAGCTCTCTGCAACAACTTCCTCGACCTCACCTTCTGCGGGCACTTCTTGATCGGGCTCATACCGCTTCTGAATGATCTCCGCCAGGATCGAGATGGCGATCTCGCCCGGGCTGTCGCCGCCGATCGGCAAGCCGATGGGCGCATGGAGCACATATCGTTCCAGGTCCGCGCCGCGCGCCGCCACGTCCTCGCGGACCCGTGCGATCTTGCGGCGGCTCCCCATGAGCCCCAGATAGCGGAGCCGGGGAGGCGATTGCCGCAGGACCGCGAGGAGGGCCGCGCTGTCGGTCTCCCAGCAGCGCGTGACCAGCGCCACGTACAGGTCGCGGTGGAGGAAGGGTGCCAGGAAATCCTCCGCGTACTCCCTCCCCACCCCGACGATCCGGGTCCCCGCGGGGAAGACCTCCGGGTTGCGGAACTCCTCCCGGTCGTCGGCCACCAGGACCTCGAAGCCGGCCAGGCCTCCGGCCCGCGCCAGCGCCTGGCCGACCGGGCCGCCGCCGCAGACCGCCAGCACCGGCGGCGCGGCGACCACTTCGAGGAAGACCTCGGCCATGCCGCCGCAGACCATCCCCGTGGGCTCTCCCTTCACCGCGCTCTCGGTGAAGTAATACCGCTTCACCTCGGACGGGGCGTGCCCGTTTCTCAGCTTCTCCAGGGCCACCGCGGTGACCAGGGCCTCGAAGGCGCCGCCCCCGAGGTTGCCGTACACGGTTCCATCCGGCCGCACCAGAAGCTTCCAGCCAGGTTTACCGGGAGTCGAGCCTTCAGCGCGCACGATCTGGCACAGCACAATGCGAGCGTGGCGATGCAAGGAGCGTTCCGTCTCGGCCAGAACCTCGGCCGGACGGGGCGTCGTGATCATCCCTTCAGCTTACCACCCGGCGCGGCGGCGGAATCCATAAAGCGCAACCCGCGGCCAGGGCGAGGGCCGCCAGGAGGCAGGCCAGGAGCAGGCGCGCCGGCCTGTAGAGCAGGTCGAGAGCGTGGCGGCCGGGGGGCAGCCAGGCGGCGAGAAGCGGGCCGTTGGCGAGAGTGGTGGGCGCCTTCCGCCCGTCGATCAGCAGGTGCCAGTTGCCGTCCTGCAGGATGCTGGTGGCGAGGAGGCGCGATTCGCCCAGGTCGGCCCGGGCGCGGACGCGCTCGTCCTGCCAGGAGACGATCTCCACCCGCGAAGGGATCGCGGCCCGCGACTGCCAGTTTTTGCCGTGGCCGGGGCCCGGCACGACCAGCGCGCGGGCGGCGAAGTCGGTGTTCCCGAGCACCCAGCGCTGCCACGGCTCTCCCCGGGCGATGCGCGCCCGGCGCGGCAGGAAGAGCGGAGGCAGGGCGTCCGGGCGCTCCCAGATCCAGGCCTGCGGATGCCGGAAGACCAGGCGGAGAGGCAGGGCCGTCTCCGCCCGCGACATCACGTAGCGGACGCCGAGCAGGTCGTAGAGCGGGTGCCTGGGCTTGCCGAAGCGCGGCGCGGCGGGGTCGCGGCTCAGCGGATCGGTGAGGAAAAGATGGGCGGCCGGCCGCGACGGATTGTCGATGCGCGCGTCGCGCAGCCCGTAGACCAGGGGCGTATTGGCGAGGAAGCAGCTCCCCAGGCCGACCATCCGCCAGCTTCCCAGGTTCTCCTGGAGGAAGCGCACCGGCGGAGTGACCGGATAGGCGGTCCGTTCCGGAAGCGGCCGGTTGACATACGCGTGGACCAGCAGGAGCTCGGCGGCGAAGAGGGCGGCGAGGAGAAGGCCCTCACCCCCGGCCCTTCTCCCACGAGCGGAAGAGGGGAGCAGAAGCAGGGCCGCGGCGAGACCGAGCGCCGCGAGCTGGGCGGCCAATCCTCCTTGCAGGAATCCCGTGATCACCCGGCCGGTCTTCGGCGACGGGTGGCCGAGATAGGCCCAGACGATCAGCGCCGCGAGGGCGAGAGCCGCCACGGCCACGGCGGCGCGCCGCCCCTCGCCGCGCCGCCAGCGCTCGACCTCGGAGGCGGCGAGGACGGCCACCGCAAAGGTGACCACGAGGAGCAGCCGGTGGTTCTGATGGATGGCGGTCATGCCGATCACCGGCAGGCTCAGGAACAGGCGGTCGCAACCGGGCGGCTTGACGATCAGGACCAGGGAGACGGCGAGAGCCACGGCGAAGAAGCGCTCGTGGGGGAAGCGGCGCCTGCGGCCCAGGGGCAGCAGGGCGACCATCGCGGCGAGCAGGGGAGCGGCGCCGGTGAAGCCGCACTGGTCCTCGACGACGTTGCTCTCCCCCCAGGATTCGTCGAGATCGCCGAACGCATGCACCGCGGCGACCGGGAGCAGCCACTGGACCGCCCGCTCGCGCCAGCGGTCCCAGGCTCCGGGCACGGCGAGCTCCGCGCGCGCCTCGGCCAGCGGCGGCCCGGAATATCGCACCCCCACGGTCAGGGCGCGCAGGGTCTGGGGCAGATACTCCTGGGCGAGCAGGAGGACCGGCGCCGCCAGGCAGCCGGCGAGGAGGTACGCGGTCCCGCCCCGGAGGAGGAGACGCCGGCGGTCGCGGCCCGCCCGGGCCAGGACGCGGGCCAGCAGCAGGAGACCGGTCAGCGCGAGCCCGTACGTCACGGTCTCGGGATGGCCGCCGAGGAGGAGAGCGGCCACCGCCGCGCAGAGCAGAGCGGCATCCCGCCGGCCGCCGGGACCGGCAGAGCGCTCCACGCCATAGAGCGCGGCCGGAAGCAGGGCCGAGGCATTGCCGATCGGCCAGCCCAGCCATTGCAGGACGAACCCGCCCAGGCCGTAGGAGACCGCGCCGGCCAGCGACGACTCCGTGCCGAGCTCCTGCCGGCGCAGGAACAGGAAGGTGAAGACGAGCGCCGTCAGGACGCGCAGCGCGGCGGTGATCCCCGCGGCCGCTTCCAGGGGGAACAACCAGGCCAGCCAGACCAGCGGCTGGAAAGCCTGCGCCTGCGGGTCGGCCATCAGCGGCATGCCGATCCCGGCGCCCGCGTTCCACAGCGGCCAGCGTCCGGCGGCGACCGAGCGCCGCACCTCGACGATCCAGGGCGTGATCTGGAGCACCAGGTCTCCCTGCAGCCAGTTGCCGCCCGAGATCCGCAGGTCCCCGCCGAACGGAGGGGCCGCGCGCACGTTGGCCAGGGGGAGCAGGGTCCAGCCGGCGAAGAGCGCCGGACCGAAGAGGACCGCGATCAGCAGGAGGAAGGCGGCCAGCACGCGCCAGGGCACCGGGTCGTACCACCGGCGCAGGGCTTCAGTGAGAGCCGCGGCCAGGAGGACGACGTAGAGGCCCGGCAGCAGGTCGAGCGGGCTCCAGCTCACGGAGAGTCCTTTTCCCTGAAGCCGAGGCTCCTCTTGAGGCGGAACCAGGCGTTGCGCAGCTTCCAGAAGCGGCTCGCCTCCATGGCGGCGATGCGGGCCTCCAGCGCGGCGAGCCCGGCCTTTTCCCGCGCCTCGACATGGACGAGCCACCCTTCGGCCGTGGAGAGCCGCCCCTGGAGCCGGATGGTCTCGCGCCGGAGCCCCTCGACGTCCTGCCGCGCCGCCTCGAGGAGCGCCGTCTCCAGGAAACCCGCCCAGAGGGGGTGCCCGGCGCCGCGGGAGTCGACGACGCGGAGGATCAGGAGGGCCGCATTGCGCGAGACCCCCGGGGGAAGGGGGACGGCGAGCCGCCACCCCGAACCGGCGAGCCGCTCGTCCTGGAACCTCGCGGCCACGTCGGCCCGCAGGCCGTCCACCGGCGACGCCGCCATGACGCGGCCGTCCAGGGAGGCCTGGACCTCGCGCGACCGGCCGCCGCGCTGCGCGCTCCAGCCGGTCAGGACCAGGAGGTCGGGCCGCTCCAGGAAGCAGCGGTCGATCCACAGCACGGGCTCGGCGGCGACGGTCAGGCCGGAGGTGTCGAGCCCTTCCTCCTGGAAGACGGCGTAGAGGTCCTGGAAGTCGTTCAGCGCGCGCGGGCTGTGCCAGAGCGAGACCGGCGCCTCCGCGGCCCGCGCCACGACGCCGCGCACGAACTCCTCGGTGACCCAGGTCGAGCCGTAGTCGCCGGGCTGGAGAGAGCCGCTCTCGCTGCGCGCCTCGAAGAGGATCCCCGCCTCCGGCATGGCCAGCCCGGGATCGCGGACCGCCTCGTCGTGGACGCTGAAGAGCAGCACGCCGCCGGGGCGGAGCAGGCCGAGCAGGCGGCGGAGCCAGCCGGCGAAGCGGTCCGCGGGGAGATGGGTGAAAAGGGAGGTGACGAGGATCGCGTCGAAGCGCTCGGCGCAGGAGAAGTCCTCCGGGAGGAGCGTCGACGGGATGCCCCGGACGCCGAAGCGCTCCTCCTGGAAGCGCACCGCATCCGCGTAGACGTCGGAGACCCGGACGCGCTCCTTGGGGAAATGGCGCAAGAGGAAGCGGGTGACCCGGCCGTAGCCGCAGGCGAAGTCGAGCACGAGCCCGATCCGCGCGAGGTCGCCGAAGCGCCACCGCAGGACCTCCACCAGGGTTTGGGCGACGCTCGCGCCGGAGCGGAGGTAGGTGAAGAGGGCCCGCTCGCGGTCGCCGTCGTACTCGGCGAGGAAGAACTCCAGCATCTCGTCGCGGGCGTCGATCGCGAGCGGCACCTCGCCCGGAGCGAGCCCCCGGTCCGCCAAGAGGGCACGGACGAACGGGCTGGACTCGTCGGAGCGGAAGGCCAGAGTCATCGGGAGCGGGATGTTAGCAGGGTAAGATCGGGCGGCATGCTCCGCAAGGCGATCCCGGCTCTCCTGCTCGTCTGGTGCGCGCTCTCCTTGGCCGTGGAGATGGGCACCGCCCTGGAAGGGTGGGATCTCCAGGAGGCGTCGGCCCGGCGCCCCGCGGCCTGGCGCTTCGGCACTCCGCAGCTCGACCGGCTGGCCGCCTGCCTGGACGACGTCCGCGCCCGGGTGCCGCGCGGGAGCGTCATCGCCTTCGCCTCGCCGGCCGGCCAGGACGTGGCGGGGGAGCGCAACGCGTTCTTCCGCACCCTCTGGGCTGCCTATCTCCTCCCGGAGCACGACGTCCTCCAGATCGACGATCCCTCGGCGCCGCAACTCGCCGAGTACGCGGTCGACTTCCGGGTCGGCCTGGACCTGCCGCGGCTCGAATTGCTGGCGCAGCTGCGCGGCTGCCGCCTGTTCAAGGTCCGATGAGCCCGATGAGCGCGCCGGGCCTCCTCCCTGCCACCCTCGCCGTCCTGGCGCTGGCGGCGGCGCTGGTCTTCCTCGGCAGCCGCTTCTCCGGTGCGCTCATCCGGCCCGGGGACGGCGCGCCGCACCGCTGGGTGGTCTACGGGATGAGCGGCGCGCTCGCCGTCCATCTTCTCCTCATGGGGCTGGATCTGCTGGGAGTCCCCTGGCACCCGCTCCTGGTCGCCGGGCTCCTCGCCCTCGGGATCGGCCTCGCGCACGTCCTCCCGCCGCTCGCCCGGGCGCGGAGGGCGGTCGAGCCGGCGCGCCTCCCCTCGGACCTCGCCTGGGGAGACGGCCTCGCGCTCTTCGCGTTCGCCGTCTTCGCCTGCACGGCGGTGACGCTGTGGACCATGACCCCCGATTTCATCTATCACTGGGGGATCAAGGGCCACCGCTTCTTCCTTCACCGTGGAGTCGACTATGCGTGGCTCGCGCGTCCCTGGAGCTGGCCCCTCCACCCGGACTACCCGAACCTGCTGCCGGAGCTCTTCGCGGCCGGCGCGCTCTTCGCGGGGGGCTTCGAGCCGCACGCGCAGATGCTCTGGACCCTGATCTTCTTCCTCGCGATGCTGGCCGCGGCGCGCGAGGCGCTGCGCACCGCCGGCGACCGCTGGACGGGCCAGGCATCCCTGGCGATCCTGGGGCTCACGTCCGCCCTGTTCGGGATGGGGCACCTGATGGCCGGGGGGGCCGACTGGATGATCGCCGCCGCATTCCTCGCCGCCCTGCCGGCGCTGCTCCGGCCGCCGGACCGCGCCGGGGACTGGCAGGCCGGCCTCGCCGCCGCGTTCGCCGCGTCCTCCAAGATCGAGGGAGCGCCCTTCGCGGTGATCCTGGTCGCGACGCAGCTCGCGCGGAGGGTGATCGATGAACGGCGCGTGGATTGGAAGGCGGCGCTACGGCTGGGTCTGCCGTCGGTGGCCGTGGGAGTCCCCTGGCTGCTGCAGGTGGTCCGGCACCACCTGTTCCTGGGCTCGAACGCAGGGCCGTTCGAGCCCGCGCGGGCGAGGGTCATCGGGCCGGCCCTGGTCGAGGCCCTGGCGGACCCGGCCTGGCACGGGCTGTCGCTGCTGGTCTTCCTGGGTCCGGTGCTCCTGCTGGTGCGGCGGACCCGGCCGGTCGCCTGGTTGGCGACGCTCCAGCTCCTCTTCTATCTCTACGTCTATTTCACGGCGCCGGTGGAGCCGCGCGGGTACATCATCTCGAGCTTCTCGCGGCTGATCTTCCACCTCATCCCGGCGCTCCTGGTGGCGGGAGGGATCGCGGGGGGAGAGGGCATCGCCGGCTCCTCTCCCCCTCATCCCGTCAGGGCACCCGCGGGGTCCTGACCGAGGCCATGGGACTGTAGGGAGAACGGGCGTGGTTCGCGCCCACCGCCCGCACACGGAACCTGTAGCTCGTGCCCGGGTTGAGCCCGCCGATCGCGATCATCGTGACGTTCGGAGCCACGGAGGCGACCTGCTGGAACGGACGGCCGGCCACCGACCGCTCGATCCGGAAGCCGGTCTCGCCGGTGGATTCGTCGCTCCAGGTGAGGAGCACCCGCCGGGGAGAGCGCGCCACCGCCTTCAGGTTCGCCGGCGCCGCCAGGTTGCTTCCGCCGCCGCCGTTGTTGCCCCCGCCGCCGGAGCCGCTGCCGGGGGTGTAGAGCTCGGCGATCCCCGCGCGGTCGTCGGCGGTGAGCCGGGCGCCGCGGCCGTCGTCGTGAGCCCTGGCGTACATGAGAGCGTCCCGGGTCTGCGAGTGCCCGAGCCCGAGGGTGTGCCCCAGCTCATGGGCGAAGACCTCCTCGGCCGCCTTCGGGTTATTGTCGAAGAAGCAGCTCGTGCCGTCGTTGGTCACGATGTCGGCCTCGACCGCCTGGTGGTAGGCCTTGCCCTTGTAGGCGCGGGTCGAATCGTCGAACCAGGGTCCGCCCACCGCGATCACCCCGCCCGAGCCGCAGTCGAAGGAGCCCTCGGAGGCGTTGTCTCCCGGGTCCTCGAAAAGGATCGTATTGGAGTTGTCCGGATCCCTGAACCCGGTGGAGGCGGAGGTGGTGCCGGCGTAGGTGTACCGGATGTTGGTGCCGCCGTCGTCGTCCCACGCCTGCAGGGCGACGTTGAAGGCCGCGATCGTCGCATCGGGTCCCAGACCGGGCTGGCCGCCGGCGTTGACCCGCCAGGCGATGCTCCTGCCTTCATCGAACTCGAACCAGCGGATCGCGTTGTCGTCGTCCCCTTTCATGAAGGTGAACGCCTCGACCGCGGAGCGGGGCTGTCCGGCGCTGCCGGCCACCAGGTAGTCGCGGTCGCGGCGGACGCCCGCCGCCCGGTCGGCGATCCAGTCGGCGAAGCGGTCGAAGTCGCGCACCTCGTCCTGCGCGGGGCCGACGCCGTCCGGCCGGACCTCCTGCGCTTCCGAGAGGTCGCGCAGCGCGAGCCGGTGCCCGTCGACCGTCTGGCCGTGGAAGGCGCCGAGCATCAGCTGGAGGATGCGGAACGTGCCGTCATTCCTGGGAGCGAGGAACAGCAATGCGCGCTCTCCCTCGGCCATCTCGGGGGCGCCCCAGATCTTCAGACCGACGCCGTCGGGGCGGGCGCCGCCCGGCACGCGGACGACGATGGTGCTCCCGGGGACATCGCCCTTGAGGACCCGGTCCACCTCCACGATGTAGTCGGTGGCGGGACGGTCGCCGAGCGTCGACGGCTCGACGTCGACCACCCGGGCGCTGACCACGGCCCGGGCCTGGTCGGTCAGGGCGGAATCGGTGACCATCTGGAATGTGGTGGCCCCGGCCGGCAGAGCGAGCAGGGGGAGGAGGCAGAGGAGACAAAGGGACAGCGAAAGAGCTACAGACTTCATCATTCTCCTTCGGTGCACGGAAGTGAAACCGGCACGGACGAGCAGGCACGTTCGGAGAAGGTCCTGAGGACCGACACGGGAAAGAACAGGGGTGGGAGCGAGGGTATTTCAACCCTCGCCCCCGAAAAGCTCGTCTCTGCGGGATGTCTACGGAGGGGGCCGGCGGAGCGTCTACTCGCCGCCTTTCGCGGCCGGCGCCTTGCTCTCGCTCTTGGACTCGGACTTGCTCTCGCTCTTGGACTCTGACTTGGACTCGGGCTTGGACTCCGCCTTGGATTCGCCCTTCGACTCCGACGTCTTGGCCGGGTCCTTGCCCTTCCCGGCGTAGTCGGTCACGTACCAGCCGCTCCCCTTGAACTGCACCGCGGGGGCGGAGAACAGCTTCTTGACCTCGCCGCCGCACTCGGGGCAGATGGCGAGCGGCGGATCCGCCATGCGCTGCAGCAGCTCCGTCCGCTTGCCGCAGCTCCGGCATTCGTATTCGTAGATCGGCATCTTCGGCTCCCTACCTGTATTTGTCGCCCGTGGTCTTGAGACGGATCTTGATCGCGCCGGCACCCAGCTCCTCGCGCGGACGCTCCCGCTCGGCAGCGACCGCCGCGGGGCGGACGATCTGAAGGACCTGGAACGCGTACATCGCCTTCCCGTTCTCGCCGGCTCCGTGAGGCCCCTGGGTACAGATCTCGAAGAGCGTCCGCCGCCCGTCGACCAGACGGAGCAGCCGGTACTCCTCGGCATCGAGCGCGAGCTCGATCAGGTCCTCCATCCGATAACAAGGCTCGAACACCGTCTCTTTCCGTCCGAGCCGGGCGACCAGGGCCTTGGCGTTGGGAGCCCGCTTGATGCCCTGGAGGATCACCTGCCGCATGGGGAGCTGGATCTTGATCGCGTCCGACTCCCGGAAGTCGCCGATGCTGAAGATGACTCCGCCGTCCTGCCAGTAGAACAGGCTCCAGACGACGGCTTCGATCTGCTGGCGGATGGCGCGATAGATCTCGCCGGGCGAGAGGACGCCCCGCTCGATGAGGAGATGGCCGTAGCGCTTGTTGGTCTTCTCGCGCTCGGCCATGGTCTCGGCGAAGACCTCCTCCGAGAGGATGCCGGCCCGCTGGAGATAGCGGCCGAGGCTGTCCTCGCGGTCGGACGACGAGGCGTGGACGACGTTTCCTTCCTTGATGAAGACCTTCTTGACCATCCCCTCGCGGGTGGCCTCGATGACGCCAGGCACCTGGAACCGGTCGATCGTGTTGAGGATCTCCGGCAGAGCGGTCTGCGCGAGATCGCCACGGTATTGGAAGGTGTTCTCGACGGTTGCCACGGTGAAGCCTCCGTCCCCGGAGAAAACTGTCGTCTCTGATCCCTGATGGAGAATTCCGGGGGAGTATATCATTCAGCATGCTCCACCCCGATGAAGCCTGGTCCCGCATCGCAGCGCGCTGCTCTCGCCTCCCCGAGGAATCGGTCGCCCGCCGGAACGCCCGCGGCCGGGTGCTGGCCCGCCCCCTCGCCGCCCGCGTGGACGTCCCGGCGGCCGACGTCTCGGCCATGGACGGCTATGCCGCGGCCGGACCGGTCCACGCCGGCGAGCGCCGATCCGTGACGGCCACCATTGCAGCGGGAGACCCGCCGGGCCATGAGCTCGCCCCACCTGCCGTGGCCCGGATCATGACCGGCGCCCCCGTGCCGCGCGGCGCGGACCGGGTCATTCCGGTGGAGGCCACGGACGGCGGGCGCGACGCGGTCGTCTTCCAGGCCGAGGCCGGTCCGGGCGACCACATCCGCCTCCGCGGCGAGATCCTCCGCGCCGGCGATCCGCTCCTGCCGGCCGGAGCGGTGCTCAGCCCGGGCTCCCTCTCCCTGCTCGCCACCCACGGCCACGCGGAGGTGCCGGTCCACCGCGCGCCCTCCGTGGCGGTCCTCACCACCGGCGACGAGGTCGTGCCGCCGGACCGGGATCCTGCGCCGGGGCAGCTGCGCGATTCGCACACCGACTTCCTGCTCGCCGCCGGAGATGCGCTCGGCCTCCGCTTCGAGTCGCTGGGGATCGCGCCGGACCGGGTGGACGTCCTCCGCGAGCGGGTGGAGCGGGGGCTCCGTTCCGACGTCTTCCTCCTCTGCGGCGGTGTCTCGATGGGGGAGTTCGACTTCGTCGAAGGGGTCCTCGGGGAGCTCGGCTGCACGATCCACCTCGAGGCGGTGGCGATCCAGCCCGGCAAGCCGTTCGTCTTCGCGACCCATCCCGGAGGGCTCGTCTTCGGCCTGCCGGGCAACCCCGGGTCGGTCATGGTGAGCTTCTGGCTGTTCGTCCGCCCGGCCCTGCGCCGGCTGATGGGGATCGAGGACGGCTGGTGGAGTGGCGCCGTGGCCGGTGTGCTGGCCCGTCCGCTCCCCGGTGCCGGTCCGCGCGATCGCTTCATCGCCGCCGCGGCGGAAGCCCGCGACGGGGTCCTCCAGGTGACACCTTTCCCGCCGAAGGGATCCCACGACCTGGCGGCCTACGCGCACGGCAACGCCCTGGTGCGGGCGCGCGCCGGCGCGGCGCCGGCCGAGGCGGGGGCGGCGTGCGAGGTGTTGCTGCTCAGTCCGCTTTGATCTCCGTCCACAGCTTGTCGAGGAGCTGCGTCGTCGCCCCCAGGTCCTCGATGAGCTCGCAGCGGTTCAGGACCTCCTGCGGCGGGTAGATCGCAGGATTGTTGCGGATCGCCGGATCGATCTTCGGGAGCGCCGCCCGGTTGGCGCCGGCGTAGTGGACCTTGTCGACGATGCGCGCGGCGATTTCCGGCTCCAGCACGAAGCGCAGGAATTCGTAGGCCGCATCCACGTTCTGCGCCGTCGCCGGGATCGCCAGGCTGTCGATCCACAGCGTCCCGCCCTCCTTGGGAACGACGTACGCCAGCCGGCCCTGGCTCGCTTCGACCGCTTCGGCCATCTCGCCGTTCCACCCCTGGGCGACGTCCACGTCTCCGGCGGCCAGCAGGTTGGCGAAGTCGGAGCTGTTGTAGGTGCGGACCAGCTTCTTCTGCTGCTCGAGCTTCTCCGCCGCCTGCCGGAGGACCGCCGGATCGGTCTCGTTGATCGACCGCCCCATCAGCTTCAAGGCTGCGCCGAACGCCTCACGCACGTCGTCGAGCATCAGGATGCGACCGGAATAGCGCGGATCGAACAGCGCCCCCCAGCTGTCGATCGGCGCCGCGACCTTGGTCGTGTCGTAGCCGATGCCGGTCGTGCCCCAGAGATAGGGGATGGAGTACCGGTTGCCGGGATCGAGCTTCTGGTCGAGGAGCTGGGGATCCAGATTCGCGAAGCCTTCCAAGCGGGCGCGGTCGATCTCGCGCAGGAGCTTCTGCGGGATCATCACCTTCAGCATGTAGTCCGAGGGGACGACGAGGTCGTAGTCCGCCACTCCGGACTGCAGCTTGGCCAGGATCGTCTCGTTCGAATCGTAGGTGTCGACCCGCGTCTCGATCCCGGTGCGCTTCTCGAAGTCGGCCACCACGTCCTGGGGCAGGTAGTTGGTCCAGATGTAGATGTTGAGCTGGCGCTCCTGCGGTTTGCAGCCGGCGAGGACGAGCATTGCGAGCAGCCCGATCGGCATCCAGCGTTTCATTCGTGTCCTCCAGGAGAAGAGCTGCGCAGGAGCCGCTGGGCCGCCACGATCAGGACGATCGTTCCGGCCAGCAGCAGGGTCGACACCGCGTTCACCTCGGGCGTGACGCCCACCCGCAGCATGGAGTAGACGTGGAGCGGCAGGGTCGTGGCGCCGACCCCCGCCACGAACGAGGTGACCACATAGTCGTCGATCGACAGCGTGAAGACCAGCAGGGCGCTCGCCGCGATTCCGGGGACCGCCAGCGGCAGGGTCACCCGCCGGAAGGTCTCGAACGGACCGGCCCCGAGGTCGCGGGCCGCCTCCTCCAGCGCCGGATCGAGCCCGGCCAGGCGCGCCTGCACCACCAGGGCCACGTACGAGACGCTGAAGACCACGTGCGCGATCACCACGGTGACCAGGGACAGGCGGAGCCCGATCGTCCCGAAGAAGGTGAGGAGGGCCGCGCCGAGCACGACCTCCGGAATCACCATCGGCAGGAAGAGCAGGGCCAGGGTCGCGCCGCGGCCGGGAAACCTGGCCCGCCGGAGCGCCAGGGCCGCCAGGGTGCCGATCGCCGTGGCGATCACGGTGGTGAGCGCCGCCGCCGTCAGACTGTTGCGGACCGAGGCCTGGAGCGCGTCGTTGGCCAGCAGACGGCGGTACCAGTCCAGGGTGAGCCCCCGCCAGACCGCGGTCTGCCGCCCGGCGTTGAAGGAGAACACGGCGAGCACGACGATCGGTCCCCAGAGGAACAGATAGACCAGCGCCGTGTACGCAGAGAGGAGTCGCCGGCTCACAGCCGAACCTCCTCCCCCTTCCTCTTGATGTAGAGGGCGTAGGCGAGGAGCAGCAGGAGGACGGCCGCCATCAGCTCGAAGGCCAGGGCCGCGCCGAAGGGGTGGTTGCGGGCCACCGCGAACTGGTTCTGGATCAGGTTGCCGAGGAGCATGCTGCGGGCGCCGCCCAGGAGGTCCGAGACCACGAACTGCCCCAGGCTGGGGATGAAGACCAGGACGATCCCGGCCGCGATGCCGGGCGCGGTCAGCGGGACCGTCACCCGCCAGAACGCCGAGGCGCGGCCGGCCCCGAGGTCCGCCGCGGCTTCGAGGAGCGTGCGGTCCAGCTTCTCGAGCGAGGCGTAGAGGGGGAGGATCATGAATGGCCGCTCGCCGTAGACCAGGCCGATCATCACCGCGAGCTGGTTGTAGAGGATCTCCAGCGGGCGGTCCACCAGCCCGGCCCCGAGGAGGACGTGGTTGACCAGCCCCTCGGTGCGCAGGAGGAACATCCAGGCATAGGTGCGGATGAGGAAGCTCGTCCAGAACGGGACGATCACGAGACCGAGGAGGAGGTCCTTGCGCCGCGGCGGCACGCAGAGGGCCAGGGCGTAGGCCACGGGATAGCCGATCGCCAGAGTGAGCACGGTGGTCAGCAGAGCCATCCAGAGCGAGCGCCAGCCGATGCCGAGGTAGGAGCGGGCGTAGTTGCCGAGGAAGGCTCCGGAAGTGATGTAGCCGCCCAGGTCCCGGACCGGCTCCAGGCCGCCGTAGACCCCGCGCTGCCGGAAGCTCAAGACGAGCGTCAAGGCGAGCGGAGCGAGGAAGAAGATCCCCAACACCAGCCAGGTCGGCAGCAGGAGTGCCCAGGCGCGCCGGTCCGGGCGGGCGCTCACTCCCGCTCCTCCTCTTTTATCCACACCGCATGCCGAGGATTCCAGGAGAGGAAGGCGGAGCCGCCGGGGTGGAGGACGGGAGGCTCGTCGAACACCGACGCGGTGTTCTGCTCCCAGACCACGAAGCGCTCCCCTGCAAGACCGCGTACGATCCAGGTCGTCCCCACCCCCTGATAGATGCGCTCCTCCACGGTGACCGGGACTGCGGCCATCCAGGGATCTTCGGTAAGCCCGGCGCGCAGCCGCAGCTTCTCGGGGCGCACCAGGAAGCTGGCGCCGTCCTCCGCCGTGAAGAAGTTCGCCGCGCCCAGGAACTCGGCCGCGAAGCGGGTGGCCGGCCGCTCGAAGACCTCGGCGGGCGTCCCCACCTGCTCCACCTTTCCCTGGCGCATCACCGCCACCCGGTCGCTCAGCCCGAGGGCCTCCTCGCGGTCGTGCGTCACGAACAGGAAGGTGATCCCGAGGGTGCGCTGGAGGTGCTTGAGCTCGACCTGGACCTCCTCGCGCAGCTGCGGGTCGAGGGCGGCCAGGGGCTCGTCGAGGAGCAGGACCTGCGGCTCCAGGACGAGGGCGCGGGCCAGGGCCACCCGCTGGCGCTGGCCACCGCTGAGCTGATGGGGAAGCCGCTTCTCCAGGCCCGTCAGGCGGACCAGGGAGAGCGCCTCGGCCACCTTCCCGGCATGCGTTGCCCGCGGCACGTCCGCCTTGTAGCGCAGCCCGAAGGCCACGTTCTCCGCCACCGTGAGGTGCGGGAAGAGGGCGTACTGCTGGAAGACCATGTGCGCCGGCCGGCGGTGCGGCGGGACGCGCGTCACGTCGACCCCGCCGATGCGGATCGTTCCGGCCGAGGGCACCTCGAGGCCGCCGATCATGCGCAGCAGGGTCGTCTTGCCGCACCCGCTCGGACCGAGGAGCGCGAAGAGCTCCCCTCGCCGGATGTCCAGCGACACCGCGTCCACGGCGGTCACCTCGCCGAAGCGCTTGGTGATCTCCAGGATCTCGACGCTCGAAAGAGATTGGCCGTTCACGTCCGGCCGAGGATGATACCGCGTCCCCCGTTCCCGGCCTGCCGATAGAATGCCGCCGATGCCTGTCCCTGCCTCCCTCAACCTCGGCACCGTGCTTCCGGCGTGGAGCGCTCTGCCTTTCGTGGGCGTCCTGCTCTCGATCGCCCTCTTCCCCCTGCTCGCGCCGCGCTTCTGGCACCACCACTATCCGAAGGTGGCGCTGGCCTGGGGGCTCGTCCTGTGCATTCCGTTCGTCTGGGTCTACGGCGGAGAGGCGGTCCACGAGATCCTGCACGTGGCCCTGCTGGACTACGTCCCGTTCATCATCCTGCTGGCGGCCCTGTTCACCATCGGGGGCGGCATCTACGTCCGGGGCTCGTTCCGCGGCTCGCCGCTGGTCAACGGCACGATCCTGCTGATCGGGACCTTCCTCGCCTCCTGGATCGGCACGACCGGCGCCGCCATGCTGCTCATCCGCCCCCTGCTGCGCGCCAACGCCGGCCGCCGGCACCGCGCGCACACCGTGGTCTTCTTCATCTTCCTGGTCGCCAACATCGGAGGCGCGCTGACGCCTCTCGGCGATCCGCCCCTCTTTCTGGGCTTCCTGCACGGCGTCCCGTTCTTCTGGACCTTCTCCCTCGGCGATGAGCTCCTGCTGGTGGCCGCCCTGGTGCTCGGGATCTACATGACGCTCGACAGCTGGCTCTGGCGGCGGGAGAGCCCGGAGGTGCGCACGGCGCCGCCCGGCGGTGAGCGGCTGCGCATCGACGGCGGGATCAACCTCCTGTTCCTGACCGGAGTCCTCCTGGCCGTGATCGCCTCCGGAATCTGGCAACCGGGCGAGGTGACGATCCTGGGCGTCCATCAGGGGATCCAGAACCTGGTACGCGATGCCTTCCTCCTGGCTCTGCTGGCCGCTTCCTGGCTCGCCACGCCGCGGTCGATCCGGCAAGAGAACGGATACTCCTGGGGGCCGATCAAGGAAGTGGCGGTCCTCTTCGCCGCGATCTTCGCCACGATCATTCCGCCGCTGGCGATCCTCGAGGCGGGAGAGCAGGGCGCTCTCGCCGGCCTGATCCACCTGGTGCGGTCGCCGGCCGAGTTCTTCTGGGCCACCGGCCTCCTGTCGTCCTTCCTGGACAATGCGCCGACCTATCTGACCTTCCTCTCCACGGCGCTGGGACGGCTGTATCCCGGTTTACCGGAGCGCGAGGCGATCCTGCGGCTCATCGCGGACTACAACCTCTATCTCAAGGCGGTCGCCACCGGCGCGGTGTTCATGGGAGCCAACACCTACATCGGGAATGCGCCCAACTTCATGGTCCGAGCGATCGCGGAGGAGTCAGGGCTCGAGATGCCGTCGTTCTTCGGGTACATGAAGTACTCTCTTCTCGTCCTGGTCCCGGTCTTCCTGGTGGCGACCTGGGTCTTCTTCTAGGAGCGGCTCATGAGCGCGTGGTACGAGATGGTGATCGAGGGGAAGGAAGAGGACATCCGGGAGCTCCTCCCGGGGGTCGCCACCGAGGGGGGGCGCCCGTTCTGGGGCGATGAGCTCGAGTTGCACGCCGGCTCGTTTCCGGACCGCATCCGCGAGCTCCTCGGCGCCAGAACGCACCATCTGCTCTTCGTGCCGGGCACGCAGATGGGGCCGCTGGTGCGGGCGATCCAGGGGAAGCCCGAGATCAGCCTGGAGCGGGTGCGCGAGATCACGAAGGGCCGTTTCGCATTCGAGGCCAAGGCCTACTCCCCAGAGGTGGCCGCGAAGATCAAGCAGGCCCTGCACGCGCCGCTCCCGCCCGGAGTCGTCCTGGAGAGGTGCGAGGAAGAGGAGGACGTCGATCCGTCGGCCAAGGGGGTCGAGCTCTACAGCCCCGCGCATGACTACGTCTACCGTTGCCACGGCACATTTTCTGGCACACCTCCGGGTATCTTCGAGATCCACCGCGCCCTCCAGGCGCTGGATTTTGTGCATCAGGAGGAGCTGGAGCTGGAAGGGCGGGAGGTGGCGGTGGAGGAGGTGGAGAGTGACTCTGTGTGACCGCTGCAACCTTGTGTAGAATGGTGTCTGTAGGGGGAACTATGAACGCTACTCTCGATGACCTCGGCAGAATCCTTATCCCCAAGCAGATGCGGGATGATTTGGGGCTGAACCCTGGTGCCGTCCTCAAAATCGAGGAGAAGGAGAACCAACTCGTCCTGACACCTGTTCTCGACGAGGAGGCTCTGGTCGTGGAGGAAGGAGTCCTCATATTCACGGGAGCGTTGGAAGGAGATCCCGACCTCGTCATTCAACAAGATCGGGAGGAGCGCGCCCGGAAAGTGGCGGGCCTGGATTGAGAGTTTTGTTCGATACCTCCGTCCTCGTTGCGGCAGCCCTGAAAGAACACTCCCACCATCTCCGAGCACTTCCTTGGTTGAAGAGAGCTCACAGCGGCGATATCGAGTTCTTCGTCTGTGCCCACAGTCTGGCTGAGATGTACTCGGCCTTCACCAACATCCCGACCCGCCCCCGAATCTCTCCAGCTCAAGCCTGGAGGCTAATTCAGTATAACGTAGAATCCGCTCAGGTGATCGAGCTGTCAGTCAACGACTATGGCTCAGCGATTCAGAAGGTCTCGGGAATGGGGCTTGTGGGAGGAATCATCTACGACGCTCTCATCGTTCGCGCCGCGGAGAAATCGAGGGCGGACCACGTCCTGACATTCAACGAAAAACATTACCGGCCGATCTGTCCGTCTGACGGCTCTCTCCTGCTGATCCCCTGACATCACCCCTCCGCCCAATCCCGCGGCCGGAGGAACTCTTCGTAGAGCCGCGCCTCGGGCGTGCCCGGCTCGGGCTGCCAGTTGTAGCGCCAGCGGACGAGCGGGGGAAGGGACATGAGGATCGACTCGGTCCGGCCGCCGGACTGGAGACCGAAGAGGGTGCCGCGGTCCCAGACCAGGTTGAACTCCACGTAGCGGCCGCGGCGGTAGAGCTGGAAGTCGCGCTCGCGCTCGCCATACGGCGTGTCCCTGCGGCGGCGGAGGATCGGCAGGTAGGCGGGGAGGAAGTGGTCGCCGACGCTCCGCAGGAGCTCGAAGGAGCGCTCGAACCCCCACTCGTTCAAATCGTCGAAGAACACCCCGCCGATGCCGCGCGGCTCGCCGCGGTGCTTCAGGTAGAAGTACTCGTCGCACCACTTTTTGAACCGGGGATAGGCCTCCGCGCCGAATGGCTCGCACGCCGCCCGGGCCGTGCGGTGCCAGTGGACCGCGTCCTCCTCGAACCCGTAGTAGGGTGTGAGGTCGAACCCGCCGCCGAACCACCACACCGGCTCCGCCCCCGGTTTCTCCGCCAGGAAGAAGCGGACGTTCATATGGGTGGTCGGCACGTAGGGGTTGTGTGGGTGGAAGACGAGGGATACGCCGAGCGCCTCGAAGCTGCGGCCGGCGAGCTCGGGGCGTTGGGCGGTAGCCGACGGCGGCAGGCCCGACCCGTGGACATGGGAAAAGCCGACCCCCGCCTGTTCGAGCACCGCCCCCTCGCTCAGCACCCGCGAGCGCCCGCCGCCACCCTCCGGCCGCTCCCACGAGTCCTCCAGGAACCGGCCGGCGCCGTCCTCCGCTTCGATCGCCGCGCAGATGCGGTCCTGGAGGTCGAGGAGATAGAGCTTGACGGGAGGGAGGTCGGGGCGGGCGGGCATGCCCCTGAGTCTATGCGAGGAGGGCGCTCCACCGCCCTGAAGCGCAGCGCTCCCCATTATGAGTTAGGGGGAGTTAGGGGGTGAGGGAGGCCCGCCCCACCCCCACCTTCTCGCCGTGCAGCTTCGACAGATACAGCGCGGTCGCGGCGTGCGCGGCGAGGAGGTCGAACAGCTCGTAGTCGATGGCCTCGAGCCCGTTCTTCTGGGGCAGGAGGCGGAAGAGCGCGAGGGAGCCGAAGACCCGGCCGCTCAGCTTCAGGGGAACGCAGACGGTGAGGTTCGCTTCGCGCGGCGTCCGCGCCAGGTCCATCCCCTTGCCGGGAAGATAGATCTCGCCGCTCATCGCGGTCTTGCCGATGATTCCGGAGCCGAGCGGCACCGTCGCGTAGGCCACCGGGTCGATGCCGAACGAGCCGACCAGGCGCAGGTCGGCGCCGTCGTCGTCCATCTCATAGATCGCCAGCTCCTCGGAGCCGATCAGGTTGACGACGATCTCCTGGATGGTCGAGAGCACCTCGCCACGGTCCAGGGTGCTGTGAATCTGATAGCTGGCGACGTACAGGTTGGCCAGGTTGTTGTTCTGCTGCTCGACCGAGAAGTATTGGTGGGAGAAGTGCTGGTTCGCAGCCTCCACCTCGGCGAGCTGGCGGCGCAGATCGCTCTGCTCGTGATAGATGCGGTCGAGCTCCTCGCGAAGCGAGAGCATCTTCTCCTGGAGCGTGAGCTTCTCGCCGAGCACGCGGCTCTTGTCGCTCTCCAGAGATGCCACCAGGCGGCGGAGCTTCTCGTTTTCATTCAGCAGATCCTGGACGTAGCGCCGCGTGTCTTCGCGGACTTTGAAGACGTAGCTGCCTTGCCCCTCGCCCTCTTTCTTGATGGCCATGTTCCAGCTCCTCCTGCGTCCCTCAGTCGCCCAGAAAATTCCTGACCTTGGACAGCAGCTCGATATGGTCGATCGGCTTGATGATGGAGCCGTTGGCGCCGAAAGGGAAGCCCTCTTCGACGTTTTCGTCCTCGCCGCGGGGGATCAAGAGGACGACCGGGATCTCGCGGGTCGTTTCGTGGGCGCGCAGCTGCCGGCAGACCTCGGAAGCGTCCATCCTGGGCAGGTCGGTTCCCAGGAGGATCAGGTCGGGCCGGTGGGAGAGAGCCGCCCGGACCCCGGCCTCGCCGTCCTTGGCCATGAGGATCTGAGAGCCCGGACTGTGGAGGACCATCTGCTCCAGAAGGAGCATGGTGCCTGCGTCGTCCACCAGCAGGATCTTCTTGGCGCTCAAGACCTCACCCCCGTCCCCTCTCCCATCGCACACCCCCCAACCGGGAGAGGGGCGCCACCACCCAAGACGAACACTTGGCGACCGACCTCTCGTATGCAAGCTCCCCCCTCTCCCGGGGGATGGGTGTGCGATGGGAGAGGGGGGCCGGGGGGGTGAGGTCTCACGGCTTCGCCAACGCCGCGAACGCCCCCGGCTCGAGCTGCCAGTAGAGCGGCTGGTGCTTGTGCGGGTGGTTGCCGGTCTCGTCGAGCGTGTGGGAGTCGAAGACGCGGCCGTTGGCGATCACCCAGCGGATCGACTCGGTGTTGCGGATGTCCTCCAGCGGGTTCGCGTCGAGGACGAGGAGGTCGGCCAGCTTGCCGGGCTCGAGCGAGCCGAGGTCGCGGTCCATGCCGAGGTAGCGGGCGCCGTCGAGGGTGGCGGCGCGCAGCGCCTCGAAGGGCGTCATGCCGCCCTGCACGAACATCCACATCTCCCAGTGGGCGCCCAGGCCTTCGCGCTGCCCGTGCGCCCCGAGCTGCACGCTCACTCCCAGATCCTGGAGATCGGCGGCGATCCGGGCGTCCAGGATGTGGCCCCACTCCTCGTCCGGCACCTGGGTCCGCCGTCGCGAGTCCTCGTCGATGATCTCGCGCGGGACGAAGTTGAGCAGCCGCTGGTTCTCCCAGACCTTGGTGTGGGTGTACCAGTAGTTCTCCCCGAAGATGGTGCCGTAGCCGACGATCAGCGTCGGCGTGAAACCGACCTCGGTGCCCTTCCAGAGCTGGCGCACGTCGTCGTAGATGCGGCCGACCGGGAGCGAGTGCTCGACGCCGGTGTGGCCGTCCACGACCATGGTCATGTTGGTGTCGAAGATGGAGCCGCCTTCGGGGACGACCATCATGCCGAGCTCGCGGGCGGCGGCGATGATCTGCTGGCGCTGCTCCCGGCGCGGCTGGTTGTAGCTCTTGACGCTGAACGCACCCACCGCCTGCATGCGGCGCAGGTGGGTGCGCGCGTCCTCCAGGCTGTCGATGGACGCCGTGAAGGCCGTGGTCGCGCCGTAGAGGATCGTGCCGGTGGAGAAGAGGCGCGGCGCCCGGATGAGCCCGGCGCGCGCCATCTCGGCCGCCGCGAAGGTCGTGGTGGTCTGGCTGGACGGGTTGTGGGTCGTGGTGACTCCGAAGGCCAGGGTGGCGTCCAAGTCCCAGTTCTGCTGCGGGATGATCTCGTCGTCGCCGTAGGAGCCGTGCCAGTGCACGTCGATGATCCCGGGGAGGACCGTCTTGCCCTTGCCGTCGATCACGTAGGCTCCGGCCGGTACCGGCGTCGAGGCGCGCGGGCCCACGGCGCGGATGTGATTGCCCTCGACGACCACCGTGCCGTCCTCGATCATCTCGTCCCCCTTCATGGGGATGATCCGCGCTCCGACCACGGCGACCGTGCCCGTGGGCACGTCGGCTTTCGCCTGGAACCCGATGGGGGTTCCGTGCGCCGGCGGATCGGGGAGCTTCTCCGGGGAGCCTTCGAGGAAGGTGAAGGCGTTTTTGAGGTCCAGGCTGTAGAGCTCCGGACCGAGCGACCAGTGGAGGGTCCTGGAGTCGCCCGACCAGTGCAGCCACGAGCCGGCGTCGCGGGTGACCTGCCGGATCGGGATCGCGGTCGTCTTCGGACCGATCTCGACGGCCTGGCCGGTCGCGACGAAAGGCGCCACATAGACCTGGAAACGCTCGATGAAGGCGACCCAGCGGCCGTCCGGCGAGACCCGGAACTCGCTCGCCCAGTCGCTCTTCAGGTGGACCCGCTCGTCGCCGCCGTTCAAGTCCAGGGAGACGAGCTCGGTCTTGTCGTCCGCGGAGCGGCCCAGGAACACGCGGTCGCTCGCGGCGCCGAAGTGGGGGATTTCTCCATCCTTGGTGATCAGCACCGGCTCATTCGTGTTCGAAGGCGGCTTGCCGCCGCCGGCCGCCGGCACGCGGTAGACCCCCGGATCGTTGGAGAACGCCGGGGTGATCAGGTCTCCCCCTTCGATCCGGCGGTAGACGATCTGCTTGCCGTCGGGCGTGAAGACCGGCTCGACGTAGTGGCCGGGCCGGCTCACCACAACCTTCCCCTCGCCGCCCGCGGCCGGCGCCACGCGGACGGTGCCGAGCTTCTGGTCGTCCCAGGTGGTGTAGACCACGGAGCGGCCGTCGCGGGAGAAGGACGGATAGAGCTCGAAGTGGTCGTCCTGTTTGGTGAGGCGCCGCGGCGCGCCGTTCGGCAGGTCCTTGATCCAGATGTGGCCGAGGGCCTGGTAGAGGACCCGGTCGCCGCCCGGCGAGTTCTGGACCCAGCGCAGCATCCTGGTGTCGAACGTGTCGGGGGCCACGTCCACGGGGAAGCGCACGGCCGCGGTCACCGTGCGGCTCGACTTCACATGGAAGGGGATGTCCGCGACCTGGCGGCTGGCCGCGTCCAGGCGGCGGATCTTGCCGCCGGCCCAGAAGACGACCGACTTGGAGTCGGGGGTCCAGGCCATGCCGGGATAGACCCCGTGGACGGCCCAGGTGACCTGCATGTCGCGGTCGAGCCCATCGTAGACCGGCCACTCCTCGCCGCTCGCGACGTCCATCAGATAGAGGACGGTCTTGGCGCGCACCTGGCGGAGGAAGGCGATGCGCTTGCCGTCGGGCGAGGGGGTGGGCCGGATCGAGCCGCCCGGGCCGGTGACGTAGCGCTCGGTGTCGCCGCTCTGGCGGTCGAGCCGCTGGATCACGTAGATCTCGCTGTTCGGGTCCTTGCTGTACTCGAAGACCGCGCCGGGCGTGACGTCCTGGCTGTAATAGAGGTAGCGACCGTCGGGGGAGAAGGCGGGCTCGCCGAGGTCCTTCTGGTCGTTGGCCTTCTTGACCATCTGCAGGCCGTCGCCGCCGCTCCGGTGGTAGAGCCAGATCTCGCCGGCGCCCAGCGAGCGGGTCGCGGTGTAGTGCTTCCGCGCGGCGATATATTCCCCATCGGGAGTCCAGGCCGGGCTGTTCAGGAGACGGAAGCTCTCCTTGGTGACCTGCCGGGGGTTCTGGCCGTCGCGGTCCATCACCCAGATGTTGTCGCCGCCCCCCTGGTCGCTGGTGAAGGCGATGTGCTTGCCGTCGGGGCTGTAGCGCGGCTGGACCTCGAAGGCGATCGAGTGGGTGAGGGCGCGCGCCTCGCCTCCCGCGAACGGCACGGCGTAGATGTCGCCCAGGAGGTCGAAGGCGATCTCCTTGCCGTCCGGGCTGACGTCGACCGCCATCCAGGTCCCTTCGTCCACGTCGATCGGGACGTCCGACCGCGGGCCGGGCGGATTGTTGACGTCCCACTTCTCCTCCTTCTTGCCCTCCGCTTTCTCCTCCCCGGCCGCGCTCGCGGGAGGAGCCGGCTCGGCCGCCGGAGGCTCGGGCTGGGGCAGCGTCTCGAAGCTGCCGGGGGTGTCGCCGGGGCACTCTTCGAGGTGATGCCGCGCCGCCTTGGAGGAGACGGGAGCGGCCAGGAGGCAGAGGAGGGACAGGAGGCTCAGGAACGTTCGTTTCATAGGTTGCGGGAGGTTACCACGACCGGCCGGGGTGGCTGGTAGAGTACCCACGGCATGAAACCGCACGAGCGCATCCGCAACTTCTCGATCATCGCCCACATCGACCACGGCAAGTCGACGCTGGCGGACCGCATCCTCCAGCTCACCAACGCGGTCTCCGCCCGCGACATGGTCGACCAGGTGCTCGACGACATGGATCTCGAGCGCGAGCGGGGCATCACCATCAAGGCGCGCGCCGTGCGGCTCTATTACCGGTCCAAGGACGGGGAGACCTGGCAGCTCAACCTGATCGATACCCCGGGCCACGTCGATTTCTCCTACGAGGTGTCGCGCAGCCTCGCCGCCTGCGAAGGAGCCATCCTGGTGGTCGACGCCTCGCAAGGGGTGGAGGCGCAGACCCTGGCCAATGCCTATCTGGCGATCAACAACAACCTGGCGATCATCCCGGTCCTCAACAAGATCGACCTGCCGGCCGCCGATCCCGAGCGGGTGCGGGAGCAGATCGAGACGGTCGTGGGGATCGACGCCCACGACGCGGTCCTCGCCTCCGCCAAGGCCGGCATCGGCGTCGAGGAGGTCCTCGAGCGGGTGGTGCGCGACGTGCCGCCGCCCCAGGGGGATCCGGACGCCCCCTTGAAGGCCCTGCTGTTCGACTCCTGGTACGACCCCTACCGGGGAGTGGTCGGCATGGTGCGGATCGTCGACGGCACCCTGCGCGCCGGCGAGAAGATCCTCTTCATGTCGTCCCGGCGGACGTACACGGCGGCCGAGCTCGGGATCTTCACTCCGAAGCCGGGGCCGGTGGAGCACCTGGCCGCGGGGGAGGTGGGCTTCTTCTACGCCGGCATCAAGGACTTGATCCAGGCGCAGATCGGCGACACGGTCACCCACGCCGACCGGCCGACCGAGACACCCTATCCCGGCTTCCAGGAGGTCAAGCCGGTGGTCTTCGCCGGCCTCTATCCGGTGAGCGCCGACGACTACGAGGGCCTGCGGGACGCCGTCGATAAGCTGCGCCTGAACGACGCCTCGTTCACCTTCGAGCCGGAGAGCTCGAGCGCTCTGGGGTTCGGGTTCCGCTGCGGCTTCCTCGGGCTCCTCCACATGGAGATCATCCAGGCGCGGCTGGAGCGGGAGTTCGACCTCGACCTGATCACCACGGCCCCGGGCGTGCGCTACATCGCCTACACGACGGACGGCAAGATGCACGAGGTGGAGAGCCCCTCGAAGCTCCCCGATCCCGGGCGGATCGATCACCTGGAGGAGCCGTACATCTCCTCGACGATCATCTCGCGCTCCGAATACGTCGGAGGCATCCTGGCGCTCGCCGAAGAGCGGCGGGGCACGCAGAAGAGCCTCCAGTTCCTGACCACCGACCGGGTGCTCATCGAATACGATTTCCCGCTCGCCGAGGTGATCTACGACTTCTACGACCGTCTCAAATCGATCTCGCGCGGCTACGCCTCGTTCGACTACCAGATGGGCGACTACCGGCAGAGCGATCTGGTGAAGCTGGACATCCTGGTCAACGGCGAGCCGGTGGACGCTCTGTCGCTGATCGTCCACCGCGACAAGGCGTACCAGCGGGGCAAGGTGCTGGTGGAGAAGATGAAGGAGCTGATCCCGCGGCAGCTCTTCGAGGTCGTCCTCCAGGCGGCTCTGGGCTCGCGGATCATCGCGCGCGAGACCATCCGCCCGATCAGCAAAAACGTGATCGCCAAGTGCTACGGCGGCGACATCACGCGCAAGCGCAAGCTGATCGAAAAGCAGAAGGAAGGCAAGAAGCGGATGAAGCGCGTCGGCCGCGTCGACATCCCCCAGGAAGCGTTCCTGGCGGTGCTGCGGGTGGATTGAGGCGATCTTGCCCGCCGTCCAATTGACATCCTTCGCCGTGTTCGCCGGCGTGCGGCCGGATCGGCTCGCGCTTCTCGCGGCACAGGCCGAAGAGAAGAGCTTCTCTTCCAATCAAATCATTTTCCGGCGGGGCGACCGCTGCGACGGCCTCTGGGTGATCTCGACGGGAGGCGTCCAACTCCGGACGGAGATCCCCGGCCAGGCGATCGACCGGCTGGTCGACCTGGGGCCGGGGGAGGTGTTCGGCGAGGCGGAGGTCCTGGACGACGCCCCGCGCGTCCTGACGGCCCGCGCCCTCGGGCCCACCACTCTCGTCCGTATCCCCGCGGAGCCTCTGCGGGAGCTCTTCCGCGATCATTCCGCGGTCGAGAACTATCTGCGCACACTCGGGGTCCGCCGCCGGAGCGCCCGCGTGCGGGCCATGCTCGCTCCGTCGAGCCGCCGCGAGCCGCGGATCTGGGTGGACAGAGACGTCTGGATCACGCTCGGCCCGCGCGGCGAGAGCCTCCGCGTCCGGCTCATCGACCTGTCGAATGAAGGGGCCTGCCTCTCCCGCGTTCCCGCGGACTGGACGCTCGGCAAGGAGCTGAGCTTCACGCTGGGAACCCTGGAGAAGCTGGCCTTGCTGCAGGTGCGCGGCACGGTGCGCTGGCGCAGCGACTTCGGGGTCGGCATCCTCTTCGAGGACCCCGGCCCGGCTCTCCGGCGGCGGATCGAGCAGGCGCTGCGCGAGCTCGTGCCGCTCTGATCAAGGCGCTTCGGGGAGCGTGTACTCGAGGTCGTAGGAGTGCTTTCCGCCGGCGATGTTGATCATCATCTTTCCCGTCAGGCCCGCCAGCTGGCCGGTGCCGGAATCGGGCACGACGGTGATCGCCAGCTGCGGTGTGCCGCGCGTCATGGTGCCGCTGTGCTGCAGGATGAAGGTGCCCTTGCGGCCGCGCAGCGTTCCGCTGACCCGCTCGATCGCCACGTAACCCGCCGAGCCCTGGACGCTGGTGGAGGCGCTCAGCATCTCGCCTTTGCCGGTTCCTTCGAGATCGCCGTGGTACGTCTTGTCGATCGACATTCTGGCGAGGTTCGAGCCTTCGGTGGTGTCGTACGCCGGCAGAGGGTTCAGCTTGACCTCGAAGGGTCCGCTCACATGATTCGTCACGACCTTCTCCTTCTGGCCTTGCGCCGAGAGGCCCAAGCCGATCAACAGTCCGAGCCCCGCGAGGGCTCCAACCGCGACACGAAAAACGTTTTTCATTTCTCCTCCCTCAAGAGTGCGATCCGCCGGGCGGGCCGCAGCACGGACTCATCAACTCCCAGAGTGGTGAGATCGGACAGCGGGACCCAGGCGGCCCGGTGCACCTCCCGGTCATTCCCCTTGGGAACGAAGCTGCCGTCGGCCTCGAAGAGGAAGCGAACGTCGTAGTGCAGATGCTCCGGAACGCCCTTGCGCTCCGGAATGGAATGGATGTCGAGATCGAAAGGTCCGTGCAGGACGGGAACGAGGTCCCGGAGGCCCGTCTCTTCGAAGACTTCCCAGCGCGCCACATCCATGAGGTCCGGATCGCCGTCCGCATGCCCGCCGGGCTGGAGCCAGCGGCCCAGAGCCTTGTGATGGATCAGCAAGAGATGTTTCCGCTCTCGATCGATCACGAAAGCCGAGGCCGTGAGATGGCCGGCAAGATTCGAACGGCGGAGACAGTCGGGATTGTCGAAAACGAACTCGACGAAGGTCTCCAGCTCCCGGCGATCGCGCTCGTCGAACAGGTGCGAGATCTCGAGAAAGCCCAGGACCGTGCGGCGGGGGAAATCGATCGACATCCTTCTTTTCATGTCGATTTTAATGACTTTTTTCAGCATGGCAGTCGCGCCCTCCCGGTTTCGATCCACTCCGCCCAATCCGGCCGGCCGTTGCGGCGGGCCTGCGCGGCGGCTTCCTTCCAGGGGTAGGGAACGAGCACCTGCTCGATCTGCCAGCCCTCCGATTCCCGGGTGAGCAGAGCATAGCGCGCGTGAGGGCTTCCGGACTCCATGACGTGCGGCCAGGGCAAGTCCCCATCGTAGGCCGGCAGGCCGACGCTCCCCGGATTGACCACCAGCCGGCTGCCCACGGCGACGACGCGGGGCACATGGGAGTGGCCGCAGAACGTGACCGGCGCCGGATCGGGCCCCAGCAGAGCCGCAATCTCGGCCTCCGGCTTGAGCGCAACCCCCATCTCGCTCACCGCCTCCAGCAGGTAGACCTCGTCGCGCTCCGGCGTACCGTGGCAGAAGCGGAGATCCTCCCGGTCCAGCCGCACCGGCAGACCGGCTGCCCAGGCGAGGTGGTGTGGCGCGAGGCTCTCGTGGACGAAGGCCATCGGCGGACTCGGAGGCTCGGGAAGAGGCTCTCCGAGAATCCGGTCCATGTTTCCCCGGATCGCCATGATTCCAGCCGAGCGATGGAGCTCTGCCGTTCCAGCGGGATCGAGAGGACCGTAGAGGATGTCTCCCAGGTCGAACAGCTCGTCAGCGCCGCGCCGCCGGATGTCGGCGAGCACGGCCTCCAGCGCCCAGACGTTGCCATGGACGTCGGCGAGGACGGCGAGAAGGGGCTCACGCATGATCGGCTACTCCTGTCAGGCGAGACCGCCCGGCGAAAAGATACGGTCCCCAATGTGTTACCTTTTCCCTGTTCATCAGAGGAGGACCGCCGAGTCCTCACCTGCGACACCCCAGAGCTCCATCGCCACCTTGCCCAGCTCAAAGGCAAAGGGCACACCCCGGCCCGCCCCGATTCCCTTGTAGAAGCCGGTGGAAAAGGCAATGGCTGCGGAGTCCGGAATTGCAGAGCGAACCCCGATGACATAGGGAATATGCGCCCTGATCGCGATTGCCTGATGCTCGGAAAAGCACGAGTTGAGGACGACGCAGGAAATCGTGTCCTTGAACAGCCTGAACAAGCTCCCCAGTGCCTCCGTTGACACGGGCGCTGGGTTGCCATACGGGTCCTGCAAAATGATCCCGGATTCTTCCCCGTGACCCGAAAAGTGGATCATGGCGGGTGATTCGTCCAGAATAGACTGCATAAGAGAGTCGATGGTGACTGCCCACTCCTGTCGAAAAACCAAATTCTCGCGCTCCCTCGCCATCTTCAGATTCATTTGAATCTTGCTGACTTCCTCCTCCAGCTGAAGCGGGGCAAACGCACCGTTCGCGCCCAGAAAGAGAATGGTCACCTTTGACGGTTGCGCCCCGCCATCGGCAGCTCCGGCGTATCCTGTCAGGAGCCCGCCGACCGGGTTGATCGCAGGGAGCCCTTCGTTCTGAGAGTAACTGATCCCCACGAGGTTGCGCCCCGTGTATCGGCCGAGGATCACCTTGTGGAGACTCGCCGCGCGTGCCTCGATGTCGTCTGGGTTGAACCGGATCGCCTCCAGGAGCGACCTGGTGTCGGCCTCGCTCCACCTTCCAACCGCTATTCTGATCCCTACCCGAAAGAACGTTCCAATGAGAGCGGAGACACCGTCTACGGCATTGATGATCGCGGTCTTCGGGCTTGTCGAGGACTCGTCCAACACACTCCCATCGAGCAGGCGGAACACGTCGGGACTGACGGCCAGGAGGTTCCACAAATCCTGCTCAGTACGCTTCAACCGTTCGAGGAACTCTGCTTCTCCAATGTCCTCATCAGTGAAATAAAAAAACATCACGTGCGTAGAGGTTCTCTCGACCACTTCGAGGCCCAGGGCGATGCCGTTTCTTGCCGTGAAGTAGTTCGCAAAAGTACCTGCGATCTCCAAGATCAGCGGCGCGTGGCCTTCATGGGTCGCTATGGATCTCACCTCCGTCTGGAATCGGTACTTGATGCAGCCGGGGCCGATTTCGACTTTCCCAGATCTGGCCAGGTCCGTGAGCCTCTTTCGAGATGCAGGAGCGATCTCGTTAAAGTTGACGTTCTCGAAACGAACGGTGCCTTGCGGGTCACTCTTGAAGCTGAACGAAACGTCATGATTGAAGAGCCTCTTGGAGGCGCTCGTGCTCTTGAAGGTCAGATTCGCGCCCTCCATGACTTCGATCTGGTTGAACTCGACGGCAGCGCTACGGTATCTGACGGTCGATTTGACAAGTTTAAAAGTCGTGTCGATAAACTCCGTAGTTCCGCCGAACGACACGTTGTCGAAGCTCACCTGATTGTTGAAAGCGGCGCCCTCGAAATCGAGAAAGTCTTTGAACTGAATGTCCTGAAAACGAACAACAGCCTCATCGTCATCCAACTCGAACGCAGCGTTCGAGAAGTCAGTAATGCCATCGAAGGAGGATTCCTCGAATCTGGCCTTCGGGCCAGCGAATCGGGCATTCGAAAAGAGCGCATAGCCAAAGGCGGCCTGCTGAAACCAGGTCTCACCCTTGAAGAGTGAGCGTGAAAAGTCCGCGCCGTGAAGGCGAGTCCGATGAAAGATCAGGTTGCCGTGAAAGGTGGCTCCTTCGAAGTTGGCGCCATTTTGGAAGTTGACGCCTGTGAAGTCGACGGCATCGAGGAACGAAGCCCCCAGAAAGATCGGTCTTTTTCTGAAGACAAGATCCGACAGATGCAGGGGTCTTCTCGCCACCCTCGTCTGCGACGAAGATAAACTCCGCGAAATCATAATAGCCCGGCCCATTCTCTTGCAGGTCCAGAAGGCTCAGCAGCCGAAGAAAGCGTGCCCGGAAATGGTTCTCTTTCTTCCACTCGACTGCCTTGCTGTGGAACAGGCATGCGCCCGTCGGATCGAGTGGAATGAGCGGCTCAAGCCCTATCGGGGCACCGACACTTGGCGGAGCGTCGGCCAACTGGTCGGAGAGGGCTGTATAGGGGCATTGGCGTCCCATCGCGCGAGGCACTTTGGAGTAGTCTGCAGTGTATATGTGATTACACATGGTGGGCTTCTCGCCTTCTTCCCAAGGAGATCCGGTCGGGACTCATCGGGATCTCGACTCTGCCTTCCCGCTCCAGGATCGACGCTCATTATGCAGGAGGCGGATGATGAAAAACAGCGCCCGCCTCGGAGAGACGTCGGTCGCCCGAAGCGGAGAGGCTATCGGAGGAGGCCTATCGGGCCCGGATCGGGGATCTCGTCCGCGGGCTTCAAAGGCTACCGGGCGGGAAGGCTCGTTCCATCCACGCCGGATGGCCAACGGCATCGAGCTCCTGGCCTACCACCTCTACCTCGATCCTGCCGCGACGCAGATCTGAGGGGAAGGCACAGGCGGCACGTTCGTCTTCTCGGGCAACCAGCGGCCAAGGCCTCCGTCCTCCCGATCTACGGGGCCATCTCGCCCGGGCAGGACGTCTCGCCGGGGGTCTACACCAGTTCCCGCAGTGGCCCCAAACGTGGTACCTTGTGAGGTGCCACGGAGGGAGCCAATGAGGCTAAAAGAAGACATCAAGCCTGTTACCTACATGAAGACCCGGCCGGCGGAGCTCCTGAGGAAGGTCAGCGAGTCCCGGCGTCCTACGATCATCACACAGAACGGAGAGGCCAAAGCCGTGCTCCTCGATGTCGAAAGCTACGAGGGTCTACGCGACGCAGCGATGCTGCTGCAGCTGGCCGCGCAGGGGGAGAAGGATCTCGAGGAGGGCCGTGTCTTGCCACAGGAGCAGGCACTCGAGCGGGTCCGCTCACGGATCAAGGCAGAGTGAGCCCGCGCCACTTCGAGGTACTCTGGACAGAGACTGCGATCCGCGACCTTGAGCAGATTGTCGACTATGTGGAGCAGGATGCTCCCATGGCCGCCCAAAGGATCTTCGATTCGATCGCGGAACGCTCCAGGACCCTGGACCTCATGCCTCTCCGGGGCCGGGTTGTCCCTGAGTTGGCACGATTCGAGATCACAATTTACCGCGAGTTGGTCATCCCTCCATACCGCATGCTTTATCGGGTGAGCGCCGACACAGTTTTCATCATGGGCGTCTTCGACAGCCGGCGGAATCTAGAGGACATTCTCCTGGCGAGATTCCTGCGGGCCTGACTGGAACGCCTGGAGACCGCCATGCGCGCCATCGTTGCCACATCCCTCGGTGATCCCGGCGTCCTGCAGGTGCAGGAGGTCCCCCGCCCCTCGCCCGGTCCGGGCCAGGTGCTCGTCCGCCTCCACAGAATCGGGGTCAACTTCGCGGATACCGAACGGCGGAGAGGGGTCTACCGGCGGCCGGCCCTCCCCTGGATTCCGGGAGGCGAGGGAGCGGGCGTGGTGGAGGAGGTGGGAGAGGGCGTCGATCCGGTGCTGTGCGGGAAGCGGGTGGCGTTCTTCCTGCCTCCGGAGGCGAGCGGCGCCTACGCCGAATTCGCGGTGGTCTCGGAGGACGTCCTCTTCTTCCTGAGCGACCGCCTGAGCTTCGAGCAGGGCGCAGCCCTTCCCCTCCAGGGGCTCACGGCCTATGGAGTCGTCCACGTCGCGGCAGGAGTCCGGGAAGGCCAGACGGTCCTCCTCCATGCCGCCGGGGGAGGCGTCGGGCTGCTCGCGCTCCAGCTGGCCCGGAACGCCGGGGCGCGAGTGCTGGGGACCGTATCCACCGAGCAGAAGGCCGAGGCTGTACGGTCGTTGGGCGGAGAGCCCCTGCTCTACGGAGATGACCTTCTGGACCGGGTGCTCGCCACGACCGACGGCCAGGGAGTGGACGTGGTGCTCGACTCCCTCGGGCGGGCGACCCAGGAGCTGAGCCTGGCGGCCCTGGCGCATTACGGCCACCTCGTGTGCTACGGAGACTCCAGCGGCTTTCCCCCGCCGATCGATCCCGACCGGCTCTACGACCGATCCCTCAAGGTGAGCGCCTTCGGTCTGCGCCAGGATATTCGCCCCGAAGCGTGGCGCGCCGTCCGGCAGGATCTCCTGCGCCAGGTCGAGGAGGGAAAGCTCCGCCTCACAATCTCCCGCGTGCTGCCCCTGGCCGAGGCCGCCGAGGCCCACCGGCTGCTGGAGTCGCGGCAGGTCGTCGGCAAGCTCCTCCTCGCCGCGGACTGACCACTCACGATCAATCGGCGGGGGTATAGGGGAGCCCGGGATCGCGGGTGATCGCGTAGAGCACACGATCGAGCAGCACGCCATCCTTGAGGCTGCTCCGTACGAGAACGCCCTCGCGCCGGTAGCCCGCCTTTTCCAGCACGCGCATGGAGGCCGGATTCCACGCGAACACGGACGCATGGAGCCGGAACAGGTCGGGCTCGCTCAACGCGGCCATGGTGACGGCCCGCACCGCTCCGGTCATGATTCCCTGACCCCAGAAAGGCTCGCCCAGCCAGTAGCCCAGCTCGGCCGAGGTGTGCTCGATATCCACGCCGCGCTCGACAGAGACGGTACCCGCCGCCTCCCCTGCGATCTCGATGGCATAGAGGCCCTCGGGAGGCGGCTCCCCCGCGGCATAGACCAGCCAGGAATCGGCGTCAGCCTCGGTGTAGGGGTACGGAAACCGATCCCGCAGGTTCCGCCAGACGTTGCGATTGTTCGCGTAGCGTACGAGAGCCGCCTTGTCCGACAGGCACCAGGGACGGAGCAGGAAACGGCCGCAGTCGATTCGTCTCTGGAGCAAGCCATCGCCCCCCGTAGCGGCGGAACGGAATTCCAACCTGTCCGCCGGAGAAGAGCCATTCTAGCTCACTCTTCCGGTCTTGCCTGATTTGGGGTGTCGCTCCGCCGCCGGCTCAGTGCCGGGAGGCCAGGTAACGAAGGAGCTCGCGGCAGGCATCCAGGAGCTCGCGGTCCGAGCGGGGCCACTCGTCATGCTTCTCGCGGACTTTCCGGATCAGCGGGAAGAGCGGATCTTCCGGATCGGCTGATCTGACCACTGTTCGATCCTGCTCGAAGGCATCGACGACATTTCCGACGAGATCGCCTGCGTCGTATTCCAGGGCGCGGCAGATCGCGAAGAGAAAATCCTCACGGATCGGCGCCTTGCCCTGCTCCAGGCGGCCCAAGCTCCCGGGGTCCGTTCCGGCCTCTTCGGCCAACTTCACCTGAGAGACCTTGCTCGTCTTGCGAATGCGCTGGATCTCGCGGCCGAAATGCAACCGGAGGGCTTCGCCGGCGTCGTCTTTCGGTTTGCGCTCGGATGCCATCGGTACGCATCGTAGTGATTTCCTCGCGAGCGCGTCAACGCACATGATTCCGGGTCGTTTGCCGGTTGTGGGGTTACTTCTGGGCCGCGAGCTCCGCTTCGTTCCAGAGGGCATGCCCGCTCCCCGGGTCCTCGACGGTGAAGACCAGGCGGTGCCCCGCATCGCGCAGGAGCAGGACGGTCTGGAAGCGGGCATAGGTCCCCGCCTTCGGCAGCGCCGCGACCAGGACTTTCAGCCGCAACGCCGGCAGATCGATCCGGCGGCCGCTCGCATCTTCCGCGGCGACGGCGAGAGGGACCTCCGCCAGGTAGCCGTTGCCCTGCGGCGTCAGCGCGAGGGCCTCGATGGGGACGCCGAGCGTCACGGGAACCTCGAGGTTGTGGCCGCGCTTTTTGCTCTCACCGAGCTGGACGATGAGGCGCCGGTCCTCCTGGGTGCCGCCGAAGAGGAGCACGCTCTCGGCCTTGATCGCGGTTTCGGTACGGCGCGACAGATCGGAAAAACTGCCGCGCGTCCGCACCGCCAGCCCGCGCCGCCGCACCTCCACGGTCACCCGGTGGGTCTGGTCGTTGGCCTTCCAGCTGGGCGTGAAGCCGAGCCAGTAGTAGGTGCCCGAATCCTCGACCACCTCGTGGAAGACGGCGTTGTCCGCCGAGACCACGGCCCGGCCGCCGGTGGCGCGCGCCAGACTGTCCAGCGCGGTCACCTCGGTCGCGTCCGATTGCGCGGCGTCCACCGGGTAGACCGTGTAGCCGAGCCGGTTGGCGGCCTCCACCACGGGACCATAGAGCTGCGGCGCCACCGACAACGACCAGGCGCCTGACAGCAGCAGCATCACCTTGCGGCCCGGCGGCGTCTCGAATCCGCGCAAGGCGGCCGCCACTGCGAGAGCGGTCTTGCCCAGCTGGGTGCGGGCCTCCGGGCTGATCCTCTTCCCGAGGTCGCCGAGGATCGCATCCATCTCATGGACCTTGGGGCCTCCCACCCGATCGGAGTCGCCGGTCTCGAGGCTGTCGGCGCTGACCTCGACCCAATCCACATCGGCCTGCAGGGCCCGCTGATGGGAAAGCTGGGTTCCGCCCTGGGCCCGGCGCTGACGGGCACGCTCGAGGGCTTCGCGGAGCTTCGCCCGGTCTCGGGTCCAGCCGCACAGCACGTCGATGCGGGAGCTGTCGAACGCGAGAACCGCCATCTGGTCCTCCGGCTCGAGCAGGGCGAGGTCGCGCTCGATCTTCTCCAGCAAGGCGTTGCGCTTGTTGGCCAGAGAGAACGAGTCGTCGACGTAGACGAGGTAGCTCCGCCCCACCTCCTCGCCCGCGGAGACCGGAGCCGCGGGCGCCTCGGCCGGCCCTGCGGCCCGGTCCACCGCCGTTCCCTCTTTGACCTCCGCGAAGTATTCGACCGGCACCTCCTGCCCATCCACCAGCAACCGGAAGTCCGCCGCGGACAGGCCGTTCACCCGCTCGCCCGACGCGGCCGTGACCACCGCCTCGACGTTGACGACCCTGACGTCGATCGATTCGTTGATGACCGGGATCTCGTCCTGGCGCTCCTGAGCGGCCAGAGGAAGAGCGGCGATCGCCGCCGCGACAAACCAGCTGAGAGAACGCTTCATACCTCGCTCCTTATCAAGAGGTACCGCCCCTAGCTAGGGTACATGAGGTCGATTGACAGCGGAATCCCGGCAGGCTAGCTTGCGGAGCGATGCTCCGAACCGTTGACGCCACCCGCTATGTGACGCCCCTTCGCGAAGGCGGCTCTCTCCCCGCCATCGTGGAAGCGAGCGACGATGGCCTGTACGTCCTCAAGTTCCGTGGTGCGGGGCAGGGTCCGCTGGCGCTGGTGGCCGAGCTGATCGCCGGCGAGATCGGGCGGGAGCTCGGGCTCAAGGTTCCCGAGCTGGTGTTGATGGAGGTCGACGCTGCGCTCGGCCGCAACGAGCCGGACCCGGAGATCCGCGAGCTGCTCCGCGCGAGCGTCGGGGTGAACCTCGCCCTCGACTACCTGCCGGGATCGGTCATGTTCGACGCCGCCGCGGGCGATTCCGCCGAGCCGGAGCTGGCCTCGAGTGCGGTCTGGTTCGACGCCTTCGTCACCAACGTCGACCGCACCGCGAAGAACCCGAACCTCCTCTGCTGGCACAAGGCTCTCTACTTCATCGATCATGGCGCGGCGCTCTACTTCCACCATGCATGGCGGAACATCGAGGGGGCGGCCCGCTCCCGCTTTCCCGCCGTTCGCGACCACGTGCTCCTGCGCTGGGCGGACCGCATCGAAGAGGTCGATCGCCGCCTGCGCCCGAAGCTCGGCGAGGAGCTGTTCGCGCGCATCCTCGCGCAGATCCCGGACGACTGGCTCGCCGCCGAGCCCGGGATCACAGCGGCCGAGCGGCGCGAGGGATACAGAACCTTCCTGACCGGCAGGCTCGAAGCGGCGTCGGCGTTCCTGGAGGAGGCACTCCTTGCCCACGAACAGCTCATTTGATTACGCCATCCTGCGTGTGGTGCCGCGCGTCGAGCGCGAGGAGCTCGTCAATGCCGGGGTGATCGTCTTCTGCCTGGAGCGCGACTTCCTCCAGGCGCGCGTCACGCTGGACGAGGCGCGCCTGCGCGCGCTCTGGCCTGCCATCGACGTCGAGCTGGTCCGCCAGCATCTGGAGGCGATCCCCAGGATCTGCGCCGGCAGCCCGGACGCCGGCCCGATCGCCAGGCTCTCGCGCCGGGAGCGCTTTCACTGGCTGGTCTCTCCGCGCAGCACGATGATTCAAGTCTCGGCCGTCCACTCCGGTCTCTGCGAGCAGCCGGAGCGCGCCCTGGACGAGCTGTTCCGCCAGATGGTGCTGGTTCCCCGAGAGGAGATTGCCGATGCCTGAGATCCACCCCGGACGGCGCCGCCTGGCCGGAGCCGGCCTCTTCCTTCTGCTCATCCTCGCCCTCGCCCTGGTAGCGGTCCCGATGTGGCTCATCCGGCCGTTCTCTCCGCAGACGCCGGAGGGGCTCGCCGCGGCGTACGCTCTGCGCCGCTGGGCTCCCCTCGGAACCGTCCTCGCGGTAGTCGCCGCGCTGGCTCTCGCGGCCGTGGTGTGGCCGCAGGCGCGATGGTGGAGCCGGGCGGCGGTCGTCCTGGCGTTCGTTCCCCTCCTCGGCGCCGCCTGGCTCGCCCGCCAGAACGTATTCGAAAAGATGTTCGCTCCGTTGCCCCACACCCGGTCCGCGCCGGCCGCCGAGGCCCGCTGGGTCGAGACCGGCGAGCCCGTGCTGGCCGTCACCCTGAACGGAGATGCCGCAGCCTACCCGGTCCGCCAGGTCGCCTATCACCACATCGTGCAGGACGTGGTCGGCGGCGTGCCGGTGGCTGTCACCTACTGAACGCTCTGTCACACCGGTCTGGTGTGGAGAGCGGAGATCGACGGGCGGAGGCTCGGCTTCCACCTCACGGGGATCAACAACCAGAACTTCCTGATGCAGGACGAGCAGACGGGATCCTGGTGGCAGCAGGTGACGGGAGAGGCCCTCTTCGGTCCCTTGAAGGGCCGGCATCTGGACCTCGTCTTCCACGACGAGATCTCCTTCGATCTGTGGAAGGAGGAGCACCCCGGCGGCCGGGTGCTGCGCCCGGACGACAGCGCGCCCTGGCGGGAGTTCTCGAAAGACTGGGAGGCGGAGACCGAGAAGCTCCCGGTGGTGACTCCGGCGAGGCCGGGCGATCCGTTCGCTCCTCGCGAGGTGATCGCCGGCATCAGCCTGCGCGGCTCCTCCAAGGCCTACCCCCTGGCCGCAGTCCGGCGGCAGAGCCCGGTCCTGGACAGCCTGGCGGGGACGCCCGTCGTGCTGGTCGTCGCCGACGACGGCCGGTCGCTCCGCGCGTTCGAGCGCGTCGTCGACGGGCGCGAGCTGCAGCTCTTCGCCCGGCCGGGCGGTCCGCCCTCACGTCTGGTCGATGCCGAGACCGGCAGCGAGTGGAGCTTCGCCGGCGAGGCCGTCCGCGGCCCGCTCGCCGGGAAGAAGATGGCGCAGCTCTACGTCCTCCTCGACGACTGGTTCGATTGGAGAACGCATCACCCGGAGACGGCGGTCTACCGGAGCCTCCAGCCGAAGGTCACGCCGGCCTCGTAGTCGGTGGCCTTGTAGGAGACCACGAGGCTGTCCTCTGGAGTCGCCTCCCCGGCGTCGTCGTCGAAATAGCATGAGACCCTCCCCTTGTGCTGCGATGAGCGGAAACCATAGAGCACTTTCGCTAAGATCCGCCCATGCACCGCGCGCGTCTCCACGACCTCTTGGGGTTGCTCCGGCACGAGCACCGGAGCCTCCCTCCTCCTTTCTCGAAGCTCTCTCCGCAAGCGGAGTGAGGATTGCTACTTGCGGAAGGTCCCGAGCCCGTAGAAACAGGGTTGGTTTGTACACTGGGCCATGCGCACCCTGACGACAAACTCCCCGTTCCATGCCGGCGTCACCGAGACCATCGGGTAATCGTCCAGCTCCTCGTCCTTGGCGATCAGGTTGTCGTTCTCGTCATAGAGGTACAGGTCGAGGTCCCCACAATCCTGGTCGCAGACGCCGGTGAAGATGTAGTTGCGATTGCCGCGGAGATTGATCCGGAGATCCTCATAGCGGTTCAGGTGGAGATGACCGGTGTCCTGGTCGACGAGCTCGAATCCCCCATTGAGGAGGGCGACCCCCGCAATCAGGAGCTGGGCACGGACCTGATCCGTAAATTGCCCTCCGAAGGCGGCTGGGCCTGTCGCCAGGACCGAAAGGACCAGGAGAACGGGGACGAGTACGCACGCACGGCTTTTCATGGGTTCCTCCTCTCGGGTCGGAAGGTCTCGTCTGAGAGAGCTCCGTTGGAAGAGTGAGACACCGTGGAAGGCGAAAGGTTGAGATCCGCGAGAGGTCCAGGGCCGGTGTGCTACTCTACGCCCAGGTCGATCGGCACCTATACCTGGAAGGAGATTGCGATGGACAAGCGTCGCACACGGTACGCCTCGTGGTTGGCCCTGTTCCTCGTCCTGGCGGCGGTCTCCTGGGGTTGCCAGATGCCGTCGAGCAGCGGGACCTCCGGCACAAAGACCACGTCGTCCCAGAGCGAGGCGGAGCGCACGCGCAAGATCGAGGAGAAAGCGGCCGAGATCGAGCGCCACGCCCAGGAAATCCAGAACATGACCGGCACCGAGCAGGAGAAGATCGACGCCGTGAACCGGCTGGAGCAGGAGCGCCGCGAGCTCCAGGAGATGCAGGACGCGAAGTGAGGAAGGCTTTCTCCTCCCTCGCCGTCAGGACAGCACCTCGCGCGGTCCTTGGGTCAGCCCGACCACGTTCGCCATCAAATGGCCAAAGAACCGGGCCTCCATACCCGTCCCTGTTCCCGCTCCCCAAACCACCCCAAAAGACCGCCAGCCAGTCTGACGGCCCCCATCGTACGCCGGGCCTCCGCTTCGCGTGGAGCCCCGGTGCGGACAAGTTTGCCAGCCATCCCGCTCAAGTTGTCGCAATAATAGATCAGAAACCGCGCTCCTCGGGATGAGCTTCCCGGCGTCGGGAAGAGTCTTCTGACCTTCAGGACGACCACTCCCTGCCCAGGGAAGAGCCATCCCGACCCTCGGCACGACCAATCCCAGGGGTGGGAACGAGCTTCCCGATCCCCGGCACGGGCGATCCCAGGGGTAGGAATGAGCATCCCGAGCCTTGGCATGAGCGATCCCAGGGGTAGAAACGAGCATCCCGAGCCTTGGCATGAGCGATCCCAGGGGTAGAAACGAGCATCCCGCCCCCCGGCACAGGCGATCCCAGGGGTAGGAACGAGCGTCCCGAGCTTCGGGATGAGCGATCCCAGGGGTAGGAACGAGCATCCCGATCCCCGGCACAGGCGATCCCAGGGGTAGGAACGAGCGTCCCGAGCTTCGGGATGACCGTTCCCACCCATAGGATGAGCCTCACGGACAGGAGGAGAACGCTCCCGTGTCCTGGATCGGCCGAAACGCTCGCGGAATTATGGCCGCGACGCTTCTTCCACCAGGTAAAGCAGCGACACGTACGGCAACCCCGTCGCCTGCGTCATGCCGATCTCGCAGGTCAGGTTGTTCGAATACTGCCGGTCGTAGTGCCCGGCGTGGACTTCGGCGGCTTCGGGAGCTACCGCAGAGGCGGTGAGTTCGGGGAAGAGGAGGCCGCGGTCGCCCGCCATGGCGCCGACCACCAGGTTCCAGCCAAAAAACCAAGGTTCGCTAAACAGCTCATCTCCGAATGGACCGCCCAAGTGCCTGCCAGGGGCCCGTGGCTAGTTGAAGCTCACCTGAAATACGGAGACTTGGAGGAAATTTCGACCGCGAGTGAAAGAATCGCCTTCCATTTTCCGACTGGTAATGGGCATGAGTCGCCATCTGCGCTACGTGCCCGAAGGCGGGGCCCTCGTCGAGGTCACCTGCCGCACCATCCAGGGACGCCTTCTCCTGCGTCCTTCCCAGCAGCTCAACGACATCATCCTCGGCGTCCTCGGACGTGCCCAACACCACTATCCCATTGAGATCGTGAGCTTTAGCTTCCTCTCATCGCACATGCACCTCCTCCTCTGGGTTCAGAACGCCCGGGAACTCGCTCTCTTTATGGGGTACTTCAACGGTAACCTGGCGCGCGAGGTGGGCCACCTGACCGGCTGGACTGACAGGATCTGGGCGCGCCGTTACCAGGCCATTCTGGTCAGTGACGAAGAAGCTGCCCAGGTCGACCGGCTGACCTACAACCTCGCGCAGGGAGTCAAGGAAAATCTCGTGGCGCGGGTCGAAGATTGGCCGGGAGTCCACAGTGCCCATACCCTGCTCACCGGAGAACCGGTCGAGGGGATCTGGTACGACCGGACTCTGGCCCGCAACCTGCGGCTGCGCCGGCAAGCTCCAAAGCCAGGCCAGATCGAGATCCGGCAGACGGTGGTCCTGAGCCAACTCCCCTGCTGGAACCACCTGACGCCGGAAGCCTACCGCGCCCGTGTGGCCGGTCTGGTTGGCCAGATCGAGGCGACTGCCGCGGCGGAGCGGGCGAAGAAGGGAGTGGAGCCTCTCGGCGCGGAGAAGATCCTGGCGCAGAACCCTGAGACCCGGCCCGAGACCCTGGATCGCTCGCCGGCTCCCTTTGTCCACGCCGTGACGCGGAAGATCCGGCAAGAGCTCTGGGCCGCGTACGGCTGGTTCGTGGCCGCCTACCGGGAAGCGGCGGAAAAGCTCCGGAACGGAGACCGGAACGCCGCCTTTCCGCCCGGCAGCTTCCCGCCCCATCTGCCGTTCGTCCCGGCCTGAGCCCATTCCGAGAACACGGGCTCGAGATGGTTTCCGATTGGACCGGCATTCCCCGGTCGGTGGTCGAGGTGTGCCTCGCGGGCGGCTACGGCAAGGAACTTGGCCACGTGAGGCCCGCCGGATCGCGTGGCGGAAGGCGTCAACGTCACCCGGAGAGCGCGAGAACGCCTGCCGAGCCGGGACGAGGCACTTAGGGCTTCAGACTCTTTAGCGAGTTCTGCTCTTTTAGGTGGAACCTATCCTGGAACCTATCCTGAACCTATACTGTTCTCTCTCGTCCTGGTGCCCTCCGGCGGCTTCCTCTGCACCTACTCCCGGCAGATCGACTGCAAGGTCCTGGCGGAGGAGCTTGCGCCGCTGGATGTCGCCTGGAGCGCCACGGACCCGAAGCAGATCACCGGCCCGGGGATCGCGATGGCCCGGGCTCTCCTTCGCAGCGGTCAACGGCTTGCGCCGGTCATGATCCGGGGAGATCCGGCCGGGATCGTTGAACGGCACCGCCGCGAGACGGTCTGACTCCAGGGGGCCGCCTTCCGAGAGGGGCCGGCCTTCATTTTTGGGCAGGGCTCCTGCCGGCCCCCCCACCTTGCCGGGCCGCGCCCCGCTGGTATGATCCGCCTATGGACGCCGAAAACCCTGACGGCAATCAACGCTGTTTGTGCCGTTCTCAACACAGGCGCGGTCATCGTGCTTGTCGGGGTCACGGTCTGGTACGCGCGCTCGACTGCTCGCATGCTGCGACACATGTCCGACCAGACAGAAGCAGTCCGCAGGCAGTCTAGAATCCTGGTGGCTGCTGCGAGGATTAGCGCGGCGGCTCCCTTCGTGAACATGCCGACAGGGGATGAACAGCGGGCGCGGACCAAGCTCGCGGCACTTGAGACAGAGCTGGATGGCATCGTACAGGAGCTTGACTGAGAGAGAGAAGCGGCGGCAGGGGGACTTGATCCTGCGGCTTCACAACACCGGCCTTAGTTTCAGCCCCGGCGTGATGACAGGTCTATGATGAACGTAAGTAGAGAGGACGGCATCTAGTATGCACGAGACTAAAACCTGGATCTGTGACACCTGCGGAGAATTCATCAACGAACCTAGGGACGGTTGGGTCGAGTGGCTTGTCGGCCCTCGTGATGAAAGTGGGCGACGTCGCCATCGTGGTTTGCGTCTTGTGCATCAGAGTCAAGCGACTCCGCTTGCACCGAAGGGCAACTGTCAATATAACGAACAAGAGGAGTATCGACACGATAGAGCTATCATCGCCGACATGCACCTTGAGCAGTTCCTAGGTCCCGACGGCCTCATGATGCTGCTCGAATATCTGGCGACTGAGGAACTTCCCAAAGAGGAAGTCCTTGTCATGATAAAGCGCTTGCATATACCAGGCTATGAGCACGCACGTCTCCATTTTGACAGAGCGATAGCTGAAGGAGTATTCGAGCCGAACGGACCCGAAGATTACTACAGGCAGTCTGATATCAGGGCGACGCTTGAGTGGGCCGCGGAGCAAGAGCTTTAGTGCCCTGCATTTGCATAACTCCTCCCGCCCTCCGAACCTCCAAAAAAGACAGCCGGCCAGTCGAACGCTTCCTGTCCTCTGACGTCCGCCGGCCGGCGCCTCCGTCCCCGTCGTCCCCCTGGCCTCTCAACGCCTGCGCCTCTGCCCCCGTTCCGCCCTCCCCGTGAGACCCCTGTGCGGCCCCAGGTCGTGCGGCCGTGCCAAGCTCCATCCATCTGCCGCTTCTAAGTATCTTTGCTGGAGTGCTTTGCGCGGCACCCAGGACCGGAATTGCCCCACCAACACCGTGATTTTCAGACATGGCCGCTTGAACCGGCAGGTCTGCACAGCCTCGCGGCCCCCTTGCAGGCGAGGTTCTCACTCTTCTCCGAGGTGTCGGTCCAGCATGTCGGCGAGCACTGCAACCATCGCCTCATGGTCGCCTCGCATCGAGAGCGCCGAGGCGGTGGCGTAAAGATTTCCCTCTGGCCTGGGCTTGAGCCTCACAAACGGTGGTACGCCGTAGCGAAGGACACACCAGTTCGCCCAGAGCCTGGCCGTCCGCCCGTTCCCATTAGCGAACGGATGGATGCGGACCCATTCGCCATGGGCATACGCACAGAGGGTGAGCACCGACCGAAGCTGTGCCGCATCATCTGGACTGCGGCCCGCCGAAATCACCGGATCCAGGACGGCGACCGCCTTCTCCATGGCTGCCTCGAATCCGGCAAGTTGGAGGGGTACAAGCTTCGAGTCCACTCCCCGTTGCCGACCGACCTTCACCTCATAGCCGTAGAGCTCGGGAAATCGGGTGTCGCTATCTCGCACCTCTCCTGCATAGTAGGGAACAGGAAGACTCACGCCTTTGTAGATCCTGCGATGCCAGTCCTGGACCATCGAAACGGTCGGCGACCGTCTGCGGCGAGCTTCCGAGGAAATCTGGCGGAGGACGTGCGCGAGGTTCTGAGTGATGACTGCTGCGTCGCGAGGGTCATCCTCGTTCCACGGAATGGCCAAACAGAGCTCCTATGCCGTACGCGTCTGGCGATTCCACGCGCTGCGCCTGGAGGGGATCCTCGAGCTCGACGTCACTGCGAGCAAATTCTCTGATATCTCGATCGAGGTCCGCCGGAGTATAGGCCCTCAACTTGCCCAGAGCTCGGGCGAGCCTGCCTTCGAGGCCGGCTCCGACTGCTGCGAGCTCGCGTTCGATGGCGGCTTCGGCCAACTCGTCTGTGGAGATCCCAAGCTCCTCTGCGACCCGCTCGAGGTTTCGGAGCGTTTCCTCGTTCTGGAAGTGGAGGGTGAGGGCGGCTCGGCTCATGGCATGAGTCTACACCCTTGTACTGCCGGCCCGCCGCGGTTTTCCGGGCAGCTCCGCAGTGGTCGGATTCATGGGCCGCGAAGCCTCCTCCACCAAGTAGAGCAGCGAAACGTACGGCAGCCCGGTCGCCTGCGTCATTCCGATCTCGCAGGTCAGGTTGTTCGAGCAGTGGCGATCGTAATGCCCTGCCTTCACCTCTGCGGCTTCCGGGGCCACGGCGGAGGCGGTGAGCTCGGGGAAGAGCAGACCGCGGTCGCCTGCCATCGCGCAGCAGCCGAGGCGCACAGGGATGTCCACCCCGGAGGCGCAGCGCTCGGCGATGCGGCGCATGTCGCCTTCGAGCCCGAGATGGCGCGCGGCGCAGGTCGGGTGGAGGACGACACGGAGATCCTGGCGGCGGAGGTCGAGCCGGGGCAGCAGGGTGTCGTGGGTGAAGCGCATGGCGTCCAGCAGGCGGAGCGACTTCAGGCGCTCCCTCGCCTCCTCACCGAGGAGCGCGCCGGAGGTCTCGATCGAGTGCAGGCACGAGGACGCGTCGATCACCACCGGCAGTCTCCCCTGATCGCTCCAGTCCCACAGGCGATCGACAAGGTTTTCGAGCGCTTCCCTGTGCGCCTCGGGGAACCCTTTGGAGCCGAATGGCAGGCCGCAGCACTGCCCCTCGCAACCCGGCGGCCTCCACAGCCGCACACCGGCCCGATCGGCCAACGTCAGGAGGACCTCAGACAGGGATGATTCTTCACTGCGCGGCTGGCCCAGGATGCGGCTCAGGCAGGCCGGCACGTAGACGGCCTCAACCCCTTCACGCTCTGTAGAGGAGAGAGCGCGCGGCACCCGCGGAATCGCGGAGCTCCATGCGGGCAGCCGGGCTCCGGACAGCCGCTGCGCCGTGCGCGTGAGGGCCTGGACCGCTCCGACTCCCGCGAGGCGCTCGGTGAGATGGCCGGCGCGAACTCCCAGCCGGGTCAGCCTTTCGATCATCAGAAGATGGCGCGCGAGCCAGCGCGCGGTGCGGCGGGCTTTGGGATCGTGCCTTTCGCTGCGCAGGCGTTTCATCAGACGGCCGGTGTCGATCTTCACCGGACAGGCGGTCGAGCACATGCTGTCTCCGGCGCACGTGTCGATCCCCGCGTACTGGTAGTCGCGGCGGAGCGAGAGCAGGACGTCACCTCCGCCCTGCGCCTCCTGCCGCACCATCTCGCGGCGGACGGCGATGCGCTGGCGGGGTGTGAGCGTCAGGCGCCGGCTCGGGCAGGCGGGCTCGCAGAAGCCGCACTCGATGCAGCGGTCCACCTCCGGATCGACGGTCGGCAGGCTCTTCAAATGAGTGACGTGAGCGCGCGGATCGGGGTTGAGCACCACGCCGGGATTGAGAAAACCTTTCGGATCGAGGAGGGTCTTGACCTCGCGCATGATCGCGAACGCCTCTTTTCCCCACTCCGCCTCGACGAAGGGCGCTACGTTGCGGCCGGTGCCGTGCTCGGCTTTGAGCGAACCGTCCCGGCGGACGACGAGAGCGGAGAGATCGATCATGAATCGATCGAACCGGGCGACGGCCTCCGGATCGTTGAACGACTGGGTCAGCACGAAGTGCAGGTTGCCGTCCTTGGCGTGGCCGAAGAGGATCGCATTGTCATAACCATGGTGCGCAAAGAGCTCCTGGAGCTCGGCGGTGGCCTGCGGCAGCTGCGGCAGCGGGAAGGCGACGTCCTCGATGAGGACTGCCTCGCCCGAACGCTTGGTCGAGCCGACGATCGGGATGAGCCCCTTGCGTAGCTTCCACAGCGCACCGCGCTCGGCCGGATCTTCGGTGAACCGTGCCGGCACGAGCAGGTCGAGGGGGCGCAGCACCGCGTCCTCGGCCGCGCGGAAGGCGGCGAGCTCGTCCTCCGTGGTGCACTGGTATTCGACGAGGAGGGCCGTCACGCCCGGGTCGAGATCTCCCGGGCCCAGATCCAAGAGGTCGTGCTTCCTCGCCGTCTGCAGGCAGGCGTTGTCCATGTATTCGATGGCGCGCGCTCCCGACCTCTCCAGAGGGGCGACCGCGGAGAAGGCCGCGGCAGCGGTGGGGAAGAGCAGGAGGCCGGTGCGCTGGAAGCGGTATTCGGGGAGGGTCTGCAGCACGGCTTCCGAGATGAAGGCGAGCGTCCCTTCCGAGCCGATCAGCAGGTGCGCCAGGATCTGCTCGGGGCTGTCGTGATCGACGAAGGCGTTGAGCGAATAGCCGACGGTGTTCTTGATCCGGTACTTGTGGCGGATGCGCTCGACGAGCCGCGGATCGTCCTCGATGCGCCGCTTGAGCGCGAGGAGGCCCGCGGCGACGTCCGGGGCCGCATCGCGCAGGTGGTCTCCGGCTTCCGGATCGGACGTATCGATCGTCAGCCCGTTGGGCAGGATGAAGCGGAGCGCGTCGAGGGTCTGGTAGGCGTTCTCGCGCACCCCGCAGCACATCCCGCTCGAATTGTTGGCGAGGATGCCGCCCATCATGCAGGTGTCGATCGAGGCGGGGTCCGGACCGATCCGCCGGCCGTGGCGCCGCAGGATGGCGTTGACGTGTCCGCCGATGACTCCGGGCTGGACCCGCACCCGGGCGCCGCCGTCGAGCACCTCGATGCGCGGCCAGTGCTTCGAGAGATCGACCAGGATACCGTCGGTGACCGCCTGGCCCGAGAGGCTGGAGCCGGCGGTGCGGAACGTCATCGGGACGCCCCGCTCCTGGGAGAGCGCGAAGAGCGCGCGCACCTCGGTCTCGGATTTCGGCTGGACCACGGCCCGCGGGACGAGCCGGTAGACGCTCGCGTCGCTCGCGTAGGCGGCGCGGTCGAGCGGGCGGACGAGCACCCGCGCCGGATCGCCGGTCACCTGGCAGAGCGCGGCTTCGAGGCCGGGATCCGTGTAGAATACGCCCGTGAAGCTCGCCCTCTTCGTGGTGCTGGGGGTCATCGGCGCCCTCTATGTGACGGTTCTCGCGGCTGCCGTGGTGCGCGCCCGCCGCCTCGGCGACCGGAGCGGCCAGCAGACGGTGCCCACGGCTTTCGAGGTGATTCTCGGCTTCGTCACCTGCTTCTTCGACACGCTCGGGATCGGCTCGTTCGCGCCTACCACGGCCGCTCTCAAGCTGCGCAACCTGGTCCCCGACGAGAAGATTCCGGGCACGCTCAACGTGGGGCACACGCTCGCGACCGTCGCCCAGGCGTACATCTTCATCGCGATCGTCAAGGTCGACCTGACCACCCTCGTGCTGATGATCCTGGCGGCCGTCCTGGGCTCCTGGTTCGGGGCCGGGTTCGTGGCCCGGGCGTCGCGCCGCAAGATCCAGATCGGCATGGGCCTGGCGCTCCTGGTGGCGGCCACGCTCTTCCTGTTCAAGATCTTCCAGCTGGCCCCGCCGGTCGGCAACGCGGATGGGCTCGCCGGCTGGAAGCTCGTGGCAGGTTTCGCCGGCAACTTTGCTCTCGGCGCCCTGATGGAAGTCGGCGTCGGGCTCTATGGCCCGTGCATGATCCTGGTCAGCCTGCTCGGCATGACCCCGCTGGCCGCGTTCCCGATCATGATGGGCTCCTGCGCGTTCCTCATGCCGGTGGGGAGCGTCAAATTCATCCAGAGCGAGCGTTACAGCCTGCGCACGACGATCGGCCTCACGCTCGGCGGAGTCCCCGCCGTCCTCCTCGCCGCCTTCATCGTGAAGTCGCTGCCCCTCACCGTGATGCTCTGGCTGGTCGTCTTCGTCGTTCTCTATGCGGCTCTTTCGATGCTCCGCTCGGCGTTCGTCGAAGGGAAGGCCGCAGCGGCAGCACCGGTTCCGGTGCCCAGCCCGCTGCCGTAGGACCCAAGGACCTCGAGGACACCAAGGCCGACAACGACGGAGAGGCTCCGGCCTCTCGGTGTCCTTGGTGTCCTTTGTGTCCTCGAGGTCCTTGCTTCCCGGTTGGTCCCCGGCGTAGACTTCCTTCGAACGATAACGCCGTACTCGGCGGGCAGGAGTTCGGATGGAAACAGCGGTCCTTGCGGACATGGCTGAAGGAGAGAAAGCGGCGCGGCTCGATGCGCTGATCCAGGAGCTGGGCCTCCTGCGCAAGACGGTGCTCCGCCAGGGCCATGCCCAGGAGCTGTTTCAGGCGCGGGTGGAAGAGGCGGTCGGGCGGCTCGCCGCGGCTCCCGAGAGAGCTCGTCCGCTGCCGCCTCCCGGACCCAGCTCCGCCCAGGTGCGGGTGCTCCTGGAGCTGGACCAGGCGCTTCTTCAGCTCCTGCGCCTGGCGGAAGGGGCCGGTGCCGATCCGGAGGAGCCGGAGGACGCTCCCCGGTCCCTGCACGAAGGCCTCTCCCTTCTCCAGGTCCGAGTGCGCAACCTCCAGCACTCGATGGGGCTCGAAGCCATTCCCGCCTGCAATCTGCCGTTCGACGACCGTTGGCACGAGGCCTGTGGCGTGGCGCATCGCCAGGACCTCCCCGACGGCTGGGTGGTCGAGGAGATCCTCCCCGGCTACCGGCTGGGCGAACGGGTGCTGCGGCCCGCACGGGTGATTGTCAATCTCACACCTGAGGACACCTGAGGAGACCATGACGCAGAAGATCTTCGGCATCGACCTGGGGACCACCAACTCCTGCCTCGCCGTGATGGAGACGGGAGAACCGCGGGTGATCGACATCGACGGCGAGCCCATCGTGCCGTCGGTGGTGAGCCTCGAAAAAAGCACGGGCCGCTTCCTTGTCGGACGGCGGGCCCGCAATCGCCAGGTGATTGAGCCGGCCTGGACGGTGCGCTCGATCAAGCGCCGTATGGGCCAGGCGGCGCCGGTGCCGCTGGGCGACCGGGAGCTCCTGCCCGAGGAGGTCTCGGCCGAGATCCTCCGCTATCTGAAGGAAAGGGGCGAGGCGGCCCTGGGCCAGCCCATCGAGCGCGCGGTGATCACCGTGCCCGCCTATTTCGGCGACGCCCAACGCCGCGCCACCATCCGGGCCGGAGAGCTGGCCGGCCTCGAAGTGGTCCGCATCTTGAACGAGCCCACGGCGGCCGCCCTCGTCTACGACCGGCTGGTGGCCCGCCAGATCGAGCCGCGGGCCGTGCGGACCCTCCAAAACGATGAGCCGGCTCTCGCGCCTGCCGCGGGCCACGCGAGCTCCGACACCCAGCGCATTCTGGTCTACGACCTCGGAGGCGGCACGTTCGACGTGTCGGTGGTGGAGATCGGCGGCGGCATCAACGAGGTGCGGGCGAGCTGCGGCAACAACCAGCTGGGCGGCGACGACTTCGACCGTCTCCTGGCGGAGCACCTGGCCGGGCTGCTCCGGGAGAAGACGGGCAAGGCGCTGCCGGAGGATCTGCGCCTCTCCGCACGGCTGGAGGACGCCGCCGAGCGGGCGAAGATCGACCTCTCCTCCCGCCCCTTCGCCCGGGTGATCGAGGAGGCGCTGCTGGGCAAGCTCCACCTCGACATCGAGGTGAGCCGGCAGAGCTTCGAGGAGCTGATCGAGCCGTTGCTCGAAAGCACCCTCGCGGAGGTCGACCGGTCGCTGGCCGAGGCCCGGCTCACCCCGGGGGAGATCGACCTGGTGATCCTGGTGGGCGGCTCGACCCACATCCCGCGGGTGCAGGAGCTGCTCGCCGAGCGCTTCCCCTGCCCGGTCGAGCACGCCGTCGATCCGGCTCTCTGCGTGGCCCTCGGAGCGGCCGTCCAGGGGGCGATCCTGGCCGGAGAGGTCTTCGACCACATCCTGGTCGATGTGGCGGCCCATTCGCTGGGTGTCAAGACCCGCAACCGGACGCTGGAGGATTTGTGGGGACATTTCCCGATGACGGACTATTTCTCTCCCATCATCCGCCGCAACACCCAGGTGCCGGCGACCCGCTCGGATGTCTACTACACCGGCGTGGACAACCAGAAGCTCGTGGCCGTGGAGGTTTACCAGGGCGAGAGCTCGCGCTGCAGCGAGAACACCCTGGTCGGCAATTTCCCGTTTCCGCTCCTGCCGGCGCCCCGGGGCAGCGAGATCGTGGTCGAATTCCGCTATGACCTCGACGGCGTCATCCGGGTGACCGTCCACCAGAAGGGAACCGGCAACCGGAAGGAAGTGACCCTCTCGACCCGCATGCGCGAGCAGGAGCAGGCAGGTGCCGCGGCCGGGGCGGTCGAGAACTACATCCTGCGCAAGGCCCGGACGCTCGCCGCGAGAATCCCGGAAGGCGAGATCAGGGAGCGTCTCGGCGCGGCAGCCGGCGCCTATGAGAGGGCTTTGGCGGCTCTGCAGGCCGATCCCACAGCGATCGACAGGGCCGAGGAGGATCTGCTGGAGGTGCTGAACGAGGCGGAGGAGGCTCCCGTCGAAGTATGAGCCGGAAGCGGATCCTCAAGAAGCACCAGAAGCGTCAGGAGAGCGTCCTGGCGCAGCTGGAACAGCTGTATTTAGGGGACGCCGCCGACGAGTTTCTCGCCCTGGCCGCCGGGGAGCTCAAGGATCCGGCAGCCTCACCTCTCGCCGCCGAGTGGGCCGAGATGGCGGACCGGGCTCTCCGGCAGAGCCTGGCGCGTGCCGATCTCGGCCGCATCGAGCGGCTCTTGCCGTCTCTCCGTCGCGGGGGACCGCTCCGACCCGTGGCGGTCCTGGCCGAGGCGGTCCTCGACCTCGCAGCGGGCCGTCTCGAGGCGGCGCGTTTCAGGCTCGACGTGCTCGCCGGCATGGGGAGCTCTGCTGCGGCGGTCCCGCAGGAGCTCCTCACAGGGCTCCAATCCCTGGCCCGCGATGGACTGCCGGTCCTGGACACTCGCGACGATCCCTACCTCCGAGCCACCCGGGAGCTCTCCGATGCCCTCCGGAGCCTCGACCGTCAGGATCTGGCCCGGAGCCTCGAAGCCGTGAGGGCCGCGGCTCCGGAAGACGCCGGCGAGCTGCGCCTCCTCCTCGACGGCGTCCACCGGTGCCTGTCTCTGCTGGCCGATCTCGCTGTCGTGGAGGACAAGTTGGTCCGCCTTCCCCAGAGCGATCAGGCGCGGGCGAGCCAGGTGGTCGCCGGTTGGCTCCGCGGCCCGGGGCCGTTGCTGACGGCGGTCCTCACCGCCACCTCTGCGCCGAGCCTCCTCGCGCCGCTCCACCACGCGGTGCGCATGCGCTGGCGTGCCGTGCTGGAGCGGGTGGCCGCGCGGGAGGGCCCGCCGGGGCTCGCCGCCCTCTGTGCCGCCGATCCCAAGCTCCTCGCGAGCGATGTGAGCGTGCCGGGCGGGATGCAGGCGGGCCTCGCGAGCCTCCGCCAGGGGACCCAGGCGCGGCAGCTCCTGGCCGCCGGCCGTTACGCGAACCTGGTCCATCTCCTCCGCACCCGCGGCCTGGCCGAGGCCGAGAGCGCCAATCTGGCGGTCCTCTGGAGCCTGGAGCTGTGGACCATCAATCACCGGTCGAAGGAGGATGAGCCCGAGGAGGGGTGGTTCCTGGGCCTGAACCTCTCCGAGCCGCCGCCGCACCGCGCCCTCGTGCGCCTGCAGGAGATGGCCGGAGAGATCGCGCGCCGTTTTCCCGCCGGGCAGCAGGCCGAGGTGGCCCGGGCGTTGCGCGGTGAGCTGTTCGACCTCTGCGAGCAAATCCACCTCTGCGAGCACATGGCGCGGGCGGCTCTGTCGCTTCTGGAGCACCTGCCCGGGGACGTCGGGCTCCGTATCCTCGGCGTTGCCGGAGCGATCTCCGGCGAGGACTCGCGGACTCTCCGCGCCATCGAAGCCCGGCTTGCCCAGGGCGGCAAGGCACAGGCGGACGATCAGGCTGTCGCGCAGCGTTTGATGACCCAGGTCGGCCGTGAGACGCCGGAGACGGTCGCCCGCGCGCTCGATCTGCTGAAGCCGCTGTTCGATGATACTCAGTGGCCGGCGGTCGCGGCGCTGGTGGCGCGGGAGATGGGCGCGCGGTTCGCCGACGCGCTGAACGAATCGGGCTTCGTGGCCTTGGAAAATCGCCGGTCGGGAAGCCGGGCGCTCGCCGAGGTCCGCCGCCATCTCGATCGCCTGCAGCCGGTTCTGGCCGGGACCCCCGGATTTGCTGCCATGGAGCTGGCGTTCGATTGCTGGCAGCAGGACCGGTCTCCTGTGGAGAAACGGGTCAAGGCGTTCCTGCGCGCCAGCCCTGGCCTCGAAGGCGTCCTGGCCGCCTTCCTCATCCTCGACCGGGCCACGGACGGCTCCCTTGCGCCGCGGGGTGTAGCGACGGCTCTCCATGCCGTGGCTCATGCGCTCATCGACCTCCTCGACGAGCGGTGGCAGATCTGGGAGGCCGCCGTGCCGGCGCTCGTCATGGCCGTCCGCGGCCGTCACCTGCAGCGCCTGGAAGAGAAGATCCGGCAGCTCCTCACCTCGCCGCGGCTCCCGGCAGCGGGCCGCGAGGCTCTCGATCAGGCCCTCCGCGCAGTCCAGACCGCCAGGAACGCCCGCGCCGGCCGCGCTCCGATCCCGGACCCGCCGCCACAGGCCGAACCGAAGCCGAAGAAGCCTCGCCGCCGGCGCTCCGGCTCCCCTCAGCTCGGGCTGCATTTCTTTTGACGGCGCAGAAAGGAGCCGACCGTGGAAGCCCCGCACACCATTCTGGGCGTTCCGGCCAATGCCGGCGCCGAGGAGATCGCCCGCGCCTATCGCAAGCTCGTGCGCCGTTATCCGCCCGAGCTCGCCCCCGAACAGTTCGCGCGCATCCACCGCGCCTACCAGCTCCTGACGTCTCTGGAGCGCCGCATGGAAGCGGTGCGGAAACATCCCGAGGAGGCGATCGACCAGCTCTTCGCCGCGCCGGCTGCTCTCAAACCTCCTCCCCCGCCTCCCCTCACCGCCCGCGATCTGGAGCCGCTCGTCGCCCCCTACCGCCGCGCCCTGCTCATTCGCCTCCTGCGCGAGAGCGCGGCCGCAGCCAACGGGCCGGAGCCGTGATGGCGCGTCCGATGCGGTGGCTCCAGCTTGCCTCGACGCTGGCGATGAGCGCGTTGAGCGTTGCGAGGCCCTGCTTGAGATCGGCGATCCGCTCGCGGAGAGCTGCCGATTCCTTCCGCTCCTCCGCGATCACCGCGTCGGCGCCCGCCATGTCCTCACCGTGGCGGCGCCGCTCTTCGTCGAGCCGGGCCTGGGCGGCGGGACGGACCTCGGAGAGATCAACTACTTCTGCGCCCTCGGGCGGCAGGACCAGCTCGACGGCGAATCCCGCGACCGTCAGGTCCGCCACGTCGACCGCGGCCTTGCTCCGGATCTTCTCCAGATAGAGCGGCAGTTGGGACAAGTTGGTGTCCGGCAGCAGCGACAGGTGAAGGAAGGCGAGGCCGCTCTGCCGGATCGCATCGAGGTAGTCGGTCAGATGCGCCCGGTTCAGGCAGATCTCGCGGTCCAGATACTCCGAGAGATCCAGGTCCTCGAGCGCATGGCGCGCCGGCAGCCGGCCGCTTTTGAGGAGCTTTTCGCGCAGAGCGACGGGCTCGCCCCAGAGGTGCTCCCAGGGATCGTGGGGGAGATGCGAGCCGCCCGACGAATAGAAGAGCGGTGCCGAAAAGATCGCCACCCGTCCCCGGCCGGGCTCGACGACCTCGGCACAGGCGGCGAACGCGCCCGGCAGGTCCGCGACGTGCTCGAAGACGTTGTTCGAGAGGACCAGGTCGAAGCGCCGGCCCAGGCGCGCCGCGCCGACGAGGTCCAGGCACTGGAACGAGACGCGCCCGGCATCCAGACCGAAATGGGAGGCGGCAGCGCGAAACGCCGAGGGATCCTGCTCCAGGACATCGATTCCCACCACCTCGCGAGCGCCCTGGCGGAGCGCCCAGAGGACGTCGGTCCCGGCGCCGGCGCCCAGGACCAGAACCGTCTTGCCGGCAGGGTCGGCCAGCGGCGTCAGGTAACAGTCGGCGTGCTGCTGTCCGGCGAGGATGAACTCCAGACGCAGGGCTTCGCTATGGCGTTCCATGGTGGCGGGAATGATAGCTTGCAGCCGGATAAGATAGGTCTCTCGATGCGACGCGCCGACCGCCTGTTCCAGATCGTCCAGATCCTCCGCCGGCGGCGGCTGACCACGGCGCGCCAGCTCGCCGACCGCCTGTGCATCTCGGAGCGCACGATCTATCGCGAGGTCCGCGACCTCATCGCCTCCGGCGTGCCGGTCGAGGGCGAGGCGGGAGTCGGCTACCGCCTGCGGGGGTTCGACCTGCCGCCCCTCATGTTCACCCGCGAGGAGGTCGAAGCCCTGGTGCTCGGCGCCCGCATCGTCCAGAGCTGGACCGATCCGGAGCTGGCCGGCGCCGCGGCGGAGGCGATCGCCAAGATCGAGGCCGTCCTGCCGCAGGACCGAAGCCACCTGGTCGAGGGCACTCCGCTCTTCGCGCCCGAGGCGCACTTCCGCGTCGAGATCTCGATCGACCTGCCGGCGCTGCGGCGGGCGGTCCGCGAGCACCGGCGGCTCCGCTTCGGGTACTCGGACGCGGAAGGCAACGCGAGCGTGCGCACAGTCCGTTCGCTGGCACTCTCTTTCTACGGACCGATCTGGCTTCTCGTCGGGTGGTGCGAGCTGCGCGAGGATTTCCGGACCTTCCGCCTGGACCGGATGCGCCACTTGGAAATCCAGGAGAGCGTGCCCCCCGAGCCGGGGCGCACGCTCCGGGACTTCCTGCTGATGATGGAACGGGATCCCTGGGCTCAGGCCGGCACTTCCGCCATCTCTTCCGCGTAGGGCATCGCCGGGACGCGGCCGCGCAGGCGGGCGTAGACCGTCAGGGCGCCGCGGTGATGGGCGGTGTGGTCGCCGAGCGCCGGGATGACGGCGAAGCGCGGCTCGCCTCCCATGATCTCACCCTCCGGGAGCCGCTGCGCCAGCTCCTCGGGCGTGCTGGCGGCGAGGACGTCGGCCGCCCGGTCGAAGGCCGCATCGAGCCAGGCCCGCGCCTCGGCGAGAGAGGTCACCTTGGCGACCTGGTCCTTGAGCTTCTCCCAGTCCGTATCGAAGCCCTCCGTCCCGAACGCCCCCTCGAGGAACCAGTCCACGGTCTGCGCCACATGCGCCACCTGCTGGGCCACCGTCCACGTGCCCTCGACCGGCGCGAACGTCGAATCCTCCTCCTTCAGGCAGCGGGTCGAACGGACGAAATACTCCTTGGTCGTCTGGAGCTGCGCGATCAGCGTTTCCGGGGTCATGACATCTCCTCTCGTTGTGAAGGTCGGCGCCGGCTTCTGCCGGCCAAGGAGAGCTTCCCATACCCCTCCTGACAGCGTCGTGTCAGGAGAGTCACAGAGTAGAATGCGCCGGCCAGGAGAGACCGGAAAGGAGCCCACCATGAAACTCGCCTCCCCCTCGTTCCTGCTCGCGGCGACCGCCCTGTCTTTCGCCGTCGCGTGCGGCGCTCTGGAAGGAGACCTCCCTGCTTCGGACAGCCCCATGTTCCGCGGTGGGCCGACCCATCCGGGCGTCTACGCGGCGACCGGCGCTCCGCAGCTCGGCGGTATCCGCTGGGTGGTGCGGACGCAAGGCCCGATCCGCTCGACGCCCGCGGTGGCCGGCGGCCGGATCTACTTCGGCAGCTCGGACGGCAACGTCTACGCCGTGGACCTGCAGGGGCATCCGCTGTGGGTGGCCAACACCGGAGCCGCCGTGACCTCCTCCCCGGCGGTGGCCGACGGCCGCGTCTTCCTCCAGAACCGCAAGGGGCTCGTGCTGGCGCTCTCCGCGGCGGACGGCAAGGTCCTCTGGCGCGCCCAGACCGGCGCCGACGTTCCGCTCGACTGGGGCCACGAGAGCGGCGACATGTTCATCTCCTCGCCGGTGGTGGCGGACGGCACGGTGCTCGTCGGCAGCGGCGACGGCCATCTCTATGCCCTCGAAGCCGGGAGCGGCCACGGCAAATGGCGCGTCGAGACGGGCGGCCGCATCCGTTCCTCCCCGGCGGTCGCCGACGGCGTCGTCTACGTCGGCAGCCTGGACGGCAGCGTCTATGCGGCCGACCTCGCCACCGGCGCCGTCAAGTGGCGGTTCGACACCCAGGGCCGCTCGCTGAACTCCGCGAGCTTCGGGTACGACCGCAAGTCCATTCAGTCCTCGCCGGCCGTGGCGGACGGCAAGGTCTACATCGGGGCGCGCGACGGCTCTCTCTATGCGATCGATGCCGCGACCGGCAAGCAGAAGTGGCGGGTCGACCACGGCGGCTCCTGGGTGATCACCGCGCCCGCGGTCTGGGACGGCAAGGTCTTCGTCGGCAGCTCGGACCTGCGGTTCCTGCAGGCGGTCGACGCGCGGATCAGCCAGGAGATCTGGCGGGTACCGATGCCGGCGAGCGTCTGGTCCTCGCCGTCCATCGCCGGCTCGACCCTCTACGTCGGGGATACCGGCGGCGGGGTCCACGCCCTCGACGCGAAGAACGGCAAGACGCTCTGGACCTTCATGACCGAAGGCGGGATCTTCGGCGCGCCGGTCCCGATCGACGGCGCCGTGCTCGTCACGAGCGGCGACGGGAATCTCTATTGCCTCGCCGCCGGCGACGGTCCCGTGCGGCGTGCCGTTTTCTGGGACGAGGGGCTGGAGAAGTCGTCCTGGGTCCGGTCGTCCAAGCGGGTCCGCGACTACCTGGAGGCTTATGGCCAGGAGGTCGTGGCCGCGCCCGCCCTCGTCGATCTCATGGAGAAGGCAGTCGGAGACAAGAGCGCCGCGCGCACGGTCATCACCTTCGCGATGGACTTCGTGCCTCCCAAGCTGGTCAGCCCGAGCCCCGGCCAGGGGCTGCTCCGGCGCTTCCTGGATGCGGGCGGCACGGTGGTCTGGCTCGGCATGCCGCCCCTCATCTGGCCGCGCGATCCGCAGACCGGCGGGCCGCGCTCCTACACCGAGGTCAACCGCAAGGAGGCCGGAGATCTCCTCGGTGTCGACTTCGGCGCCGCGAACTTCGATCCCTACGGGACGCGGCCCACGCCCGCCGGCCGGGCCTGGGGGCTCAAGGACTGGTGGATGTCCATGTGGTCGGTCGCGCCCGCCGACGGGCTGGAGGTCCTCGCCTTCGACGAGAACGGCCAGGCCGCGGCCTGGGTCAAGAGCTACGGCGGAGAGCCGGGGACCGGATTCGTGATGCTCGGCTATGGCACCGGAGCGATCGATCCCGCCGTCGTCCGGGTGGTGGCCGACTACCGGCCGGGACGGTCCCAAGGGTAGGACCCTCACCCCCTGGCCCCATGGGGCGGCGGGGGCCTCTGATATCGTACCGCCATGAGCGAGCCGATCGGACACCAGGAAGAGGAGGCGCTGGGCAAGGTCTACGACGCCCGGCTGATGCGGCGCCTGCTGGCGTATCTCCGTCCGTACCGGGGGATGACGGCCGGGGCGCTGGTGCTGATCCTCGTGTCATCCCTGCTGCAGCTCGTCGGTCCGCTCACCGTGGCGGTGTCGCTCGACCTGTTCGTCCGGCCGCAGGGAGCCGGCGCCCACCTCTCGCAGGTCAGCCGGCAGGTGCGCGACCTTCTCCTCGCCCGGGGGATCGATCCGGGCAGCGTCCGCCTCGAGGGACTGGCGGTGACGTCGGGGATCTACCTCGTCGCCCTCGTCCTCACGTTCGTCGTGCTGTACGCCCAGGGCTATCTCATGCAGCTCATGGGGCAGTACGTGATGAACGACATGCGCCAGCAGATCTTCTCCTATCTGCAGCGGCTGCCCATCGCCTTCTACGACCGCAACCCGCTCGGCCGGCTGGTGACCCGGGTGACGACGGACGTGGACGCCCTGAACGAGATGCTGTCGGCCGGGGTGGTGGCGATCTTCGGGGACATCGTGCTCTTGGCCGGGATCGTCGGGGTGCTTTTCTGGCTCGACTGGCGCCTGGCCCTGGCGGCCTTCTCGATCGTGCCGCTGCTCCTGATGCTGACCTTCTGGTTCAAGCGCAAGGTGCGCGAGAGCTTCCGCGAGGTGCGGGTGAAGATCGCACGGATCAACGCCTTCCTCCAGGAGCACATCACCGGCATGCCGGTGGTGCAGCTGTTCAACCGGGAGGCGCGGGCCTTCCGCGAGTTCGAGGAGATCAACGAGGCGCACCGCGACGCGAACGTCCGCGGCATCTTCTATTACGCCGTCTTCTTCCCCGGGGTGGAGCTGATCACCTCCCTGGGGCTCGGTCTCATCCTCTGGATCGGCGGCCGCGAGGTGATCGCCTCGACGGTGTCGCTCGGCGCCCTGATCGCCTTCCTCCAGTATGCCCAGCGCTTCTACCAGCCGTTGTCGGACCTGTCGGAGAAGTACAACATCCTGCAGCAGGCGATGGCGAGCTCGGAGCGGGTCTTCAAGCTCCTCGACACGCCGGTGACCATAGCTCCCCCCGAGCACCCGTATCAGCCGGCCGAGGTGCGGGGGGAGATCGAGTTCGCCGCGGTGCGGTTCAGCTACAAGGAGGACGAGCCGGTGCTCAAGGGGATCTCCTTCCGGGTGCGTCCGGGCGAGACCCTGGCCGTGGTAGGGCACACCGGAGCGGGCAAGAGCACCCTGGCGAACCTTCTGCTGCGCTTCTACGACGTCGAGGGGGGCGCGGTGAAGGTGGACGGGGTCGACGTGCGGCAGTGGGACCTGGCGCGGCTGCGCAGGAGCGTCGCCATGGTGCTCCAGGACGTCTTCCTCTTCTCCGGGACAATCGAGGGGAACATCCGGCTCGGCGATCCGGAGATCGACGAGGAGCGGGTGCGCTGGGCGGCCTCCGAGGTGCGCGCCCTGCCGTTCATCGAGCGGCTGCCTGGCGGGTTGAGCGCCCAGGTGCGCGAGCGCGGCGCCGGCCTCTCGGTGGGGCAGAAGCAGCTCATCGCCTTCGCGCGCGCCATCGCCCACAACCCGCGGATCCTGCTGGTATTGGACGAGGCCACCTCGAGCGTGGACACGGAGACGGAGGCGCTCATCACGGAGGCGCTGCGCGAGGTCATGCACGACCGCACGACGCTCGCCATCGCCCACCGTCTCTCGACCGTGC
>DASPXX010000054.1:0-6465 GCA_035637095.1 Thermoanaerobaculia bacterium
CATGTCGTACCGCGGATCGATCCGGGCGGCGAGGAGGACGTAGATCCTTCGCCGTTCCCGATCGATCCAGAGACTGTTGCCTGCGAAACCGGTGTGGCCGACCGACGAGGGCGGGAGAGCCGGTCCGGCGCTCCCGCGAAGGGTCCGCCGCCACCACCCTAGCGCGAACGATCTCCCACCGGCCCCGGCGGACAACGCGGCGGCAACCCGCACCGGTTCCAACACCCGGCCGGGAGCCAGCCATTCCGCGGCCAGCGCCTGGAGATCGCGAGCCCGTCCGAAGAGTCCCGCGTGCCCCGCGAGCGGACCCCAGCCCGGGAGCCCCGCGAGGAACCGGACATTGCCGTCCTGCGGCTCCCCCACGGCCGGCGGCGGCAGGGTCGCAATGGCAAGCCCCTGCTGCGCCGCGAGATCCGCCTCCTTGCCGGTATCCATCGGGCTCCGCGCGACGTCCGTCCGGTCGCCCGGCGCCGGCTCGACCGCCGCGAGCCCGAGCGGATCGAGGACCCGCGTCCGCAGCAGCTCCGCCAGAGGCCCGCCGGTGACCCGCTCGGCGGTCATCCCCCAGAGGAGATAGTCAAGATCGCTGTACGTCTCCGCCCGCGCGCCCAGCCGCGTCCCGCCGAGGAGCAGCGCGAGGACCTCCTCCCGCGTCCGGCACAGGTGATACAAGGGAGCCCACCCCTGCAGACCGGACCGGTGGCGCAGCAGCTCTTCGAGCGTCCGCCGGCCCAGCCGCGGGTCCGCCTCGGGCCACACCTCACGGATGCGGGTGGAGAGAGGCAACGTGCCCTCCGCGTCCAGCACCAGCGCCAGGCTGGCGGTGAACAGCTTGGTCAGCGAGGCGTAGTCGAAGCGGGTCTCGGGAGTCGCGGGAACGCCCGGCCGGGCCTCTCCGGCGGCGGCGGTCCAGAGGATGGATTCGGGCGTGCCGACCAGGCCGACGGCGGCGGTGGCGACGCCGGATTCGACGAGGTCCGTCAGCACCACCGCCGGCCCCCCGGAGCCCTCACCCCCGGCCCCTCTCCCGCGAGCGGGAGAGGGGTGTAGGTTACCCGGCAAACCCTCTCCCCTCTCCCGCTCGCGGGAGAGGGGCCGGGGGTGAGGGCTCCGCCTCACAGATAGTTCCCCGGATCCCCCGTCTGGAAGACCACCACCCGCTCCCCCTCCCGGAGCTCTCCGGCGGCTGCCAGGTCGTCCAGGGCCGCGAAGGCCGCCGCGCCTTCGGGGCCGAGGCGCAGACCCTCGGTGCGGGCCATGCGCTCCGTCACCTCGGGGAGGCGCGCCTCGTCGATCGCCAGGGCGCGGCCGTCCGAAGCGCGCACGGCGGCGAGGACGAGGAAGTCCGCGATCGCCTTCGGCACCCGCAGGCCCCAGACGCGCGTGTCCGGCTCTTCCCAGGGCGCGGCCGTCTCCTCTCCCCTCTCGAAAGCGCGGACGATCGGCGCGCAGCCGGTCATCTGGACGATCACGAAGCGCGGGCGCTTCTTCCCGATCAGCCCGAGCCGGCGCAGCTCGTCGAACGCCTTGTGCATCCCGACGATCCCGGTGCCGCCGCCGAGCGGATAGACGATCCAGTCCGGCAGCTCCCAGCCGAGCTGCTCGGCGAGCTCCAGCCCCATCGTCTTCTTTCCCTCGGCGCGATAGGGCTCGCGCAGCGTCGAGACCCCCCAGAACCCTTCGCCCCCCACCTCCAGGAGCTTCGCCGCCTCGACCAGGGTGCCCGGCGCGTCCAGCACCTCGGCGCCATTTTCGCGGCAGCGGGCGAAGATGGTCTTCGGAGTGTCCGACGGCAGGGCCACCCGCGCGCGCAGCCCGGCCGCGGCGGCAAAGGCGGTCAAGGCGAGCGCCGCGTTGCCGGCGCTCGCGAGCTGCACACCGGGCGCGCCGAGCTCGCGCGCCCGGTTGACCGCCAGCGACAGCCCGCGCGCCTTGAACGAGCCGGTTGGGTTCTGCGCCTCGTCCTTCATCAGCACCTCGATCCCGGGCGGAACCGAGCGCCGCAGGCGGACGAGCGGCGTGCCTCCTTCGCCCAGGTCGATGCGGTCCGCGAAATTCCGGAGCGGCAGCAGCTCGCGGTAGCGCCAGAGCGTCCATGGCCGCCCGGGGAGTGCGCGGCGCAGGCGCTCCCCTTTCTCCGCATCGAGGTCGTACTCCACCAGCCAGGGCGCTCCGGCGGGCGAGACGAACGCCGGCTCGTCGAGCGGCGCCGTCACTCCGGTCCGCGAGCAGACCAGGCGCGTCGCCCAGCGCTCCTCACCACCTGCTTCAGCGTGCATTCCGGTTCTCCTGCGCCGACCCGCTCTGCTCGGCGAACGCCTGGGCCACCTCGGGCTCATAGCGGCGGACCAGCGCGACGTTGTGATCGACGGACGGGGGCGCCGCGGTGTCCAGGGGAGCCGCGGCGCGGATCTCCGCGATCTGCTTCTCCAGCTCCGCTCGTTGCTGCGCATCCGTGGCGCTCTCGAGCTGCGTCTCCAGCTCGCCGAGCACCTGGTTGCGCGACTCGGCGATCTTCCTGTCCAGCTCCTGCCCGCGCAGGGCGATCCACGCTTCCAGCACCCGCTCCTCCACCCACCTCAGCTCCTTCGGGTTGTCGCCCAGCTCGAGGGCGGCGCGCAGGTCCGCGGTGGCCGCCGGCTCCGGCTTTCCCGGTGCCGCCGGAGCCGCGGCGCGGATGCTGCGCGCCCGGCGCTTGACCTCCAGGTACATGCGCACCTGGGGCTCGGTGAGCTGCCCGTCCGCAGGCGGCTGCCAGGTCGCCTTCGCCACCCGGGCCATCACCTCGGCCATGGTCATCTCGCGAGGCTCGCGGGGCTTCTTCCCCTTCTCTTCCGCGCCTTCGCGCGCACAGCCGGCGAGGACGGCCGAGCAGAGCAGAACGGCACCGAGAGAGCGGCCCCTCATCCTTCGGTCCGTTTGCGGATCACCAGCCGGACCGGCACGCCGGGCAGGCCCAGCTCCTCGCGCAAACGGTTCTCCAGATACCGCCGGTAGTGGTGGTTGCGCGGCAGGAGCCGGTTGGCGAACAGCATGAAGGTCGGCGGCGCTGCGGACACCTGGGTCGTGTAGTAGAGCTTCCAGTGCGCGCCGGAGAGCGACGGCGGCGCGACCCTCTTGATCGCCGTCTCGAAGATGCGGTTGAGCTGGCCCGTGGACATCTTCAGATTGTAGGCCTCGAGCGTCTTGTCGATCGGTCCCCAGAGCTTCTCGATGCCGCGGCCGGTCAGAGCCGAGGCGTTGACCCGCGCCGGATGGGAGAGCAGCTCGTCCAGGCGTTCGGCGCTCTTCTCCAGCCGCTCGCGCGACTCCTCGTCGAGAAGGTCCCACTTGTTCATCACCACCACGGCGGCACGGCCGAGCTCCCAGATCGTCCCCGCGATCGCCAGGTCGCCGCTGGTGACGCCCTGCGAGGCGTCGATGACGAGGACGGCCACCTGCGCGCGCTCGATCTGGCGCCGCGCCATCATCACCGCCAGCTCCTCGGGCTGATCCCTCATCTGGCTGCGGCGGCGGATGCCGGCCGTGTCGATCAGCAGATAGGACTTCTCGCCGCGCTCGACGAGCGTGTCGACCGGGTCGCGGGTGGTGCCCGCCACGGGCGAGACGAGGGAGCGCATCTGGCCGGAGATCTTGTTGAGGAGGGAGGACTTGCCGACGTTCGGCCGGCCCACGATCGCCACCGCGGGAGCGTCGGGCTGGACAGCCTCGGGGATCTCCGGAAGAGCGAGATCCAGCGCCTGGCGGAGGTCCTCGATGCCGCTTCCATGCTCGGCGGAGACGAGGAGCTGCTGGTCGATCCCCAGGCGGTAGAGCTCCGTGAAGCGCTCGCGCGCCTCGCGGGTGTCCCCCTTGTTGACCACCAGGATCACCGGCTTGCCGGTCCGCCGCAGCTTCTCCCACACCGCCTCGTCCGCGGAGGTGAGCCCCTGCCGGCCGTCGACCAGAAAGAGCAGGAGGTCGCTCTCCTCGACCGCGAGGAAGACCTGCTGCGAGAGACCCAGGGGATCGTCGCCCAGCGGCAGCCCGCCGGTGTCGACGACCTGGATCTGCCGGCCGTCGGAGATCTCGGCCAGCCCGGTGATGCGGTCGCGCGTCACCCCCGGCATGTCGTGCACGATCGCCTTGCGCTTCCCGACCAGGCGGTTGAACAGGGTCGACTTGCCGACATTGGGCCGGCCGACGATGGCGACGGTAGGAGTCAGAGACATAGAGATGGATCGCTTCCGAGGCCGGGTGACGACGAGGTCACAGCCGCGCGGGAGGGGATTGTACCCGCAACTCGCCTACGAGGTCCGGGACCGTAAGCTGGAGACGAGCTTCGCGACCCCGATCAAGGCCAGGCCCCCGATCAGGAGAGGAAGAGAGAGGAACTGGATGGAGAGCAAAACCACCGCCCCGATCGCCGTCTCAGCGAAGTACCCGGCCGGCTTGGATTCCTGTGTGGTCATCGGTGGCCTCCCTGGACGACCACCAGTCTACTCCACAGCACCGAGAGTTGGATCTTGCGCCCCCTGGGACCGCCGGCGTCCCGCCGGCCTTTCAAGAGAATGGGCCGAAGGCCCGGCCTTCTTAGATGCCGGCCACCGTGGTCGCTGGAAGTGTGGGCCGGCGAGACGCCGGCGGTCCCAGGGGGCGTAGCCGGTCCTTCGCGTAGAATCTCAGCGATCCCCGGAACCCGACCACCATGGACACCGCCACCGCCCGCCCTTCGGTCTTCATCAGCTACAGCCATAAGGACGAGGTCTGGAAGGACCGTCTCGTGACGCACCTGGCTGGCCTGGAGCGAAACGGCCGTCTCTATACCTGGACCGATCGCCGCATCCGTGTCGGCCAGGCATGGCTCCGGGAGATCGAAACCGCCATGGAGGAAGCTCGCGTGGCGGTGCTCCTGATTTCGCCCGACTTCCTCGCCTCGGGGTTCATCCAGGATCGCGAGGTCCCCCGCCTCTTGGAGCGCCGCGCCCAGGAAGGTCTCCATGTTGTGCCGGTGATCGTGAAGGACTGCCTCTGGGAGGAAGAGGTCCGCATCTCTGACCTTCAAGCCCGGCCCCGGGATGGACGTCCACTGGCCTCCTATCGATCCGACAAACGGGACACCGAGCTGAAGAAGATCGCCAAGGAGATCCTGGGCCTGCTCGGCGAACAGGCATCGCCGGCTCCGGCGCCCGATCCGGTTGTGGCGAAGGATTCCGCTTTAGTCCCCCTCCACCAGCTCCCTCCCCCACCCGCCGACTTCACTGGCCGCGAGGCCGATCTCGCTGAGCTGCGGGCCGCGGTCGCGAAAGGGGGCGTGACCATTTTCGGTGTCCGCGGCATGGGCGGCATCGGCAAGACCGCGCTCGCGCTCAAGCTCTCCCGGGAGGTCGCGCCTCTCTACCCCGACGCCCAGATCTACCTCGATCTCCAAGGCGTCAGCGACCACCCCGTGCCCCCGGCCCAGGCCATGGCGCACGTGATCCGGGCCTTCCACCCGGGCACCCGCCTGCCGGAAAGTGAAGCCGAGATCGCGGCGCTCTATCTGTCCGCCCTCCACGGCCGGCGCGCTCTTCTCCTCATGGACAACGCGGCCGGAGCGGACCAGGTTCGGCCGCTGATCCCTCCGGAAGGCTGCCTCCTCCTGGTGACCTCGCGGTTCTTCTTCCACCTGCCCGGTTTTCAGGTGAAGGATCTGGACGAAATGCCGCTGGAGGACGCCCGCGCCCTCCTCCTCCAGATCGCACCGCGAATCGGGGACCAGGCGGACCGGATCGCCGAGATCTGCACCGGCGTGCCGCTCGCCCTCCGCCAGGCGGCAGGGACCATCGCTGAGCGGCCCGATCTCTCTCCGGCCTCGTATGCCTCCCGGCTGGCGAGCGGAAAGGCCCGGCTGGGGCTGATCGAGGCCTCTCTGAGCCTCTCCTACGACCTCCTCCCGGAAGAGCTGGCTCCCCGTTGGCGCACTCTGTCCGTCTTTCCCGCGGGCTTCGATGCGCCCGCAGCGGCCACCGTCTGGGAGATGGAGCCGGAGCCGACGGAAATGGCCCTCGGCGAGCTGGTCCGGAGAAGCCTCGTGGATGGAGACGACGGCCGGTATCGCCTCCACGACCTCGCGCGGGTCTTCGCGGACAGTCATTGCAGCGAGGAGGAACGCACCGGGGCGCAGCGCCGGCATGCGAAGCACTACCGGAGTGTTCTGGCGCAGGCTGATGCCCTCTATCTCCAGGGTGGCCCAGATTTGCTCCGCGGCCTGCGGTTGTTCGATCTGGAGTGGGTCAACATTCGTGAGGGCCAGGCATGGGCGGCGGACCACGCTGTCGGCGATCAGGAAATGGCCGAGTTGGCCTACTGGTACCCTCTTGCCGGTATCTACTGCCTCGTTCTCCGACTCCGGCCCACGGAAAGGATCGGTTGGCTCGAAATCGCTCTGAAGGCAGCGCGGCAGCTCGGCAACCGAAGTTGGGAGGGGACCACTCTTGGCAACCT
>DASPXX010000055.1:0-10102 GCA_035637095.1 Thermoanaerobaculia bacterium
CCTGGATCGCGCCAGGCGTTGGACATCATCGAGCCGTTCCACTCGTTGAAGATCCGCCCATGGCAGCTGTCGCAGACGCCGGGATTGTTGGCCCCTTCCCAGGCTCCCTCGAAGGGGGGCGGGTAGAACTGGGCCTCGGCGACGTCGTAGGGCGCCGGCTCGGGGATTCGGTTCGGGAGTGTTCCGTGGTTTGCCTGGGCCCGCCAGGCGAGAGCGACACCGGTCACAGCGAGAGCCGTGACCGCCAGCTTCGGCCAGCTCTTCGTCCGCATGACTCTCCTCCTTCCCCCTCGCAAGTTTTCAGATCGGCCGTGCACCACAAGAAAGACAAGCCTCTATAAGAAAGGGTGCGCAGCTTCAAAGAAGCGTGACAGAGTCGGTCGCTTCCAGCGCAGGCACCACCGTGGTAGCAGGCTGGTATGATCTGGGAACGAACACCGTGCCCGAAAGGAGCTCCCATGAAGCGAGCCCTGCTGTCGACTCTCATCTTGGCCTGCCTGGCGGCTCCGTCCGCCTGGGGTGAAACGCGCGGCCACCGGGAAGCCGCCGCAGCGCTCCTCGACGTGATGAAGGAAGCGCAGGACCTGGCGGGCGTCGTGGGCCCCTTGGTCGAGGCCCAGATCCGCGCGAACCCGCAGATCGAGCCCTTCCGGGACATCCTGCTCGACTGGACCGCGAGGTACTTCAACTGGGATGCGATCGGGCCCCAGATGATCGATCTCTACATGCGGACCTTCACCGAATCCGAGCTCCGCGACCTCGTCGCCTTCTACCGGACCCCGACCGGGCGGAAGGCCCTGGAGAAGATGCCGGCCCTGATGCAGGAGGGGGTGAAGATCGGCGAGTCGATCGCCCAGCAGCACAGCGGCGAGCTCGAAAACATGATCAAGGCCCGGACGCGTGAGCTCGAGCGGGCGCAGCCGAATGGGGGGAGGGGAGTGAGCGCGGCCGACGAGGTGGCCCAGGGCTGGCTCGCCCGCGCCGGCCAGTTCTACGACCAGGGCAAGTGGGAAGACGCCAAGAACGCCTATCTCCGCTACCTCGAAGAGAGCCCGGACGACGTGGGCGCCGTTGCGGAGCTCGGCGTCTGCTACAAGGAGCTCGGGGACTACGACCGCGCGCTCCGCAACTTCGATCGCGCCCTGGTGCTGGACCCCGGGCACTGGCAGGCGCTCTACAACAAGATCATCGTCCTGGGCTTCAACGTCGGCAAGAAAGCCGAGGCCAAGAAGCTGATGCGCGAGCTGCGCAGGCAGCAGCCGACCAACCCCGAGGTCGCACGGCTCGCCCAGCAGGTCGCGCAGCTGTAGCCGTATGACGGCGGTCTCTTGCCGCCACCTCAAAAGGTGGGATCAGGGCGCGCTCGCGGATGCCCCGCAGGGTGAAGAATTCGTCCGCCAGGAAGAGGAACGCGAGTGGAGCCGCCGGTCCCTTGACCGGCGTTTCGGGGAGGCTCACCACCAGGCGTCCCTCCTCGAAGCGCTGCAAGGCCGCGCGCAGCGCGAGCGCTCCCCGGAGTGTGTAGGGCTCGTGGACCGTCTCGCGCCAGTGCTCGCCGGCCTCCGCGGCGGTCTTGTCGGAGTTGGTCCGGGCGCCGCTCGCGATGACGAGCAGGTCGTAGCGCAGGGGACAGTTGCCGCCCACGATCGCCCGCTTGTGCTCGGGCTCGATCGCGCGGACCTCCTCTTGGATCCAGTTGACGCGGGGGGAGAGGGTATCCGCCCTGGGACGCTCGAGCTCGCTCGCCGGGCGATAGCCGAAGGGGAGGGAGGCGAGACCGGGTTGATAGAGATGCCGCGGCGCCGGGTCGACCACCGAGACGGACCAGTCGGCCTGAACCCTCCGGCTCACGCGGTTGGCGACCATGGTACCCGCGGTGCCTGCTCCCAGGATGACGAGGTGTTTCATGGTGGACCTCCACCCCCAGTGCTGGTCTGTGCCATCCGAGATTTTCCGCTCTCGGCCCAAGGCCGGCGCCCGCTCGGGAGATAGCTGGCGGGTACATGAAGAGGTAGTCGAGGGATAGGGAAAAGCTCAACGGTCGGGCCGGGCTCCCTCTCCCTCGGAGCGGGAGGCGGCGCCTACTCGTCCTGGGCGTGACCCCGGCAGGCCGCCAGCGTGTCTCCCGTTCCTTTGAACGTGTACAGGGCACCGGACCGGGGGGTGCCGACGGTCTCGGAGGGCGCGCCGGCCGCGAGGTCGGCGATGCCGTCGCCGGTGAAGTCTCCCGCCGCCAGGGCCGATCCGAAGAGGTCGTTGCCTTCGTTGGTGTCGAGGCCTGTCTGATCAATGACCTTCCAGCCGACGAGGCCGCCGGCCGAGCCCTTGAAGGCGAACACGGCCCCGGTTTTCGCAGCCGTTCCCAGGGTCTCTCCCGGAGCGCCGACCGCGAGGTCCGAGCGGCCGTCGCCGCTGAAGTCACCAACGGCGAGAGACTGGCCGAACTGGTCGTCGGCCTCGTTGGCCTCCAGCCCCGCCTGGCTGAGCCCCTGCCAGGGCAACAGGCCGGCTGCCGAGCCTCGATAGGTGAAGACATAACCCGACTTCGGGTCGGTTCCCGGAGCTTCTTTGGGTGCTCCGACGGCGAGGTCGGCCCGGTTGTCGCCATCGAAGTCGCCGGCGGCGAGGGAGCGGCCGAGCTGGTCGCCGGTTTCGGGGGTCTCCATGGCGGTCTGCCCGAGCTTCTGCCAGGGAGAGAGCAGGGTTGGCGTCCCCCCGCGGAACGTGTAGACGAGGCCTGCCCGGGGCCCCGCCCCGACCGCTTCCGCGGGTGCCCCCACCGCGAGGTCGGCCTTGCCGTCGCCGTCGAAGTCCCCGGCGGCGAGGGAACGCCCGAAGTCGTCGAGCGCCTCGTCGGTGTCGAGCCCCGCCTGTCCGAAGCCCTGAGCCGGCGCCAGGCCCTGAGGCGAGCCTCTGAACGTATACACCCAGCCCGACTGCGGACCCGTTCCGGGCGACTCGGTCGGCGCTCCTACCGCCAGGTCCATCCGGCCGTCGCCGTCGAAGTCCCCGGCGGCGAGGGACGATCCGAAGCGGTCTCCCTTCTCGTCGGTGTCGAGCGGCGCCTGGCCGAGGCTCTGCCAGGGCGTCAGCCCGGCCGCCGAGCCGCGGAAGGTGTAGACCCGGCCCGCGTCGTCGAGGCCCGGGCCCGGATCCTCGAGGGGGGTTCCCACGGCGAGGTCCGCCAGGCCGTCGCCGTTGAAATCCCCGGCCGCCAGGGACGCTCCGAACCGGTCGTTGAGCTCGTTGGGGTCGAGGGGCCGCTGGTCGAGCCGCTGCCAGAGCTGGAGGCCGTTGGGCGTGCCGCGAAAGACGAAGACGCTCCCCGAGCGGGGACCGGTCCCGGGGGCCTCGGTGGGAGCACCCACCGCCAGGTCGAGGATGTGGTCGCCGTTGAAATCTCCGGCGGCGAGCGCCTGGCCGAACCCGTCTCCATCCTCGTTGGTGTCGAGGCCGCGGAGGCTCGCGGGGATGGTCAGCCTCCACATCCCCCGGCCTTGCGTGCCGAGGTAGACACGGATCCGGTCCGCGGTGTCGTGGTCGAAGTGCGCGTACCTCGCCCGCGGGACGTGGAGGCTGCAGGCGGTCTGGAAGCCGGGAGGATCGGTGAGCCGCGTCCAGGAGGCGCCGCCGTCGACGCTGACGAACACACCGGAGTCGGCGCCCGCGGCCACCAGGACGTTGCCATGCAGCGACGGGTCGGGGTCGATGGCCACGAGCGTGGGCTGCGGGTAGCCGTTGAAGTTGGTGAACCCCGTCGGCCCCAGGGTGTTGCGGTAGCGGAAGGCTCCACCGCCGGTCATCAGGGCGTCGAGCGCGGGCAGGGTCTGCCAGGTCGCGCCGCCGTCCCGGGTGAGGACCATCTGGGGACCTGCCGTTCCTCCCAGGTCAGATGCGAAGATCCGGTTCGGATCGTTCCGGTCCACCGCGTAGACGCCGAGCTGCCCGGCGCCCGGGCGGACCACCTGCTGCCAGGTCCCCCCGGTCCCGGTGCCGGTGTAGCGCCACAGGGTCCCTCCCTGGTCGCCGTTGCACCCGCCGCTCTTGAGGAAGAAGGTCGGCACCGTCCCCTGCAGGGCGGCTTGAACCCCGCAGCGGTTGGGCGGCGTGCTGGCGGCGCCGAGCTGCGTCCAGACCACGGTCCTCGCGGCGATGTTGGTGGTGACGTAGACGCCCGTGCTGGTCGCCACCACGTAGCTGTTGGGCGCGAAGTTGGCGATCGAGCCCAGCTGCTGGAACCCGAGAAGGTTTCCCGGCGGATAGTTGATGATCTCGGTGCCGCCGGCCAGACCCGGACCCGTGATGTAGAGATGGGTCTCGTGGGGACCGCCGAAGCAGCAGATGGTGGAGAGCACGCGGTTGGCCTCGGCCGCCATGTCGAAGCCGTCGCAGCAGTCCCGGCTGGTCCAGTCGACGCGGCCCATCCCGCCCGCGGTGCGCGAGCCGAAGTTGCCATTGTCCTGAGCTCCGAGGTACAGGTCCTCCGCCTCGGCTCCCGGCTGGCGGACTCCCGCCAGAGTCCAGCTCCAGAGCGCATGTGGAGTCACCGCCGGCTGCTCCCAGGCGGGAGAGTGGCAGGCCGGGCTCGTGCTCAGGGTATTGACGAAGATCCCGCCGTCGCAGGCGAAGAGGCGAGGGCACGCATCGGTCTGCGCCTGGCTGTCGAAGGCGAGATCGCCGGCATCGTCGTGGGCTCCCGCGCTCCGGGTGAACGGCTCCGACCAGGGGGTGCCGGGTCCGCAGCGGCGGCCCCCGCCGGGTGCGGGATTCGGGGGTGTCGTACAGCTTCGCCGGTAGAGCTCGATGTCTCCGAACCAGAGGTCGTACCCCGGGCCCGACCGGTCGTTGGTGGCCATGAACGGGATCCGGCCCTGCGGCCTGGAGTAGGGATAGGCCCGGTTCCAATTCGCGCCGCCGTCGTCGGTTTCGAAGATCGTCCGGCCGGCGACGGCGAAGACCACCCAGGGCTCGTCCGGCGAGGCGGCGAGCGAGCAGCGACCGCTGGGCAGCGGCAGGGTTCCCGTGGCGGTCGTCCAGGTCAGGCCGCCGTCCGTGGAACGGAGGTGCCCGTCGAGACCGCAGACGTCGACGATGCCGCGGTGGTGGACGATGACGTCCCAGACCGTGCTGGCCGGGCTCGCCGGAGTGGGGTCCAGGAACGTCCAGGTCACGCCGCTGTCGCGGCTGACGGCGAGGCCGCAGTTGGTGGCGACGAAGACGTTGCTCGGGGCGTTGGCGTCGATCGCGATGCCAAAGGCCGACGGCTCATCTCGCGCCGCGGGATTGAGACAGAAGCCCGCGGGCGGCTGCGCGCTGGGCGGGTGGACCCAGGTCGCTCCGCCGTCGAGGCTGACGTTGACGCCTGCGTGGCTGGCGACGCGGCCGTCATAGAAGGACGTGGCATAGACCCGCAGGGGGTTGGAAGGGTCCACCTCCACGTCCCAGGTGGCCGTGGGGAGGTGGCCGTCGAGGTGGAACCAGGTGTTCCCGCCGTCGCGCGACTTGAAGATCCCACCCCACTCGCTCGCCGCGTAGAAGGTCCGGTTGTCGCCGGCCACCACGGCGAGACCGTTGATCCGGCCGCCAGAGGCGCTGTCCGGGTCCACCGGATCGAGAGACGACCGGCTGGGCGCGATGTCTTCCGGCGTGACGGCGTGCGCCGGACGCAGAGCCGCGCAGACGGCGGCCAGCAGCCAGAGCGTACCGAGAACCTTCGCGAGGCGCACGGCTCAGTCCTCCTCGGCCCGGTCGACCGGGCAGACGGGAGCCATGCACGTCACCGTCTCGCTCACCGGCGAGCCCGGTCCGGATGGCACGGCGAGCCGCCACGAGTAGCTCAGCCCCGGCTCGAGGCCCTCGACGACGACCTCGTTCGCCGGCTCCGGCGCGGCCGGCTGGCCTGGAGCGCCGGGAGCCGCCTCGGGCCTGGCGCCGCGCTCCACGCTCACGATCCGCAGGTCGAAGGCGGGCAGGTCCGGCACCGCCCGTTGCGCCTCCGCAACCTCCTGCATCTCCTCCCCCGGGCCGAGGAGCGGGAACGACGCGTACAGCCCGCGCTCGAACCCGCCGTTGAAGACCGTCGTCTCCAGCCGCTCCTGCCCGGGCGCCGGTGCCGCTTCGGCGCCCCCTGCAGCGCCCGAGCTGCGCCAGGTGATCCGCGCATTCACCGTCCCCCGCCGTTCCTGGCTGCAGTAGGTCTCGCACTTCAGCCGGACGCCAGGGGAGGCGGGGGCGGCGACCTCCGAGGCCGCGGGAACGGCGGCCGTTGCGGGGGATGGAGGCTGGCCGCCGGTGGTCCCGCAGCCTGCAGCCGCGAGGCCGGCGATGAGAAGACACACCATGCCCGATCCGTCGAGTCTCATGCCTTCTCTCCGTAGAATGGTCGATTCTCTGCCGTATAAGCAAAAGCCTAAGTGGTTATGTCCAGACCAGTCAAGGAAATCGAAGGCGGCGTATATGAGGCCCTGGACAACGCGGAGCACGACCCATGCTGTGGGTGGGCGCCCACCGTTTCGGGACCTGCTCGACTCCCTTGGTGGAGCCTCCGGCCTCGCCGCCGCCCAACGCCGCAGTGCAGCGGACTCGCTTCGCCCGCCGCTGAACGAGCCATGGCGACTGCCGGATGGTCGTGCACAGTGGTCGGGGAGGCGTGTGATCTTCAGGCGATAGCGGAACTGAGCTCGATGGCCACCACTGGTGTCGTGCTGGCACCGGTTCCTTGCGCGAGCGACAGCAACGCGGCGGCCCCAACCGGCCGCTCCATCTGCCAGGCGACGATCGCGGCCTGCCGCGCCAGGGAAGTGAGGACTTCGGCGATGTAGGCTCGCTCGTGTTCGCCGCGGGCCGCCAGGGCCGCGTCTGCCGTCGTGGTGGCGGCGAAGCTCTGGTTGACGACCCAGGCGAACGGCTCGATCCCTGCGCGGCGGAGGTCGCTCTGGAGCGCGGCTGCCTCGTGGACGGGCGTGGCCTCCGGCAGGGTGACGAGGATGACCTTCGTGAATTCAGGGTCGCGCAGGCGGGGCAGGAGCTCGCGGACGTCGGCCGGCACGTTGCCATGGGTTCGCTCGACCTCGCGGTGGTAGGCCTGCGCCGCGTCGAGCAGGAGCAGCGTGTGGCCTGTCGGTGCGGTATCGATCACCACGAAGCCGCGGCTGGCTTCGCCGACGGCGCGGGCGAAGGCGCGGAAGACGGCGATCTCCTCGGTACAAGGTGATCGGAGATCCTCGGCGAGCAGCTCGCGCCCCGCCTCATCCAACCCGGCCCCGGAGGTGGCCATCACCTCGGCGCTGTAAGCTCTGGTTTCGGCGACCGGATCGATGCGCGTTACTCGGAGGCCGGATGCCGAGTGGTCGAGGGTGGCGAGCAGGTGTGCGGCCGGGTCGGTCGTTGTGAGGTGCACGGCATGCCCGCGGCGGCCGAGCTCGACCGCGATGGCGGCGGCCATCGTCGTCTTGCCGACTCCACCTTTCCCCATGGTCATGATGACGCCCCGGCCGGCCGACTCGCAGGTGTCGATGAGCTCGCTCAAGGGGGCGGTAGGCAGGGGGGCGGCGGCCACACAGGCGGCGCTTGCGCTCGGTGGCGAGGGGGCGAAGAGTGCGCGCAGGCGGTCGATGCCGAGCGGAGCCCAGGGCCGCAACGTCACGTCGTGCCGCGGCAGGCGGGCCAACTCATCCGGCAGCTTGTCGAGCGCCTCGGCGTTGCGGCGCTCCAGGGCCATGGCGACCGGATCCTGGCGGTTCGTCGCGGTGAATGCGCCATTGACGATCAGCCGCTGATTCGAGATGCCGATGGCGGCCAGCTCCGCCCGGGTGCGCTCGGCCTCTGCCAGCGCTGAAGGATCGGGCCGGGTGACGAGGGCAACCGTGGTCGTGGCACTGTCAGCCAGAGCCGAGAGGCTCGCCTGGTAGATCGAGCGTTGCGCCTGGAGACCGGAGAGCGGCCCCAGGCAGGATGTGCCGGTGGTGTTGGTCGCCAGGAAACCTTCCCAGGCGGCAGGCAGCTTGAGGAGCCGGAGCGTGTGGCCGGTCGGAGCGGTGTCGAAGATCACGTGATCGAAAGATGCGGTGGTCGTGGGGTCGCCGAGCAGCCGGGTGAACTTGTCGAACGCGGCGATCTCGGTCGTGCAGGCGCCGGACAGTTGTTCCTCGATGGAGGTGAGGACCGCGGGGGGCATGACTCCTCGGAGCGGACCGACGATTCGTTCCCGGTAGGCGTGGGCGGCGGCTTCGGCATTGATGTTCAGGCCGAAAAGGCCGGGCGCTGCCGGGATCGGCACGGGTGTGCTGGCCAGCGCCACGCCCAGCACCTCGTCCAGATTGGACGCGGGATCGGTCGAGACCAGGAGCACACGGCGGCCGGAGTCGGCGAGCGCGACGGCCGTCGCACAGGCCAGGGACGTCTTCCCGACGCCGCCCTTGCCGGTGAAGAAGACGATGCGCGGCGGTGCGAAGGGGAGAGGCATCAGCAGCACCCCGAGCCCGGCTCGCACTTGCTCCGGATCACTCGCAGCCCGGTGTGGACGGGGGCCTTGGGGACGGCCTCTGTCAAGCCGGTCGCGGTGGCGAGCGTCTCGCGCGACGGGTAGCTTCCGGATGTGAGGACCTTGCCATCGCAGAGCACGAGAGGCAGCGCTGCGACCCCGCTCCGGCTCAACAGAGAGGCGACCTGTGAATTCGCGGCGAAGGCCTGTGGCTGTTGCGCCAGGTTGAATCGATCGAAGCCGACGCCTTGCTTGGAGAGCCAGACGAGGTCCGCGCCGAACCTCACGAGATCGGGATCGACGCTCGGGCCGCAAACGCCTGTCGGACAGCAGAGTGGAGGATCGAAGACTTCAACGCGCATGGAGCTCTCTCCTTGAGGTTTGTCAGCTTGCGTGGAGCGGTACTTTCTCGATGGATTGCCGCACGCCGACAGCCGCGAGATCGAGGTCGGCGGCGCAGAGCGCCGCAACCGGAACCTGGCGCAGGCGGGCGATCACTGTGCGATCGGCTCTGGAGTCCGGAACCGCGGCGAGAAGACTCAGGAGCGGTGGCAGGAGAGCGCCGGCGGGCCCATCTTCCCGCAGGCGGTAGAAGACGAGCTTTCCTTCCTTGCGCTCGGCGACAAGGCCGCCGTGCGCCAGGACGGAGAGATGCTTGGAGACTGTCGAGGGAGCGAGCCCGAGCACGGCAATCATCTGGCAAACGCAGAGCTCGCCGCTGGTCAGCATGCCGAGGAGGCGCAGGCGAGCCGGGTGTGCCAGCCCCTTCGCGGCCTCCACGAGATCGCCCAGGGCGGGTCCGGTATCGATTCGTCGCTTCGTCATACCACGAAATGTAGATCCGGCCGCCGCGCGGGCAACCGCCCGAAAGGATGGCTCTGGAGACGTGGGGAGGTAGGGGTAGAGGGTGGCGCCACTCGGCGTTGAAGATGAAGGAGCGGAAGTCGAAGCGCACGTCGATCCCCCGCCGCGCCGCCTGGCCCAGGATGCGCACCCCGGCCCAGCCCGGCGCGGAGTAGGCATTGGTGATCCAGACCGACCGCCGCGCCGCACCCACCAGCCCGGGGCTCGCAGGCCACGATCTTTTCTCGAAGGGGCCAGCGCGCAAGGCCCCAAGGCCGGCCGACACTCGCGAGTGACGGTGAGCTCGGGCTTCAGCGCCGGCGGAGCAGTTCGCTGTAAGCCCTGGGTTGGCCGTCGAGCCAATTCTCCCTACGCTGGCGGAAGTAGTCGTCGTACGCGGGATCGTAGACCGTCGCGCCGTGAAGGCCCCTGGTTGGAGGCCAGCCGCCAAGATTCGGGCGGGACGCGACGGGTTTGAGTCGGCTGCGGGCGAGAGCGCGGAACTCGGGCCGCCTGGGTCGCCTGCCCAGACTTGACTCATGTCGGATCTGGCATATATGCTGCCCCCGATGGGAGAGGGGGACAAGCCGCTCGTGTGGCTGCATGGCGAGATCAAGACCCCACCCATGTCGGTGTCCGTACGCCTGGAAGCTGGTCATCTCTTGAGACGCCTGCAACGGGGCGAGCTTCTCTCGATGCCGGAGTCGCGCCCCATGCCCTCGATCGGCCCCCGCTGCCACGAACTGAGAGTCGGTGACGCTGACGTGACTTGGAGGA
>DASPXX010000056.1:0-16895 GCA_035637095.1 Thermoanaerobaculia bacterium
GGCCGAAGAGGACCGCCAGGGGCTGCCGTTCGTCGGCCCGGCCGGCGAGCTCCTCACCAAGATCATCCAGGCCATCGAGATGAAACGCGAGGACGTCTACATCGCCAACGTCGTCAAATGCCGCCCTCCGGGCAACCGCGACCCGCAACCGGACGAGGTGCAGGCCTGCCGCGGCTACCTGGAGAAGCAGATCGCCCTCGTGCGGCCCAAGGTCCTCGTCGCCCTCGGGCGGACCGCGGCGCAGGCCCTCCTCGGCACCGAGAGCCCGATCGGACAGCTCCGCGGCCGGTGGTATCAGGCGTTCGGCGTACCGACCATGGTGACCTACCATCCGGCCGCCCTGCTGCGCAATCAGGCCCTCAAACGGCCGGCGTGGGAGGACATGCAGCAGGTCCGGGATCGTCTGCGCGGTGGGTGAGCGTCTCCCATCGCTGGACAACTTCCTGGAAAGGTGCTAGTTTTGGTCTAGAACGCGAACCTTTTTGGTCGTTGAATGTCCACTCTGGAAAGCCAAGAGCCCGAGCTGACTTTCGAGGAGTTTTTGCAGAAAGTCGAACCCAAGCTCAAGAAGGTCCTCTCCAGCCAGAAGATTCCGGTCGAGGATGCGGAGGACGTTCTGCAGCAGAGCCTGCTCGCTTTGGTGTATCAATGGGATCGGGTGCGCGATCCGGAATGCTGGCTGCTCGTCACCCTGAAACGCCACTGCCAGATGTACTGGCGGTCGAGCTTCCGCCGGCTCTATACGAGCGTGGACTCCTCGCTCCTGGAGATGGTTTCCGATCCGGCGGCCCCCGCGCAGGAGCGGGCGGACCTCCTCTGCGACCTCGAGAGTCTCCTCGGGCGGCTGTCCCCGCGCTGCCGCAAGCTGCTTCGCCTCCGTTTCCATTTCGGGTATGAGCCTCTGGAGCTGGCGCGCCATCTCGGCTATCAGGTCTCCAGCATCGGCAAGGTCACCACGCGGTGCCTGGCCGCCCTGAGCCGCGAGCTGCTCGCCGCCGGGCTGGTCCCGGAGACCGTCACCGACGACGAGCACGAGCATGAGCCGGACCCGGCCGCCGCCGGCCGCCGCTGAGCCGGGCCTGGAATCCGGTTTGATCGAGACGCCGCATCTTCTGCCGCAGGCGGAGCGACTGATCGCCCGGCTCGCCGCGCTGGACACGCCTCTCATCCAGGTCTGGGGCTGGCCGGGCAGCGGCAAGTCGGCCCTGCTCGCCGCGTTTCTCGAACGGCAGGCGGGAGCGGCCACCGGGCTCTCCCTCGGTGCGCTCGCCGATCCCCGCTCCCTGCGCGACATCGTGGAGACGGCGTACGCGGCCGGGACGCAGTGGCTGGTGGTGGCGGGAGACCCGGGAGAAGGGCTCGCCGAGGCAGTGCGCTGGTTGCGGCCGGGACAGCGCCTGCTGTTCGCCGGCGAGCGGCGATGGCATGGCGACGCCCTGGAAGTCGCCCTCCTGCCGCCCCAGGATCTCCTCCTCGGAACCGGCGAAATCGCCGCGCTCTGGCAGCTCCTCACCGGCAGCTCTCCCTCTCCGCTGACCGCGCGCCGGCTCCAGGAGGCGAGCGACGGATGGTATCGACCCCTCCGCCTGGCCATCGAGGAGACCGGCGGCGCCGGATTGGAGGAGGCGGCGCCGGAGCTGCTCCTGGAGATCCCGCCGGTGCGCTTCTTCCTGCGCCACGAGGTGCTCGGCACCTTCAGCGCCGAGGAGCTCGAGCGCGCGCTCGCCTCTCCCGCGGAGCGGCCGGATCCGGACGACCGGGAAGGGGGCGCGGCCTGGGCGCTCCTCGAAAGTCGCGGCCTGTGGGTCGAGGGGGCGCAGCGCGACCGGAGTCCGCGGCTCCTCGCGGCCGGGCTGCAACGCGAGCGCCAGCGCCGGGAGGCGCGCACCGGCAGGCCGCGCCCGGCCTCCGGGGCGCAGGTGTGGTCGCCGGAGCAGCGCACCGCCTTCATTCTCTGCCTTCTGGGGGCGCCGGCCGCGCGACAGCGGGGACCCGAGGGGGAGATTCCGGTCGAATGCCGGCTGAAGCGCTCGTTCCAGATCCTCGCCTACCTGGCTTCGTCGCCCGGGTTGGAAGCGACCCGCGACGAGCTCATCGATGCGATCTGGCCCACCGAGGGCGAGCAGACGATCGAGCGCAATTTCCATCCGACCCTCAGCCATCTGCGCCGCGCCCTGGAAGGGGGACGCAGCAGCAAGGACGTGCCGCCGTCGCTCCTCTTTCGTAGCGGGGTCTACCGGCTCAACCCCGACTTCGACTGGGAGGTGGACGTCCTCGACCTCCTGCGCCGGGTCGAAGAGGGAAAAAACCTGCAGACGCGCGGGGACCTCCCCGCGGCCGCCGACGTCTGGCGCGGCGCCTGGGGGCTCTATCGCGGTCCTTTCCTCCAGGGGCATTACGAGGCCTGGGTCGAGGAGCGGCGGGAGGGGTATCAGAAGGTCTACCTGGAGATGCTGCGGGACCTGGGCGACGTCTACCAGCGTCTCGGCCACCTGGAGGAGGCGGTCGACGCCTACCGCGCCGTGCTGATCGAAGACCCGCTTCCGGAGCGGGTGCATGTCTCCCTGATGCAGCTCTATGCCGGCCAGGGGCGCCGCGATAATGTCCGGCGACAGTACGACCGCCTGTGCACCCTGCTCCTCGAGGAGCTCGGGGTGGAGCCGATGGCGGACACCACGCGGGAGTACCACCGGCTGATGGGATAGGAACGAGAAAGGGACCCGATGCGTGAGCGACAGGACGTAATCCTCGGCGGCGGCCTCTCCGGCATGACGGCCGCCTGGTACCTCCAGGAGGGAGGCGAGGATCACTGGCAGATCTACGAGAGAGAGGACCGGGTGGGCGGCCTCGCCCGCTCGGTCGCGGTGGACGGCTACCTGTTCGACCACGGGCCGCACATCCTCTTCACCATCGACACCGAGATGGAGGCCCTGATCCGCGACCTCCTGGGCGACAACTTCCACGCCCAGGAGCGCCAGGCCTTCATCTACCACCACGCCCACGACCTCTACACCCGTTTCCCCTTCCAGGCCCATCTCTATGGTCTGCCGGTGCCGATCGTGCGCGAGTGCCTGGTCGAGCTGGTGCGGGCGGTCCAGCGCTTCGAACGGGGCGAGTTTCACCCGCGCAATTACGAGGAGTGGATGCGCGGCGTCTTCGGCAACGGCATCGCCGACCGGCTGATGATCCCCTACGCGCGGAAGATCTGGACCATCGAGCCCTCGGAGATGGAGTTCAGCTGGATCGGCCGCCGCGTCCCCACCCCCGACTACGAGCGGATCATCGCCGGCGCCCTGACCGGCGACGTGGACCAGGTGGGGGCGACCGCTTCCTTCTGGTATCCGAAGCGGGGAGCCATCGAGCCGCTGCCGCGGGCGTTGGGGAAGAGGCTGCACAACGTCCACCTGCGACGCCAGGCCGTGCGCATCGAGCTGCCGCAGAAGCAGGTGGTGTTCTCCGATGGCGAGGTGGTCCCCTTCGACCACCTGCTCTTCTCGCTGCCGCTCCCTTTCATCCCGCGGCTCTTCACGGGAGTTCCGCCGGAGGTGGAGCGCGCCTGCGCGGGCCTCAAATACCAGGGGATCTACTGCATCAATCTCGGGATCGACCGGCCGGACATCTCGGACAAGCACTGGGTCTACTTCTACGAAGACCCGTTCCCGTTCCATCGCCTGTCCTTCCCCGCGACCTTCAGCCCGGACACCGTCCCGCCCGGCAAGAGCTCCATCGCCACCGAGGTCGCCTTCTCGCAGTGGCGCCCCCTCGACCGCGACACCGCCGTCGCGAGGACCATCGAGGCCCTGAAGCTCGCGAAGATCCTGCGGCCGGACGATCGGATCGAGCTGATCCACACCGAGGAGATCCTGCCCGCCTACATCATCTACGACCTCGAACACGCGAGGAATGTCGAGGTCATCCGCAGCTGGCTGCGCGAGAACAACATCTGGAACATCGGCCGCTTCGGCGAATGGCAGTACTTCAACATGGACCACTCGATGCGGAGCGGCAAGACCGCGGCCGAGGAGATCCTGCGGGTGCGGGTCGGAGCCTCGCGCCTGCTATCATGATCATGATGGCAGACAGAGCCACGAGGAGGACACATGGCCGCTCGCGCAATAACGCTTCGACTCCCGGACCCACTGTACGACCATTTCCTGGATCGGGCTGAGCGTTCGCATCGGAGTCTGGAGGCGGAGCTTCTGGACGCTGTAGCCGAAGTCGCTGCGGACGAGGAGGAGCTGTCCCACGATGTGGCCAAGGCGATCTCGGATCTCGAGCTCCTGACAGACGAGGAGCTGTGGCGCGCCGCTCGGAACCGCCTCTCCGATGACGCCAGAGCGCAGCTCGAAAACCTCAACTTCAAGCAGCAAAGAGAGACGCTGACGCCGGCCGAGAAGGAGACGCTGGAGCAACTGGTCCACCAATATGACTGGGCCGTACTGTTGCGTGCGGAAGCGGCACGGCTCCTGAAGGAACGCGGTCATGATGTCTCCAGACTTCTGACCGCGCGATGACCTTGGCCTACATTTCCAAGAAGCTTCGCGAGCGAGTGGCCGAGCAGGCCCGCTACCGCTGCGGATACTGCCTGAGCTCGGAACAGATCGTGGGCCTCTCCATGGAGGTCGATCATCTGATTCCACAGGCGCTTGGGGGGGCCACCATTGAGGAGAATCTGTGGCTGGCCTGCTCGGCCTGTAATGCCCTCAAGGGGCACCGGGTCTCTGCTCTCGACCCGGCAAGCGGTCAGATGGTCCGGCTGTTCAATCCTCGTGAACAGAGCTGGGAAGAGCACTTCCTCTGGGTGGATTCCGGATCTCGAATCGTCGGCAGGACGGCCATCGGCCGGGCGACCGCGAAGGCGCTTCGCCTCAATCGGCCGCTGCTGGTCAGGGCCAGATGGTCTTGGATCAAGGCGGGATGGCATCCTCCGGATGATTGACCCAGCCGAGTCTGGCCGGCGCCTACCCCCCGGGGCATTCGCCCGCTTCACGAGGCTTCTGCAGCTCTTTGGCCTTCTGGATAAGGGTCGATGCATCGTTCTTTGCGTGGTCCAGATCGTAGATGATGTAGGCGGGCAGCGTGGGAATCATCCGCGCCTGGCTGCGCGAGAACAACATCTGGAACATCGGTCGCTTCGGCGAGTGGCAGTACTTCAACATGGGCCACTCGATGCGGAGCGGCAAGACCGTGGCTGAGGAGATCCTGCGGGCGCGAGTGCGGGCGTGAGGTCAGACCCTGGCGAGTGAGCTGCGAGGTGCAGGAGCGCCCCGCAGGAGACCCTCGGTCGAGAGATCCTCATCGACATCTGGCCGGTGAATGCCATACCCAGCACCGCTGATCTGCCAGTTCTGGCGCTGTTCGGGACTTGCGTGAAGCAGCCGTGGGAACCAGGCAAGCGGTGTGGTGATGGCACGGCCATCCATCAGCTCGACGGTGAAGGAGTCGTCGGAGAGGGATACATCGCGAACCCGCTCGTCAGCGCTGGTCGCCAAGATGCGCATACCATACCTCCAAGAGCGCGGTCTTTGCCCAGCACTCACTCCTCGCGCGCGGCGATCTCCTTGACCCTTTGCCAGCGCCGGATCTGCTCGGGGGCGTACTCCTCGAGGTATCGGTCAATCTCCTCGAGGTCCACTCTCCCACGCTTCAGAAGCTCGACCAGATCGGCGGTGTCCTTCTGTCTCCCCGCCTTGAGCTTCATGTACACCAGCGCAGGCAGCGGCACGATCGGAACACCATTGCTTTCAGGTGGATTTTCCACTGCGGGCCGCAATTGGCGTTCCTCACCTTTTGACTCATCGATCGAGACGAAATCGACGGCGACGTTCCCGACGGCGATCAGGGGCAACTTCAAGGTCACGAAGCCGCCCTCATGCTTTTCATATGCCTCATCGCCGACAAGGAAGATCACATGGTCTGTTGTTCGCGGATAGCCGTGTGCGCCCACGGCGAGCCCTCCGGTGAGAGCATGGGGGATGCTGGCTTCGCGGAGCTTCTGGGAGACCAGTTCCGCTGCTCGAAGAATCTCGGGGGCCACGACGCTACGAAGAAGAGTCAGGTCGGGGAGGTTCTCGTAGCTTTTCTTCATGATGCCCGGATGTCTACGCTACGCCCGCAGGTCAATCGTCTCCACCTCCTCATACTCCAGGATCTTGCGATCAACTGTCGCCAGAGAGTCGCCATGAACACGGGCCGTGGCCCACAATCAACTGGTCCGCTGGATCACGATGAAAGTTCCCCGGTAGCTGAGTCGATTCAACGACAATCCTGGGTGTCAGATGAAGCAGGCGAATCCCTGGATACTGAAGAGCCTGCTCAAGCCACTCCTCGATAGGGCCGGGTAAATCGAGGCGCCTGTACTCCACGAGTTTGGCCACTTCCCAACAGGAAATGATACTGACTCCCAAACCGCCCTCTTCGTGCTGTTTGAGGCGGCTCATGGCCGAGCTAGAAAGGCGGCGGTCACCATGAACCCACCAAACCCAGATGTGAGTGTCCAGAAGAATCACTGGAGAACTTCCCAGTCGTCTTCCGCCACCGGCTCAGTCGGGTCTTCGTAGCGAATTGGAAGCCCACGAAGGGGATAGGGGTTCTTCTTCCGCTGAGTTGGCTCGGCTGGTTCGCGCCGAAGGAGAATCACTTCAACCTCATCGCCGGCCTGAAAGGGAAGATCCAACAGGCGCAGTTCACCCTGACGTTCGATTTTGGCTGCCGTCTTGTAAGCCTGCATCTCCTATACCTCCATTGATGTGACATTGTCGCTGGCGCTCAACTGGTCACAGAGCGCCGCTTCCCCAATTTTGTTTTTCTGTCCCGGAGTCGGTCGGGTTCCCATATTATACTATCATCGCTCTTTGCTCTTGATGCCGAACGTGGATGCCGTCCTAGCGGCGACCTTATCCGTTCACTGGTGCGACTTCACGGCTCTATCACGACACTTGAACGCACACCTAGGGAAGTGCGATCTTTCCTCCAAGACGAAGGTACTCAAGATGGGGATCCAGCAGAGAGAATCGGTTGGCCGCCTTCTTCAAGTCGCCGGCAGCATTGCTCCAGAACCAGACCTCCACAACCCAGCCTTTGCTTTGGGCGCGAGCAACGGCAGGGATGTAGTCAGCGTCGCCAGCCGCGATCACGATCGTCGCAGGCGGCGAGACGGTATGGAGGCGTTCCGCAACGTCCATACCCATCTCCATGTCTACGCCCTTTTTTTTGTTCCGAATGTTTCGGTCGAAGACTTTGGTATCAAATCCGTCTTCTCTAATTCTGCGCCAGACCGAGTCATTCGCAGGTGGACGCGAGCCGTACAAGATGGGAACCTCTGCTAATACCCGCGTATCGCTTTCCTTGAGCAGATAGAGGAATTTTCCCCAATCAATCTCGTAGCGGTCGTCTAGGAAGCTCCCAAGTTTGCTCCGACGCTTCTTCTTCATTTCAGAGAATCGGCGGCCCTCAAGGAGAACATTCGAGTTATCAACGAAGACATGCAGGAGAGGACGAGACATTAGAATCCCCATATACCCGTTGTAGTTTTGGCTAATCTACAGTTCTACTCACCCTGATTCGGTCGACCCCCAAGAGGCAGCGGTCCCCCGCGGGTTCATCCCGTCGGGTCTGATTGTACCCCCATTCGCCTTGTAGCCGTTCCACCTCCCCGCTTGACTTCCGCCCCCCGTTGCCTATTCTACGCACAGTCGTCGTTCCCAACCGCTACCCCGCATCGTCTCAGCGGAAGGAGGTGAGAGCGCAGAGAGGAGAAGGCCGAAGCCGAACCGCCCGTCGTTCTCGGGCGATCCCTGGGTCATTCCCCGGGGAGTCAGGTGCCGCGGAGCCCGCCATACCGGAGAGGCCCCAACACAGACAAGCGGCCCGAACGTGAGGTGGAGCTCAAGCCCGGGCCTGTCCCGCACAAGGAGATACCCCTCATGCGAGACTTCGATGAGTCTACCAGTCAGTCTTCCCGCAACGCGTTCACCCCGGAGTTCCTGCAGCGCATCGGTGAACGGGACGAGCCGCTGACCGCAGCGGAGGCCGGCGTGGCCGGCCCGTGGGCGGTCGAGGAGATGCCCGGCGTCGGGTGGGGCCTGTACCGCGCAGGCGAAGGAGCGGAGCGGCAGTTCCGTCCTTATGGAGTCTTCCGTGACCGTGCCGTGGCGCTGCTTTTCGCGGCCGTGCTGCCGGGCACCGGCCGGGACAAGGCGTTCCGTCTGCGCAAGGAGCCCGAGGGAGCGGCTATGCCGTCGAGTCGGCTCCCGACGGCAGGGTGATCGGTTTCCTGGCTCTCTTCGACGAGCCCCTGGTCGACGCAGCATGCGGCGTCGAGTGCTTGGTGCGCCTGCCCGAGAGCTTGGCGAATCTGCTGGAGGTGGCGGGCGGGCTGGCTCTCGAACGGTCCGGAGCGATTCTCGACGCCCGCGTGGACGGCCCCGACCTGGACATTCCGCCGGCTGCCGCGGCTTCCACTTGATTCCCCCGCCCCCCGGCGCGAGCCACGAGGAGAACGCCGGGGGGCGTCTGTCAGGCGCGGCTGTCTTTCTACGCCGAGCCTCGTTGTGCCGGGGCAACGAGGCGCCGTACCGGAAAATTGTCGCAGTTCCCCTCTCGAAGCCGAAGACCGAAGGGTCGAACGGCTTCTCCAACCGGAGATGTGTCGCTCTGTACGGGTACAGCGCGCCATTGTACCGGGGGAATGGCGCGATTAACTGGTACAGTGGCGCAGTGTACCAGTACAACGCGACAGCGCACCGGTACACTGGCGCAATGTACCGGCACCTTGGCGCTCTGTACTCTCTGGGTGTCGCAGTACCCCGGAAGAACGAGAAACTACTCCGATACGGTGGCGCAATCGAGCGGTGTTTCGGCGCAATGAACTGGTATATCACGCCATTCTCCGCCTGTACTGCGACAGATTAGAGGCGCTGTGTCGCGCTGTACCAGAACAATGTCGCGATGGGTTGCTACATCGCGACGATCAAGCTCTTTAGCGCGACAGTGAACTACAGTGGTGTCGCAGTCGACTGGTATAGTGCGACAGTTGATCCGAAGTCGCCCTGAATTCGCCGAGGCGATCTCCCGGTGAAGTGGTACATTGCGACAGTTCCCCGGTACATTCTCCCGTTGCACCTCTTCGAGAAGGTGCTCAGGCAGCCGAGTGTCGCAGTGATCCGCCAGACTGCGACAAAGAGTCGGTGCATTGCGCCGATGCACCGGTGCAAAGCCCGGTCCCTGCCCTTGGTTGCGACAGAAATCGGAAAACTTTCGCCCGCGGATCTTCCGCTCCCAGGGGATGAGGTCGAGCTGGGCTACAATTCCGCCTGATGAGCACTCCAGCTCCGATTCCGCATCCCTCGGCGTCACCGCCGCCCGCCCTCGCGGTGCCCGCCGAGGTGGACGTGTCAGTCCTGGTGCCGGTCAGGGACGAAGAGGCCACGATCCAGGAGCTGGCGACGCGGGTGATCTCTGTGCTCGACCGGCTCGGCCGCAGCTTCGAGATCATCTTCGTGGACGACGGCTCGGCGGACGCGACGGTGCAGCGGATCCGCGAGGCCCATGCGGCGGACCGGCGGGTCAAGCTCGTGCGCCTGCGCCGGAACTTCGGCAAGGCCGCCGCCCTCTCCGCCGGCTTCGACCAGGCGCGCGGGCAGATCATCATCACCATGGACGGCGACCTCCAGGACGACCCGGAAGAGATCCCGCGCTTCCTGGAGACCCTGGAAGAGAAGGACTTGGACCTCGTCTCCGGCTGGAAGCACCAGCGCCGCGATCCCGCCTCCAAGCGGCTGCCGTCGCTCCTGTTCAACTGGGCCACCCGGCAGATCGCTGGAGTCGCTCTCCACGACTTCAACTGCGGCTTCAAGGCGTACCGCCGCGAGGTCCTGGAGCAGATCGCGGTCTATGGCGAGCTCCACCGCTACATCCCTGTGCTGGCCAGCCGCCGGGGGTTCACGGTGGGGGAGATCCCGGTCAACCACCATCCGCGCCGCCACGGCGTGAGCAAGTACGGGTGGGACCGCCTCTACAAAGGGTTGCTCGACCTCATCACGGTCCTCTTCATCACCCGGTACACCCGCCGGCCGCTCCACCTGTTCGGCGCCTTCGGGCTGATCTTCCTGACCGCCGGGTTCGCCGTCAACCTCTACCTGGCGATCCTCTGGATGGGGGGCGAGTACCTCTCCAACCGGCCGCTCCTCCTCTTCGGCATCCTGCTGATGCTGCTCGGCTTCCAGACTCTGACCACCGGGCTCCTCGGTGAGATGATCACCTTCAAGAACTTCCGGCGGCCCGACAGCTATTCGGTCAAAGAACGCCTGGAGTAGGCCCCCCCTGCGCCTCCTCTTCCTCACCCAGACCTATCCGCGCTTCGCCGGCGATATCTCCGGGCCGTTCATCCGCGATCTGGCCCTGGGGCTCGCCCGCGGCGGCGACCGGGTGACCGTGCTCGCTCCCCACGCGGCGGGTCTGGCCTCCGGCTGGAGCGAGGACGGCGGCGGCGTGGACGTCGCGACCTTTCGCTACGCGCCCGAGCGGTACGAGGTGCTGGGTTACGGCCGCACCCTGGAAGCCGACGAGCGGGTGCGCGGCACCGCCAAGCTGGTGACGCCCCTCTATGGGATCGGGCTGCGGCAGGCCATGCGCCGGCTCCTCGCCCGCGAGCGCTTCGACCTGGTGCATGCCCACTGGATCGTGCCCAACGGGCTGATCGCCGCGGCGGCCGTGGGGGAGACCCCGCTGGCCATCGGTCTCCATGGCAGCGATGTCTTCCTCGCCGAGAAGCCCGGCCTGCGCACCCTGGCGCGGCGGACGCTGGCGCGGTCGCGCCTCCTCACCGGCTGCTCCCCGGAGCTCGTCGAGCGCGTGCGTGCCCTCGGCTTTCCGGCCGAGCGCTCGCGGGTCATCCCCTATGGGGTGGACGTGACCACCTTCGCTCCCGATCCGGAGCGGCGCGGGATCTGGCGCGCGAAGCTCGGAGTGCCGGAGCGCGCGCCCCTCCTCCTCGGCGTCGGCCGCATGGCCACCAAGAAGGGGTTCCAGGTCCTCCTGGAGGCTCTGCCCGGGCTGTTCGCGGCGCGGCCGGACGCACACGTGGTTCTGGCCGGAGCGGGGGATCTCTGGGAGCGCTTCGCCGCCCTGGGAGCGCAATGGCCCGGCCGGCTCCATCTGCCGGGCAAGGTCCTTCGCGACACCCTGCCCGATCTGTTCCGGGCGGCGGATCTCTTCGTCCTGCCGGCGGTGCACGATGCCCTGGGGAACGTGGACGGCCTGCCGAACGTGATCCTGGAAGCCATGGCGAGCGGCCTGCCGGTGGTGGCGTCGGGGATCTCGGGGATCCCGCTGGCGGTGGCGGACGGCCAGACCGGCCGGCTGGTGCCGGAGAAGGATCCGGAGAAGCTCCTCGCGGCAGTCCTGGAGCTGCTGGGCGATCCCGGCCTGGCCCGGGCGATGGGGGAGAGCGGGCGGCGCAAGGCGGAGACCGAGCTGACCTGGGACGCGATCGCGGCGCGCTACCGGGAGGGGTATACAGCGGCCTTGTCCATGCCGGGTTGATTCCATATACTTCAACCAGTTCTTCAGCCTCCGGGCTGCCAGGGGAGTTTCGTTTTCGTGCGAAAAGACAGTCCCCAACAGGCCGGCTCTCGTCCCGGCGCGCGCTCCGGCAAGACCAAAGCCGACCTCGTCGACGTGGTCTACGACCGCCATGGCGGTCTGACCAAGGACGAGGCGGCGGAGATCGTGGACGTCATCTTCCAGACCGTGAAATCGTCCCTCGGGAGCGGGCGGACGGTCCGGATCAAGAACTTCGGAACCTTCGAGATCACCGACCGTCCCGGGCGGGTCGGTGTGAACCCGGTGAGCGGCGAGAAGATCTTCATCCGGCCGCACAAGGGGCTCAGCTTCAAACCAGCCCGCCGTCTGCGCGACGAGAGAGAGTAAAGCGGCATGGTGGGTAAAGCCCGGGTCGAGAAGCGCCTCTACTACAAGATCGGAGAGGCTTGCAAAGCTCTCGGCATCCAGCCGTATGTGCTGCGCTACTGGGAGACCGAGTTTTCGGCACTGGCGCCGAGCAAGAGCCGGTCGGGGCAGCGCGTCTACAGCGAGAAGGAGATAGAGATCATCCGGCGGATCAAGGAGCTGCTCTACGGAGAGGGCTACACGATCGCCGGAGCCAAGAAGAAGCTCGAAGTGGAGCTCGCCTCCGGGACGCTGGGCGACAAGCCGGAGGAGGCGGAGCCGGTGTCGGAGAAGGGAGACGAGAGCCCGGAGCCGGCTGCCGCGGAGACGCCGCGGGCCCTGCCGAAGCCCTCCCGGGCCGCCAAGGCGCTCCTGTTGCGCGAAGACGCGCCGGCGGTCGAGCGGGACGCTCCGCCCTCTCAACTTGACACGGGCACCGCCGACCGGATACAAACTCTCCGCTCGGGGATTGCCAAGGCTCTCGACGAAGCCCGCGAGATACTCGCCCTCCTCGAAAAACCCCGCTAAAATCGTCTCTCCGGTCGGGACGTGGCGCAGCCTGGTAGCGTACCTGAATGGGGTTCAGGGGGTCCCGGGTTCAAATCCCGGCGTCCCGACCAATATCACCCTCACAAGTAACTGAAAACAAAGGGGTTAGGCGATAGAACTCTCTAGCTCCGCATTGCCTAAAAGACTCTTTTCTAGGGGGTCGTACGAAAGTCGTACGTTTTCAGCGCACATTTCTGTACCTCTCGATCGTGCAGGTCATGGTCGTCCGCTCCCGCCACTCCAGATAGCCGCTGAGGGGGTAGCGGCGGGGGGCGGTCTTGTGGCCGGCTTTGCGGTAGGGAGGGCCGACGCCGCGCTCGGCCCAGTCTTCGAGCGTCCGGGTGGAGATCTTCTCCAGGTGCGCGACCTCGCGCGTGGTGAGGTCGCGAAAGTCGCCGAGCGCTTCCAGGCACTCACGGCGGGGGCGGCCTTCGGCGAGCCGCCGCATTAGCTCGTTGATCCCTTCCCGGAGTTCAGTCGTCATCTGACCTTCTCCCTGGCGCTTCGGGGCGCTTGCTCGCTGATCTTTCGCTCAGCAGGCCGAGCTCCTGGAGCCGCGCGCGGACGCGGCTGCGGCTGACGTGCAGGGTGCGGGCGAGGGTGGAGATGCTCGGGGTCTTGCCTCGCCGGTAGGCGGCCTCCCAGGCCGCTATGAGGTCGCTGTCGTTGATGGTCGTTGATGGTCGGCCACCCTGGCGGTAGCCTCCTCGGGCGGCGAGCTTGCCGGCTCGGGCCTGGTCGAGGAGCTTGCCGGCGGCGCGGAGGAGCTCGAGGTGCTTGCGGATGGTGGCTTGGGAGACGCCGAGCTTCCCGGCGAGCTCGCGCTGGGAGAGCGGGCGGCGGCCTCCCTTGCCCTCCCACCAAGCCAACAGCTCCAGGGGGTTGAAGGCGACTGGGGGACGGCCACGGCGGCTGGTCATCGGCGGGTTCTCCCTGGTCGGTAGCGGTTGAGGACGTGGTGGACGCCCTGCACGGTGAGCGGCCCCCGAGGCCCGGCGAAGACGGACTCGGGGGTGCCCCACAGGCGTCCCTCGCTGAGCCAGACGAGAACCCGGCCGCCCAGGTCGGGGGTGAGGACGGCGTAGAAGGCGCCGTCGCGTTCGAGCGCGATGTTGACCCTGCCACCGCGCATGGTGATCGCGCTGGCGCGGAGGCCGGCGATTTCTCGGATGGTGAGCCCGCCGGCGAGAAGGGCGAAGATGGCGCCGTCGCGCAGGCCCAGGGGCCGGCCGGCGTACAGACGGCCGGGATCGACCCGGGTGAGGACTGCGCGTGCGCTCTCGGTGTCGAGGGGAGGCATCAGAACGGGTCCGGGCCGGCCGGGGCCGGGAGCGTACGGTTGCGGAAGGAGGTCGTGGTGCCGGACCAGGTGAGCTGGATGGTGCCGGTCTCGCCCTGGCGGTGCTTGGCGACGATGATCTCGGCGAGGCCTCGGAAGGAGTGCTCGTCGGGGTCGTAGACCTCGGGGCGGTGGATGAAGGCGACCTGGTCGGCGTCCTGCTCGATGGCGCCGGACTCGGCGAGATCGGCGAGCTGCGGACGCGGGTCGCTCCGGCGTGTGACCTCGCGGTTGAGCTGGGAGAGGACGAGCACGGGGACGGCGAGCTGGCCGGCGAGCTCCTTCAGGCGGCGGGTGATCAAGGCGACCTCCAGGCGGCGCTGCTCGACCTTGACGCCGGCGGTGACGAGCTGCAGGTAGTCGACGACCAGGAGGGCGAGGTCGGGATGCTGGGCCTTGAGCCACAAGGCTCGGGCTTCGAGATCGCGGAGGACCAGGCCGGTGGTGTCGTCGAGGTAGAGGCGGGCGCCGACGATGCGGCGGACGGCGGCGTAGAGGTCTTGCCAGTGGCGGCCGGAGAGATGGGCGGCGCGGGCGCAGCGCGCGGCGATGTCGGACTCGGCGGAGAGGAGCTTCAAGCCGAGCTCGTCGGCGCGCATCTCCAGCGAGAAGACGCCGACGGGCTTGTGCAGCTCGACCGCGACGTGGCGGGTGATGTCGAGGGCGAGCGAGGTCTTGCCCATTCCCGGCCTTCCGGCGACGACGTAGAGGCCGCCGCGCAGGAGGCCGGGGCCGAGGCGGTCCCATTCGGGATAGCCGGTGGTGAGGCCGCTCAGGGCCTGGGGATGGCCGTCTTCGAGGATGGTGAGGAGCCGGTCGAGGACGGCGCCGGCTTCTTCCCAGCGGACGCGGGCGGCGCGGCCGAGGAGGGTGTCGGCGCCGGCGCGGAGGTCGGCAAGCAGCTCGGTGACCGGCCGCGCGGTGCCGATGGTCTCGACGATCGCCTTCTGGGCGGCGGCGACCAGGTCGCGCCGGACGCTTCGTTCACGGACGATCTCGGCGTATTCATCGAGCCGGCCGATGTCGGGCAGGTCGAGGTCGAGCTTGGCGATGTAGGCGATGCCGCCGACGGTGTCGAGCGTGCCGGCCTGCTCGAGGTGGGCCCGAAGGGTGAGCATGTCGGGCGTGGCGCCGGCGTCGGCGACGTCGAGGAAGGCCTCGTAGAGCAGGCGGTGGCGCTCGACGTACCAGTCGCGCGCCTGAAGGTAGGTGCGGACGCGGGCGAGGTGCGCGGGCTCCAGGAGGAGGGCGCCCAGAACGGCGCGCTCGGCTTCTTCGCTGTGGGGCAGGGGGCGGGCCATCAGAGCGCCCCCTGGAGGCGGACGTCATCGGTGCCGAGCTCGCCGTTGACGTGGAGGCCGGAGAGCCAGCGGGAGAGGATGGGCGGGGGCGTGGTGGGGACCTGCTCGGCCAGCAGCTCGGGGAGGAGCTGGCTGGTGACGATGGTGGGCAGGCCCCTGTCGTCGCGGGTGCGGGTGATGAGGAGGAGGCGCTCGGTGTACCAGTCAGCGCCGGCGCCGGTGAGCGGCTCGTCGAGGACGAGGAGGGAGGTGGAGAGGAGGGGGGCGACGACGTCTTCGGCGTTGTGGAAGTCGCGCTGGATGCGGCGCGACAGCTCGGGGCCGGAGATCCACCGGCCGCGGCGGCCGGTGCGGAGGTGCTCGGCGAGCAGGACGGTGGCGAGACCGGTCTTGCCGGTGCCGGTGGGGCCCCAGATGGCGACCCAGTGCGGGACGCCGGCCCAGCTCTCGACGGTGGCGGGCCAGGGGCGCTGGAAGCAGGAGGACCAGCTTTCGCGGGTGAGTCGGCGGTAGCGCTCGGGGATGCCTGCATCGGTCTCGGTGAACCGGCTCAGGGCCGCCTGGGCCTCGTGGCAGGCGTGGCAGAGCCGGTCTTCGGGAAGGGCGGCGAAGGCGATCTGCTCTTCGCCGCAGCGGCTGCAGTTCCAGAGGGTCATTTCTTGCCTCCCTGTTTGGCGATGATTTCCAGGGCGAGCTGCCGGCGGGTCTCGTCGGAGCCGGCCAGGAGCACGGGGTTGCGGGTCTTGGAGGCGCGCACGGGAGGGCGCGCGGGTTCGGGGTGAGCGGCGCGCTCCATGACGACGCGATGGACGTAGCGCATGGGCTCGCGCTTGTTGGCGAGGCCGGCCTGGATGAGCCCGCGGAGCAGCTCGAGGAGGGGCTCGATGCCGCCGAGAGTCTTCGACCACAGGCCGATCTGGGCAGGCGAAGGGAGCGGCACGCCTGCCGCCTCGAGAAGCAGGTTCACTCGGAAGACGGCGCTCTGCGGCCCCGGCAGGGGCCGGAGACCGGAGGTCTCCTGAGTTTCTGGGGGATATAGGGGGATTTGGGGGTTTGGGGGAAAAGGGGGATCAAGGGGGGCGGAAAGGGGGGCGTGAGCGCCGCCCTTTGGAGCGGAAAGGGGGGCGTCGGCGCCACCCTTTGGCTCAGAAAGGGGGGCGTCGGCGCCACCCTTCGGCGGGATGAGCAGACGGTAGATGGAGGGGTGACCGCGGCCGTCGCCCGGGATGACGGCGAGCTCGCCGGAGGCGATCAACGCCGCGAGGATTCTCTGGACTGGGCGGCGGCTCAAGCGGACGTTCCTTTCCAGTGTGGACCGGTCGATACGCCACTCGCCGTGCGGGCCGGCGTGGTGAGCGATGACGACGAGGAGGAAGAGATCCGAGCCTTCCAGGCGCGAGCGGGCGAGGACGGCGTCGACATGCTCATGACCCAAGGAGGGCACCCAGCTTGGAGAGGGCGGCTTCGAGGACCGGGCGCGGGTCGTAGAGCGCGGCCGGATCGGACCAGAGGGACCACTCGCGCCGGCCGGTGAGCGCGGCGACCAGGCGGCCGGAGTGGAAGGCCTGGAGGAGCTCTCGCCGGTAGGCCTCGTCGTCGCAGGCGGCGAAGGACGGGGCGAGCGGCGACGCGGCACCCGGCGAGATGTCGATCGCCTCGGCCGGGGCGGGGCAGCCTGCGACGAAGCGGACGGCGATGCCTTGCAGGGGGCCCCCCTCCCGGGACCTCACCCCCTGGCCCCCTCTCCCATCTCCCAC
>DASPXX010000057.1:0-19956 GCA_035637095.1 Thermoanaerobaculia bacterium
TCATTTAGCCACCACCCCGCGCAGGCCGCCGGCGATCAGGGCGGCGAGGTTGGTCAGGATCCGCGGCAGCGCGAGCCCGCCGGGCGAGGCGAGGTAGACCGGCTCCCACTGCGGGTCGAACTTTTCCTTGTACTGGCGCAGGCCCTGGAAGTTGTAGAAGTGCTCGCCGTGCCGGAAGACGAGAGCGCCCACCCGGTTCCACAGCGGGGCCAGCGCGCGCTCCTCCAGCCCGGAGAGCGGAGCCATGCCGAGGTTGAACCAGCGGTAGCCCTGCTCCCGGCCCCACAGCATCAGCTCCAGGAAGAGGTAGTCCATCACGCCGCCCGGCGCCTCCTCGCGGTGGCGCATGAGATCGATCGACAGCTCCTCGCGCTCGCCGCCGGGCCAGAGGTTGGCGAAGGCCACGATCCGGTCCCCCTTCCGGACCGTGGCCACCGGGAGGCGCCGCAGGTAGTCGGGATCGAAGCGGCCGAGGGAAAAACCCTTCTCGCGGGTGTTCCGGGCGCGCATCCATTCCTGCGAGATCTCCGCGAGCTCCGGCAGGAGCGGCGGGACGCCGGCGGCCGGCACCACCTCGAAGCGGCTCCCCTCCTCCTCGGCCCGGCGGTGGGCGTGGCGCAGCTTCTTGCGGTTGCGCCCTTCGAGCGAGAACCCGGCGAGCGGCACCCGCGCCTCCTCGCCCAGCTTCATCAGCGGGAGACCGAGGTCCACGTAGATGTGCAGCCGCTCCCGGCTGACCTGGTAGAAGGCGGCCCATCCGCCGTGGCGGTCGGCCAGCTCGCGCAGCATCCAGGCGAGGTCCGCGTGGCGCTCCTCCGGTCCCACCGGGTCGCCGAGCGCGACCCAGCTTCGCCGCTCGACCCCGAACATCACGAAGGCGTCCCGCTCCGGGTGGAACAGCAGCCGCTTGTCGCCGAGGAGCGCCAGATATGCATAGGTGCGCGGCGAGCGCGCCGCGACGGCCGCCGCCTCGTCGAGATCCGCGGGAGTGGGCGTCTCCGGCTCCGGAGGCGCCGGGCGGAGCAGGCGGCTGAACGCCAGGCCCAGGGCCAGCGCGAGAGCGCCCACCGACGCGCGCAGGAAGCGCGGCGCATTGCCGAACAGGGTGAAGTGCCACCACAGGTCGTGCGAGTAGTCCACGTGCTTGTAGGCGAAGAAGCCCAGCCAGAGCGAGCTGCCGAGAGCGACGGCGATCGTCGCGACCCAGCCGGGGGTGAACGGCTCGGCGGTCAGCGAGGCGCGGCGGTTGAAGTGCGAGTGGCAGGGGAGGAGGGCGGCCAGGAAGAGCGTCAGGAGGAGCGCCTCCTCCCAGTCGAGCCCCTTGAGGAGCGAGAGCACGGCGCCGCTCGCGAGCAGCAGAACGGTCAGTTGATAGGCGGCGTCCAGCCGCTTCTGGAGACCCGCGGCGAGGAAGAGCAGGCCGACGCCCGCCAGGCTGCCGAGGAAGTGGGAGACCTCGATCACCGGCAACGGCAGGAAATCGTCGAGCCAGCTCAGGCGGGAGTGGACCGCCGGCGTCGAGCCCGAGATCAGGAGGATCAGGCCGCCGAGGAAGGTCGAGGCGGCGAGGATCGGCGGCACCACGTCCGGAGCCCGCTCGCCCACCCGCCGGGCCAGCCGGCCCACCAGCGCCCTCTGGAGCAATGCCTCGTGAGCCCCCAGGGAGACCGCCGCCACGAGCAGCGGCAGGAGGTAGTAGACACCGCGGTAGGCGACCAGGGCCGCGAGGAGCTGCGGGCGCGGCAGATCGGCGGGGAGCAGGAGGATCACCACCGTTTCGAAGATGCCGAGGCCGCCCGGGACGTTGCTCACCAGCCCCGCCACCTGGGCGAACAGGAAGACGGCCAGGAGATGGAGGAAGGGCAGGTCCCATGAGGGCGGCAGCAGGCTGTAGAGCACCGCCCCGGCGAACGTCCAGTCCAGACAGGAGACCGCGATCTGGCCGAGCGCCACCGGGAAGGAGGGGAGCGTCGTCTCCAATCCCCTGATGACGAACGGCCGCCGGAAGAACAGCACCAGAGCCAGATACGCGGTGACCGCCGCCGCGAACAGCACGCCGAGGGGACGCACCGTGGCTACCGGCAGGTCCAGGCGGGCGGGAAGGGCGATGGGATCGGACAGGAAGGCCGTACCGGCGAGGGTGCAGAAGCCCAGCCAGAACGTCACGAAGCCGAACAGCACCAGGCGCCCGATGTCGACCGCGGAGAGCCCCCAACCCGTGTAGAGCCGCGCGCGCAACGGCATCCCCGTGAGGAGCGGCATGCCGAGCGTGTTGCTGACCGCGGTGCTCGCGAAGGCGGCGAAAGCGGTCCGTGGATACGAGACCGCGCAGCCGAGCCAGCGCACCGCGAGGGTGTCGTAGCCGGTCGTCGCCAGGTAAGCGACCACGGTGCAACCGAATGCGAGGAGCAACCGGTCGCCCGGCAGCCGGCCGAGGAATTGGAGGACCTCGCGGTAGTGAAAGTCCCGCAGCTCGCGGTGGAGCACGAAAAGCGCGATGGCGAAGAGCACAGGGCCGAGGAACGGCGCCAGCCGCCCCGGCGACAGCCTCCCGGCCCGGCTCATCTCAGCTCTCGGTCTTGTCGCGGCGGGCGTTCCGGTTCCGGGCATCGAGCTCTTCCATCAGATCGAGCTGGATCTTCTGGATCTCCAGGAGGCGCTGCCACTGGTGGGTGACCAGGGCGTCGACGCGCTCGGAGAGCAGCCGGATCTCCAGCTCGGCCTTGAGGTTGACCCGATAGTCGTGCTCGGCGCGCAGGCGGTCCTTCGCCTCCTGCCGGTTCTGGCTCATCATGATGACCGGCGCCTGGAGCGCGGCGAGGGTCGACAGGATCAGGTTGAGCAGGATGAACGGGTACGGATCGAACGGCCGGCGGAACAGGATGATCGTGTTGATCAGCATCCAGACGAAGAGGAAGGCGCCGAACGTCAGGATGAACGCCCAGCTGCCGCCGAAGCCGGCTACCCGGTCGGCCAGGCGCTCGCCGAAGGTCAGGCTGCGGTCGAGCTCCAGGTTCGTGTCGATCGAGACGAGCTCCTGCGTCCGGAGCTTCTCGACCACGTCCTGCTCGATCGAGGTCAGCTCGCGCCCCTCCTCGGCGATCAGGTCTTCGACGAAACGCGTGCGGTAGTGGTTGAGGTCCGGCTGGCAGATGACGTCCCCGGGCCCGCCCCAGCCCGGATGATCGCGGCGGATCAGGTCGGCGATGTCGCCGCGCACGACTTCGGCGGGCACGAGCTGCGACGGTTTCCGGGCTTGGCCGCAGATCGGGCAGGTGCGCTCGCTGTGCGTCGTCATCTTCCGGTCTCCTCCAGGCCCGCCTCGCGCAGGAGGAGGGCGCCGATCGTCTCGTAAGCGCCTGCGAAGTGATGCCCCCCCGCAAGCGGTACCCTCCTGCCCAGGCCGGGGCCGAGGTCGGGACAGAGGGTGTCGTCCTCCTCCTTCCCATAGATGCAGAGGAGGCGGCGGCCGGCGAGCTTCCTCACCTCCGGCAGGACGGGACGCCCGTCCCTGCTTCCGAACAGCCAATCCGTCAGGTGGAGCTCGAACGAGGCCGAGTGGCTCGCGCCGATCAGCGCGACGAGCTCGATGCGCCCGGCCAGGTCCGGCGGCAGCCGGCTCGCCAGGAACGGCATCACGTCGGCGCCGAACGAATACCCGATGAGCAGGACCCTCTCGCGTTTCCAGGCCGCCAGGTAGTGGCGCAGGATCCGGTCGAGATCGCGGGCGCTCCCGTCCGGGTCGCGCCGTGTCGAGAAATACCGCCGGGAGTCGACTCCGACCGCCGGCGTACCGTGCGCGGTGAGCGCCTGGGACACCCCGCGGTCGAGCCGGGCCCAGCCGCCGTCGCCGGAATAGAAGACCGCCAGGACATCGCCGCGGGGCTCTGCCGCCGGCACCTCGACGAGCGGCAGATCGCCGAGCGTGCCGCTGAGGGCGTCCTGGGGGGCGGCGAACAGACAGAGAAGGAGCAGGATGAGGTCGACGGCGGGCCGGCGGCGCATCTACAACCACCTCTTTCGGCGGAAGAAGAGGACCAGCGCGATCGCCACGATGGCCATCATCGCCAGCGAGAAAGGATATCCCCAGTACCACTCCAGCTCCGGCATGTTCCAGGGGCTCGTGTGCGGATCGAAGTTCATGCCGTAGATCCCGGCGATGAACGTCAGCGGGATGAAGATCGTCGAGATGATGGTCAGCACCTTCATGATCTCGTTCATGCGGTTGCTGAGGCTCGACAGATAGGCCTCCTGGAGCCCGGAGGCGAGGTCGCGATAGGTCTCGATCATGTCGATGACCTGCACCATGTGGTCGTAGCAGTCGCGGATGAAGATCTTGGTCTCCTCGCGGATCAGGTGGGACTCCTCGCGCGAGAACGAGCTGATCGTGTCGCGCTCCGGCCAGGCGGTGCGCCGCAGCACCAGGAGGTCGCGCTTGACCTCATGGACCCGCTGCAGGATCTCCGGAGAGGGACGCAGGATCACAGTGTCCTCGAGCTCCTCGACGTGCTCGCCGACGCGCTCCAGGACGGGGAAGAACTCGTCGATGAGAGCGTCGACCAGGGCGTAGACGAGATAGTCGGCGCCCGCCTTGCGGATCTGCCCCTTGCCGCGGCGGATCCGTTGGCGGACCGCCTCGAACGAGTCGCCGGGGATCTCCTGGAGGGTGATGACGTAGTTCTTCCCCAGAATGAAGCTGATCTGCTCGATCTCCAGGCACTCCTCGCGCAGGGCGAGAGACTTCATGACCAGGAAGTGGTAGGTCCCGTAGTCCTCGATCTTCGGCCGCTGCCCGCAGTTGAGGATGTCCTCCAGGGTGAGGACGTGGATGCCGAAATTCTGGCCCAGGAACTCCAGCAGGGGGACGTCGGTGAGCCCTTCGACGTTGATCCAGGTGGTCGTCGGGGAATTGCGGTAGGGGAGGAGGTCCTCGAACCGCTCGACGACCTTCTCTTCGAGGTGGTCCGGCCCGTAGTCGATGACCGTGACGCGGACCGGACCGGCCCCCGGCATCTCCAGCGGACGCAGAGTCCCCGGCGCCGTGCCGGGCGTGTGGTACCGCTTGCCGACCCTGGGCCGCACTCGCCCTTTGCGTGACATTGGTCGCCCCTCCTCAACTGGCGACGGGATTATAAGCCCACGCCGCGATAGAGTCTGGGCTATACTGAACATCCGAGATCCCGCAATGAAGGATGACGCGCTGCTCACTTGGGAAGGTTTTGCCGAGGAGCTGGACGAGGCTGTTCCGGCCGGCGCTGCGGCGCCGCAGGCCCGTCTCGCCTCACCGCCTGAGAATCGCGAGGACATCCTCACCCAGACCGGTCCCGCCCGCCTGGGCGTCTACCTGCTCGTGCGGGCCTGCGTCAACGATTTCGAGCGCATCGCCCCCTGGAAGCTCCTCTACTATCCGCCCGACGATCCGGCCGAGCTCCTCGGCATGGTCTCCGCCCTGCTCGACACCATCCGGGGCGTCCCCAAACGGGTGGATGCGGTCCTGCACACGCTGCCTGACGACGAGGCGGCCGACGAGGACGAGCCGACCCGCGACGACGTGAGCTTCCTCTTCCGCGGCATTCACCACATGGTGGCGAACGACCTCAAGCGGCTGGAGTCGGCATTGACTCCGCTGCGCTCTGGCCTCGGCGCGCTGCCCACCCCGGCCGAGGGGACCCTCCTCTGCGAGATCGCCGCCGACCTCAAGGGGAAGTACGCCAGCGCCATGATGGGCGCCGCCGCGAGCCTGGTGGGGCAGGGGCTCTACAACGGCGTCGAGCTCGAGCCCGTGCTCTTCCCCGAGAAGGCCGAGGAGTTCAGGAGCGCCCGCCAGCTGGTCGAGCGGCTGCGAGAATCCACCCAGGCCATCCAGAAGCTCCCCACCCATCTCTCCTTCACCGAGCTGCTGGAGCGCTGGCGGCGCCAGGAGCGGGTCGACCTCTACGCCCTGGCCGACCTGCCCAGCCTGCGCGCCCAGCTGGGCAAGCTCCTCCAGGAGAAGAACCGCCGGGCCCTCTACTCGGGCGACTACCACCAGATCAGCCGCCGCGAGACGCTGCTCAGCGAGCGGATCACCGAGCTGGAACGCCTGCATCTGCAGACCTGGTCGACGCCGCGCGGCACGGAGGACCTGAGCGCGGTCTATGCCCGCATGGTCCAGCTCGTGCTGGAGATCGCGGCGGTCCTCGACGCCAACCTCCTCAAGGAGCTGATCGGCGAGAAGCAGGTGAATGCGCTGCGCGCGCGGACGGTGATGGCCAAGGGGAAGCCGGTCACGGCGGCCACGGGAGTGGATGCCCTGGTGCCCCTGCTGGCCGAGGACGATCTGCGGATCTATCTGGAGTTCCTGCTGAGCGCCGTGTGCCGCCGGGCCTCCCTGACCGTCGTGCCGCCCGAGCCTGCTCCGGCGCCTGCTCCGGTGATCCAGGCTCCGGCCGCGCCGCCGGCCGCGCAGGTGGTCCCCATGCCCGCGCGCAAGCCCGCGGCCGAGGTGCCCCCGCCGACCCATTCCGTCGCTCATCCGGCGCCCAGGCCGCGAGCCGTGCCGGCCCCCGCACCGGCGGACCGGAAGGCGGCCCTGGCGCGGATCGACGCCCTCCTGGTCGAGCTGATGGCTCCGACGAGCCCGAGCCTGAACGCCTTCAAGATGACGCAGCGGCTCCTGGCGAAGCACGCCCGGATCCCCGACGCCATGTTCCAGTCGATCTACCCGTACCTGGAAGCGGTCCGGGACAAGCTGGTGCCGGCCTTGCGCTCGATCGTCCCCTACCAGGGCATCACGGAGGAGGTGGTGAACCGCCTGGAGGCCTTCTGCAACGACCTGCTGCGGGTCGATCCCGCGCTGGGAGAGACGCGGGAGGAGATCCCGAAGACGATGGAACGCCTCCCGCGCTTCCTCGAGGCCGTGCGGGCAGTCGTGCCGCACGGGTAGGCCCCCCTCCGCCCAGAGTTTGTGTTGTTTTTCCCCTCTCCCGCTTTGCGGGGGAGGGGTCAGGGGAGGGGGTCCAACACCCGCTCCGCCCACTCCAACACCGGCCGCTCCACGTACCAGCGATGGTGGGGCGTCATGTAGTGGTCGATGTGGCCGAACTGCGGAGTGAGCAGGAAGGTCTTGTCGGTCGAGCCGATCTGGGCGAGCTGGCCGGCCATGTAGGGCCCGAAGCCGCGCCCGCCGCCGATCGCCAGCACGGAGCCGTGGAAGCTCCCCAGGTTGGACACATAGATGGTCTCGACGCCCGCCAGCGAGCAGCTGATGTCCCGTACCAGGCGAACCGGGCTGTAGTCGTTGAAGCGGCCGGCCACGTCCTCGTAGAGCCGTTCCTCGGAGGCGAAGAAGAGCCGGTCCTCCGGCAGGCTGCCATTCATCAGGATGTAGTTGGGCACCGGCATCGTCACCGGTGACGGCGACGGCACGCTCACCAGGAGCACCAGGACCTGATGATTGGTGAGATTGGGCGGGAAGAGCGGGATCGGCGTCAGGCCGCCCGGCGTCTGGTGGGAGAGCTTCGTGACCATCTGGAAGACGTTCGTGCCGACGCCGTCGTAGACCGCGCCTGCGGCGAGCTGCGCCTCCTCGGCCGCGCAGTACCCCTGGTTCAAGGCGATCACCGCGGGATCCGGCGTGTACAGCATTCCTTCCCAGACCAGGATGCCCTTGTAATCGTCGGGATGGGCATTGGCCACGGCCAGGGCGAGGATGCCGCCGAGCGAGGCACCGCCCGTGGCGACCTTCGTGTCCCCGATCAGCGCACGGACGAAGGTGACGTCGTCCACCATCGAGGCGAGGTTCCAGGTCCCCATGATCGAGCAGTCGAGCAGCCCGGCCTCGCAGGTCCCGCCTGGAATCCCCTCGAAACGCGGAGAGACACCCCAGACGTCGAAGCCGCGCAGGGCGAAGAACTCGGCGATCGACGAGCCGAGGGCGCCGTTGGGATCGCGCTGCTCGTAGAAGGAGAAGGTGGTGCCCAGCGGCGGCAGGAACAGGATGGCGCCCCGGGAGGACGCGTCCGGCTTTTCCAGGTGGACCGCCTTGAAGCGGTCGAGCGGATGCGGACCGGCCTGGATGGTGAGCTCGGTGCGGACGAGCGGACCGACCTGGGTGTCCTGCGTGGCGGTGATCTGGTACGGCCCGGAGGCGGACGCTTCGGCAGCCAGGGTGATGGCGAGGATCGCGGCGCAGGCGAGGCTACGGGAGCGGATCTTCATGCAAGACCTCCTCGGTGGGATCGTGCGGGGAAGGAGTCCCCCCATACAGGACGGTGCTCGACGCGGGAATGAGGGGGCCGGTGGCGAGGCCCCTACGCCGCGGCTTCCACCGAGAGCTGCGCCAGCTCCCTGCGCAGCCGCTCGACCAAGACGCTGTTGCCATCCTCTTCGCCATAGCGGGCGAGCTGGTTCTTCTTGTGGGCGAGCTCGCCGCAGAGGTCGTAGAACCGGCGCGTCGCCTGGAGGCGGCCCGACATGGCGGCGCGCACGCGGGCGCGTGCACGAGCCCGGCCCGACTGCGCAGTGCGGTACTGCTCCGGCGTCATCCACCCGAATTGCACCTCCTCAGCCAGATGGCGGCCGAGCATCCGCTTCTCGCGCCAGATGCACCACAGGACCAGCAGGGCGAAGAACACCCAGCCGCCCCAATCGATCAGGAACATCAGGCCACCGGTTGCCGGCGTCTTCGCCGTCAGAGCGGCCAGCGTGTTGTGGAGGGAATGGGCTCCCACGGCCAGCGCCCAGCCGATCGGCGGCAGCACCCAGCGCGCTGTCGCGGACCGCGAGAGCCGCGCGAGGGCCAGGGCGATGCCGATGAACGACGTGTAGACCGCGTGGTCCCAGGCGCCGAGGACGATGCGCAGCACGAACAGGCCGAACATCCCCGAGAGGCCGCTCTCCTGGTACTGCCCGAACAGATAGAGGACGTTCTCCGTGGCGGCGAAGCCCAGGGCCGCCGTGGCCGCGTAGACGATCCCGTCGAGAACGGAGTCGAGCTCCCGGTGCAGCGCCCAGAAGACGAGGAGGACCGCGAACCCTTTGAGGCTTTCTTCGGTCACCGGGGCGAAGATCGAGCCCCCGGCGAAGTCGACGACCTCCTGCGAGGCGGCGACCAGGTGCATCACGCCGCCGAGCAGGGTCTGCGCCACGAGCGCTCCCAGGGCCGCCACGACGGCTCCCCAGCCGAACACCGCTCCGAGGAGCACCTTCGGCTCCTTCTCGTAGCGGTCCAGCCAATAGACCGTGGCGGCGCAGGCGAGCGCCGGGCCGAAGCTCAGGATGGCTGCGAGCAGAAGACCCATGTCTCTCCTCCGGTGAGGAGAGGAGGATACCGCAGTGGAGGCGGAATCGTCGCAGAATCGAGCAAGCTTCCCCCTGGGACAGGGCTCCGTCAGCCTCCACGGGACTTTGACGGAGCCCTGGAGATTCTGCTTCCACTCATCGGGGGAAAGTATAAGATAAGGACATTCCTGCCAGACCCAGAGGAGGAGCATGTCGGATGGGCAGACTCGACGACATCGACCTGAAGGTCAACCCCGAGCCGCGCGCGGCGTGTCTTCTCCTGCTGGACACCTCGGGCTCCATGGACGGCGCGCGCATCGCCGAGCTCCAGGAAGGCCTGCGGGTCCTCCACAACGACCTGCTCCAGGACAGCCTGGCCCAGAAGCGCGTGGAGATCGGGATCGTCACGTTCGGTGACATGGTCCGCGTGGTCCAGGACTTCGTCACCGCCCAGGAATTCCAGGTGCCCCACCTCGCCGCGGGCGGCAACACGCCCCTGGGCGGCGCCCTGCGCAGGGGGCTCGAGCTGCTGCGCGGCCGCAAGGAAGACTTCAAGCGGAACAAGATCAACTACTACCGGCCTTGGGTCATGCTGGTCACCGACGGCGCGCCCACCGACGAATGGCAGGCCGCCGCCGCCGAGCTGGCCGCGGAAGAGGAGCGCGACGGTGTGGTGGTCTTCGCCATCGGCGTCGAGGAGGCCGACTTCGGCGTCCTCCGGCAGATCTCGCGCAAGCGTGAGCCCATGCGGCTCAAGGGCCTTCAGTTCCGCGAGCTGTTCCTCTGGCTGTCCAAGAGCCAGAAGAGCGTCTCCGGCTCACGGCCGGGGGAGAAGGCGCAGGTCCCGTCTCCCACCGGCTGGGGTGAGATCCCCACCTGATGTGGCGCGTGGTCGCCGCCTGTGAGGCGGGCACGAGCCATCTGCGCACCGGGACGCCCTGCCAGGATGCCTTCGCCGTGGCCCGGGCCGGGCGGAGCCTGCTCCTCTTCGTCGCGGACGGCGCCGGATCGGCCGCCCGTGCCGAGGAGGGCTCCCGGCTCGCGGTGGACGCGGCCCTGGAGGCGGCCCGCTCCGAGCTCGCCTCCGGAGAGCCGCCGGACGCAGGCGGCTGGCGCCCCATCCTGGAGCGGATCGTCCGCGCCGCCCGGGAGCGCCTCGAAGCGGAAGCCCCCGAGGGTCTCCGCGAGCTGTCCACCACCCTCCTCGGCGTGCTCTGGAGCCCCGGCCACCTGGCGGCCCTCCAGGTCGGAGACGGCTGGATCGTGACCGAAAGCATGGGATCGACCGCCGGAGCCCTGCGCGCCCTGATCCCCCCGGCCAAAGGGGAGTACTTCAACGAGACCGTCTTCCTGACCTCCTCCGGGTTCGCCGAGCGCGCCTGCTACGCGGTGATGCCCGGCGAGGAGGTGAGCGGCATCGCGCTGCTCACCGACGGGCTCGAAATGGTTTCCATGGACCTCGCCGAGGGCGCCCCCCACGAGCCTTTCTTCCAACGCCTGTTCGAGCTGGCGCGCGACACCGGCGAGGCGCTCGAGGAGCAGGAACGCGAGCTGTCCGATTTCCTGTGCTCGGACCGGGTCTCGGAGCGCACCGACGACGACAAAACCCTGATCCTGGCTGTGCGAACCGGCGAAGAGTAACCCCATGCAGCAGGCCGAGCGTCTCTTCAACGGGCTTTTTGATATCGGGGGCCGCCCGCTCGGGCTGGCGACTCCCCTCGACCGGGGCGGCGAAGCCGAGATCTATCAGGTTGCCGGGCAGGTCGCCAAGATCTATCACCCGCAGCAGCGGACGGCCGAGCGGCGGCGCAAGCTGGAGCTGATGATCGCCGATCCGCCCGAAGACTCCGAGCGGGCGCGGGGGCACGCCTCCATCGCCTGGCCCGGCGAGCTCGTGGTCGACAAACGCGGCAACTTCCTCGGCTTCCTGATGCCGGGAATCGACACCCGCACCACGCGCAAGCTGGTGGACGTCTACAACGTCTCCAGCTATCCGAAAGGGCTCACCTGGGCCGACCTCCTGCTGGTGGCGCGCAACCTGGCCGTCGCGCTCGCCGCGCTCCACCACAAGGGCTACGTGGTCGGGGACCTGAACGAGAGCAACCTGCTGGTCGCCAGGAACGACCTCATCACTTTCGTCGACTGCGACTCCATGCAGGTGCGCGACGGCGCGACCGGCCAGGTGTTCCGTTGCCCCGTGGGCAAGGGGGAGTATTCGCCGCCCGAGCTCCAGGGGGTCTCCTTCGGCGCGGTCGACCGGACGCCGGAGAGCGACGCCTTCGCGCTCGCCGTCATGATCTCCCAGCTCCTGCTCCTCGGACGGCACCCGTTCGCCGGAGGGAGCAGCCCGCGGGTCGAGGACAACATCCTGCGGCAGGACAGCTTCCTCTTGAACGGAGGTCAGCCGCCTGCCGGTACGCCGCCTCCGAACGTCCTCCCGACGCGCCTGCTGGACCTCTTCATCCGCTGCTTCCGGGAGGGGCACGGAGATCCCTGCCGGCGCCCCACGGCCGACGATTGGGCCGATGCCCTCGACGCCGCTCATCGCAACCTGCGGACCTGCCAGCGCTCGCAAGTGCACCGTTACGGCGCCCACCTGGTGGACTGCCCCTGGTGCCGCTACGAGCAGGACTATGGCTTCGATCCCTTCACCTATCGCTGGCAGCAGATGGCGGCCGCGCCGCGGCCGGTGTCGTCGGTTGCCGTCCTGACGTCTCCGGCCCCGCGGCCGGCGGTGGTCTGGAAGCGGCCTCTGCGCCGATCGTGGGAAGGCCTCGCCGTCGTGCTAGCCGTTTTCGCTCTCCTCTTCCTGTTCGTGGACCTCGCCCAGGATCACTCTCCGATCCGGATCGGCAACGAGCCCCGGCCGGCGATTCCCGGGACGGCCTATGAATACACCGGAATTCTCCGGGAGCCTCAGGCTCTCGTGGGCACCTACACGGGGTTGCTCACACCGTCCTCCGGGAGACGGCCCGTGTTCGTGACCCTCCAGATCCTCAGTGTGTCAGCGCCGAGAAGTGGCGAAGCGACCTTCCGTTACACCTTGAATACCCTCGACCAGAGAGAAGACGGCGTCGGGAGCGCTCAGGATATTGGGGTGATCCATCTCCCCAGGTACGAGCTCCTTCTCATGCATTCCGACGGTGACGGCCGGCTCGTCATCGAGGACATGATCGAACATACTCAGCTCAGGAAAACCCGGAAATGAAGAGAAGCCTCGCGCTCTGCCTGCTCGCCGCCGCGCTTCTGGCCTGCCAGAACAAGAGCGGGGTTGCTCAGAAAACCGGAACCGTTTCCGGGCGCGTCGACGACGTCGATCAGCTCAGGACCGACAACCAGGATCTGCGCGACCGCAACGCGCAATTGGAGTCGGTTAACGAACAACAGAGCCAGATGCTCGCCCAGTACACGGAGAAGCTCAACCAGATCCTCGATTCCCTGGACGCCATCAACGGCAAGCAGAACGAGATCGATTCGTTGATGACCCGCGGCGCCGAAGGGGGCCTCGTCTCCACCCGCTACGACATCGACGTGCGCATCCGGTCGAACCTGGCTGAGATCGACGAGCGCCTGCGCACGAGCCGGATGTATCAGGGCGAGATCCGGCGCCTGGCGGACCGGTCGGGTGGCCGTGCCGCGGGGATCACCGCGAGCGTCGAGCGCCTCAACCGGCTCCTGATCGACAAGGAGCGGGAGATCCAGGAGCTGCGCGGCCAGGTGGCCGCCCTGGAGGCCAACTCGCAGGTGTTGCAGCAGGAGGTGGCCCGCAAGCAGACCGCCATCGAAGAAAAGGACCGCCAGATCGGCCGGCTGGAATCGGAGATGAGGGAGGCGTTCTATGTCATCGGCACGGGAGACGAGCTGCGCTCCCTGGCCAAGGAAGGCGTCCTGGAGCGCCAGAGGAGCGGCCTGCTCCAGAGCTTCTACCGCGCCGGCTCCCAGAACTTCCGCTACCGGTTCCGCCGGATGGACCCCACCGCGGACCGCATCGTGATCGGCAGCGGGCTGCGCGGCGCGGAGATCGTCTCGCTCCACCAGAGCTATCAACGGCTCTACCGTTTCGAGCGCTCGGGAGACGAGACGGTCCTGGTGATCTCCGATCCCTACCAGTTCTGGGATATCTCGAAATTCCTGGTCCTCCAGGTGGAGCGATGAGGAGGAAAAGATGATCTTTGCGAAGCGCCTTCTTTCGGCCTTCCTGGTCCTGACCGCCGGCTGCGCCCTCATTGACCGCATGAGCGGCGTGGCCGACTCCAAGGCGCTCCAAGAGAGCGGCGTCGCCGCCGAGGCCCTGATCGTGGCGATCTGGGACACGGGGATCACGGTCAACAACGATCCGGTGATCGGGATGCAAGTCGAGGTACGCCCTGCCGAGGGAGAGCCCTGGCGGGCCACCATCCGCAAGAGCCTGATCTCGCGCCTCGACATTCCCCGCTTCCAACCCGGCCAGGTCGTGAACGTCCGCTTCGATCCCCACAACCGGTCGCGGGTGGGGTTGGATGAGTACAGGTATCGGTGAAAGGTCTTGGGCAATCCCCGAATTGCTCCGGTTGCACCGGGTCCGTAACGTCCGCCTACCGCCCAAGCCCCGGGATCTCCTCCAGGTGGGGCAGAGGGGCATCGAGCACGTCCGAAAAGAGCGTCAGCACGCGGAAAGTGAGCCCCCAGATGGCGTGCTCTTGCCAGCGGATGGCAGGGTAGAGGAGGCGCGTGCCGCTCCTCTCCCATTCGAGGCTGCTCGCGTTGCCTGGGTCCCAGAGGTGGGCGAGCGGAATCCAGAACACCTCGGCGACCTCGTGGTTCGGCGTGAAGGGGACGAGCTCCTCTCCCAGGTGGTAGACGAAAGGCGACAGGATCATCTTCCGGCCGGTGCCGCCGATGCGGACTGGCACATCCGACAGCGGTCCGATCCAGTGAGGATCGCCGAGGGCGAGCCCGACCTCTTCCAGCGTCTCCCGCTCGGCCGCCGCCCGCGGGTGGGGATCGTCGGGATCGCACCGGCCTCCCGGCAGCGCCATGTGGCCGGACCACGGATCGAGAGGATGCTCGGCCCGCCGGATGGCGCAGAGCGACAGCTCGGTCCCCGTTCCCGCCAGCACGAGCGCCACGGACGCCCGGGAATCTTCCGGCTCCTGCTCGAGAAGCTGCGGTTGGTGGCGCCCGAGGGCTTGGCGGATCTGGTCGACGGTAAACGGCATCGAGGGCGAGTCTAGCTCACCGCCGGATCTCCATCAGCTTCCCCGCTCTCGGGAAGCTCGCCGGTCCAGAACGCGGCGTCGGGGCTGAACGACTGGCGATCCGGGAGGTCGACCAACCCACCCGCCGGCAGATGTCCCGAGAAGGGATCACCAGAGGTTGCACGTCGTGCAGGTGCGGACCACCGTGCCGCAGGTGCAGGTCCCTGTCCACCCGTCGGGACAGTACTCGTAGCAGGGCGGAGGCAGGGCATCAGCAGGAGCGGTGACCGCCACAAAAAACCCGAGAAGCAGCAGAAGCGGGCCGAGTCTTTTCATAGTGTTCTCCTCTGAGAATATCGAGCTCTTCGCATACTCTAGCCACATGGCTTTCTCGGCGCAAGCCGGCTGATTGCTATAGCGAAGCGTTCGAAGGAATAGGACTTCCCGGATCTCGTGCGCCGGCAGAAACATTCCGTCGAGCTGCTCGTATAATGACAAATGCTCTTGACGATCCACATTGCCGCAGGCGCGCTCGCCATTGTTCTCGGCGCCGTGGCATTGTTGGCGAAGAAAGGCGGGACCCTTCACCGCCGCAGCGGGCTGCTGTTCGTCTGCGCCATGCTCGTCATGGGCTTCAGCGCCTCGATCCTGGGGTTTCTCAAGAGTCCCACCGACCCGAATGTATTCACCGGCTTCATGACCGCCTACTTTGTCGGCACGGCGTTGACGACCGTCCGCCCCGTATCGCCGTGGACGCGGACGATCAATGGTGTCGCGCTGACGGTTGTGGTCGGACTCGCGCTCGGCACGATCGTGGGCGGCGTCAAGGCCTTCAACAGCCCTGGCCTTTCCCCCGGCGGCGTCCCATTTCGCACGATCGGTGTGATGTCCTTCGTCCTCGCCACCGTCATGACCCTGGCCGCCGTCGGCGACGTGCGCATCCTGCGGTTCGGCCTGCCGCGCGGCCGGCCGCGCCTGGCGCGCCATCTGTGGCGCATGTGCTTCGCGCTGTTCATCGCGGCCGGATCGTTTTTCTCGATCCGTGAGCGCGTGGCGAAAATCCTGCCGGAGCCATTCACGACGGGGCCGATGCGCGCGCTGCCGATCCTGCTGCTGTTTGGCGCGATGTTCTATTGGTTGTGGAGGGTCCGCAGCCGCCGCACGTTGCCAGTGATCGTCCGCCACGATTCGATGCCGCCCCCGGATTGAAATCCGGGCGGGGCGGGCAGGAGAAGGTTCGCGTCGTCCGTACTGTGTGATGATATTGTGAGCCTGCTCGATGTCGGGTCACCCTTCCGCACGGATCGAAAGGAGAGAGACATGAAGAAAGTCCTGGTCGCCCTGTCCCTGGTCCTTCTCTGTGTCGCGTCCGCTTTTGGAGACTGCGGTACCCTCACGAACGTCACCGAGGTCGTGCCGTTGCTCTCCGTAGGGGCGACCGTGCACTTCGACTTCGAGTTCATCGGCGGGACGGAACCGTACCACTTCGCGCTCGTCGAAGGCGCGCTGCCGCCGGGCGTTCACCTCACCGGCTCCGGCGGACTGCGCGGCAAGCCGACGCAGGCCGGCAGTTTCGACGCCTTCATCCAGGTGACCGACGCCGCCGGCTGCACGCTCACCGTCGCCTACGACATCCAGGTGGAATGACGGCGACGATCTCGTCCAGGGAGGCGGGCTCGGACGCCGCTTCGAGGACGAGGGCCGCCATGGGACCCACGCGCTGGCAGCGGATGCCGTTGCCCTCCTGGTGACAAAGGAAGGAGACGCCGCTCTCGGGCGGCGGCTCGGGGCCGGACGTCCCGAGCTGCGGCGGCAGTGGGCCTGAGCGCCGTCTCGATCTGTTGAATCAGCTCGGCCACTCGGACGCGGTAGGCCGACGTCAGGTGCTTCCAGCAGGGGAGCGGGCTCAGGACCACCGTCTGCCGGAGATCGACTTGGCCCGGCTCGGGAGTCTTTGTGCTCGATCGACTGCGTCTCCTCAAGCGCCGCCATCCGTGCGCTTGACAACCAATAAGCCTTGGCTTATGATTTGTCCATGAAGAGCGCGGTCGTTGCCGAAGACAAGATCTTCCAGGCGCTGGCGGACCCCAGCCGCCGGGCGATCTTCGAGTCGCTTACGTGTGGCGAAGCGGCGGTGAAGGACCTGACGGCGCGCTTCGACATCTCGCAGCCGGCGGTCTCGCAGCATCTCGCCACTTTGAAAGACGCCGGCCTGGTGAACGGCCGGCGCGAGGGACGCTGTGTCTACTACCGGGTGGAGCCGCGCGGGATGAAGCCGCTCATCGACTGGATCGCGCACTACCGCGCCTTCTGGACGGACCACGTCGATCGCATTGAACAACTGCTGGAGAAAATGGACGAATGACTCTCACGGACAAGGCTGCACAATCGCAAACTGAATCCATTTCGTTCGAATTCGATTTGCATCATTCGCCGGAGAAGGTGTGGCGCGCGCTCACCGATCCCGTACTGCTCGCGGAGTGGCTCCTGCCCGTCATCGATCTCAAGCTCGAGCCCGGGGCGGCGTTCACGTTCAAGACGCAGGCGTATCCCGGTTGGGATGGCACCGTGAACTGCCGGTTCCTCGAGATCGAAGCGCATCGGAAGCTCATCTACACGTGGAGCGTCCCCTTTCTGGACACCGTCGTGACGTTCACGCTCACGCCCACGGCGTCGGGCACGCGCCTGTCCCTCGTGCAGTCGGGCTTCAAGCCGGACCAGAAGCGGGAATTCGGCGGCGCGCTCTACGGCTGGAAGATGATGGGCGGGAAGCTCGTCGACCTGCTCGCGAGGATCCCATGAACTGGAACCACTGGATTCGGCAGACCCACCGCTGGCTGTCAATCGCCTTCACGGTGACCGTCATCGCCAACTTCGTCGCCTTGGGCGTGGGACAGAAGCAGCCTGCCGCCTGGGTGACCTACTCCCCGCTGTTACCGCTCGCCTTGCTCCTGCTCACCGGTCAGTACTTGTTCGCGCTGCCGTATACCACCAAGTGGCGTAGCGGGCGACGCTCCGACTGAGCGGCCGGCCGGCCGCTCCCCAAGCGGCGGCTGACTGTGTTCGCCGGCGTCTCGGGATCGGGCAACCGCGGCTGCGGCGTGAACTCGCGGGCGGATCTGGGCGGGGGCACCCTACTCCGGGCAGCGGACGCCGGCAAGGTCGGCCACGTACAGCTCGCGCAGCTGGGCTCGGACCTTCCCGGCGAGCTCCTCGTCCGGCTTGTCGATCCCTGCCGCTTCCGCGACCTGGGCGACGATCTCGTCCAGGGAGGCGGGCTCGGACGCCGCTTCGAGGACGAGGACCGTCCTGGTGGCACAGGAAGGAGACGTCGCTCTCGGGCGGCGGCTCGGGGGCGGACGTCCCGAGCCAGGACTGCCAGTCATGGCAGGTCCAGAGGAGCCGGGTGCCCGGCGTCAGGGTGAATGTGGCAGCTCCGAGGTCGATCTCTTCCCAGGCCGGACGGAGGAGGCGGCGCAGGACGGCCTCGGTGGAGTCGACGAGATCCAGGGTGAGCTCGTAGCGGACCCGCTCGGGCTCGAAGGCGTCCTCGAGCCTCGCGTGGAGCCCACCGCTCTCTTCCCCGAGACGGGTGACGAGGACCTCGTGAGCCTCTTCCACCGGAGCACGGACGAGAGGCTCGCTGCCCGGTTCCCAGGAGGGCAGGGCAGGACCCGGAGGCGCGAGACGCGACCAGACGCGGAGGGTGGTGGCGAAGAAGTCGTCGGCGGACTCCCGGGCGAGCTCCTGGAAGTTGCTCCGTCCCCTTCGGGGGAACCTGCTCCCTCCGTCGCCGTCTTCACGGCTCGGGGGCGCAGCAGGAGGACCGACGGCGTCTCGGGATCGGCGAGGCGCAGGTAGAAGGCGCCGATGCCGGCCTCGCCCACGAGCAGGCTGGGATCCGGCACACCGCCGAGGGTGCTGCATGGCCAGGGCCGTCCCCGCGCCTCGTAGGTTTCGATGCCTTCCCTCGCCGCCTCCCAAAGGTGATCTCCTATTCTACGCCGCTTCGGGCACGCGAAGGGCGCGTAGGGGCTCGCCAGCCCCGTGGTCGAGGCTGGCGAGGATCTCAGCAGGTTCAAACCGGGCAGCGGTACTCGGTGTAGGTGGGTTGGCAGATGTATACGGAGTCACAGGTGACCAGGCATCCGGACCCGGGAATTCCGCCACCTGTCGCGCCGACTGCCTCATGCAGCTTGCCTTTTTCCAGGTCGCGCAACGTCTCGCGGCTGAGGGCTAGTCTCTTCACGGTCTTCTTCTTCATGAGTCCTCCTTGAAGAAGCTGAAGTCTACCATCCTCGATCTCCTTTCAGTGGTTCACTCCTGGAGGCTCTTCACAAGCCCTCCTTGAAGGACTGAAGTCTAACGCATCCTCACCAGCAGTGGGCGCGTCGACACTCTCGGCATTACCCTGCCCGTGGTGGCCTGAAAAAAGAAGGGCCGGCTCCGGCGTGAAGCCGGCCCCATCAAGACCACAAAGGACAAAGGGCGCCCGGGATCGAGGGACTGACCCAATCCCTCGATCGTTCTGATTCAGTTGTCAAAGAACGTCGGCGATGGTTCGAAGCCCAACCGGCCTCGCTCCATCCCGCGAGAGAGGATAGAGCGCTGCTGCCGGCCCGGGAACGAGTCGGCCGAAGTTCTAAAATTTTTGGAATTCCAGGGGAATTTTTGAGCCCGGCGGAGGACCTTCGTAGGCTCTGGGGGCGGATCCGGATGACCTGCTCCTCGGAACAGGCCATCCGCTCCGCGGAACGGAGAGCCCGTTCCGGACTCGGCGCGTTCGCTCCGTGGTGCGGGCCGTCCCGACCGCGGAACGGACGGTCTGTTCCGCGGTCTGAGCCGCCTGTTCCGAGGTGCAGGCCCCTCGTTCCAAGGAACGGCTCATCCGCTCCGCGGATCGTGGGCTCGCTCCGGAGAGCGGGCCGTCCGTTCCACGGAACAGGTGGCTCGGATCGGTTCTTTGACAAGGGATGTACCGGGGCACTCCTCTCGGGCGGAGGAGCGGCCCCGGCCCGCCAAGATCGACAGGGGCCGGGTGGCCGGCCTGGCCCCTGGCCCGCCTTTTCAGACCGAGAGCCAGCCGGCAGCGATCATCACCACCGGCGGCGCGGGGGACGAGGCCGCCGGTGACCGCTCAGCGCGGGCCGACGACGCCGACGAGATCGGCCCCATACAGCTCGCGCAGCTGGGCTCGGACCTTTCCGGCGAGCTCCTCGCCCGGCTGGGCGATCCCCGCCGCCTCCGCGACCCGGGTGACGATTTCGTCCAGGGAGGCGGGCTCGAACGCCGCTTCGAGGATGAGGGCCGCCATGGGTCCCACGCGCCGGCAGCGGATTTCGTCGCCCTCCTGGTGGTACAGGAAGGAGACGTCGCTCTCGGGCGGCGGCTTGGGGGAGGACGTCTTGAGCCAGGACTGCCAATCATGGCGGGTCGAGAGGAGCCGGGTGGACGGCGTCAGAGTGAACGTGGCGGATCGGAGATCGATCTCTTCCCAGGCTGGACGGAGGAGGCGGCG
>DASPXX010000058.1:0-7973 GCA_035637095.1 Thermoanaerobaculia bacterium
TGCGCAGCTCGGCCCGGTGCTCGGCGTTCTCGGCCAGCCGCTCGGCCAGGATGTCGCGCGCCCCGGCGAGAGCGGCGGCCGCGTCCTCGACCCCCTTTTCGGGATCGACGAACGGCCGCGCCAGCTCCTCGGGAAGGTCGCGGGTCTGGGCGCCGGCCAGGAGGGCGTCGGCCAGCGGCTCGAGCCCCTTCTCGCGGGCGATCTGGGCGCGGGTGCGGCGCTTCGGCTTAAAGGGAAGGTAGAGGTCTTCCAGCTCCTGCTTGGTGACGGCGGCGCGGACGGCGGCTTCGAGCTCCTCGGTGAGCTTCCCCTGCTCGCGGATGCTCTCCAGGATGGCGTCGCGGCGCTCCGTGAGCTCGAGGAAGTAATCGCGGCGCTTGGCCAGGGTCTCGAGCTGGAGGTCTTCGAGCCCGCCGGTCGCCTCCTTGCGGTAGCGGGCGACGAAGGGGACGGTCGCCCCTTCGGCGAACAGCGCCGCGGCGGCCTCGACCTGCTGCGGCCGGCAGCTCACCTCCGACGCGATGATATCGACGAAACGCGGCTCCAGAACGGCGGTCTTGCTCATGGGGCGGGAGCGTATCAGGAGCTCGCCGTGGCTCGCACGCCCAAAAGGACCCAAAGGACGTAAAGGACCCAAAGGACAGCACCACGGACAGGGAGACCTCGCCTCGGTGGATCTCTTCTGCGTCCTTTGATTGTTCCCGCTACAATCGAAGACTCTCCTGGCCCGCGCCGCCCTCCGGCGCTTTCGTTTCGACTTCCCCGGCGCCGCTGCTGACCTCACCGAGGCCCTGGAGATCGCTGAGCGCGGGCCGATGCGGCTGCACGAGTGCGATGCGCACCTCGAATGGGCGCGCCTCTGCCGGGACCAGGGGGATCTCGACGCGACGCGGCGGCATGTGGCGCGGGCGCGGGAGCTGGTGAACGAGACCGGGTATGGGCGGAGGGAACGGGAGGTGAGGTGGCTGGAGAGGGAGGTGCTGCGGTTACAATCGGGTGGGAACGGAGGGTCTGGCCGTGCACGCACATAAATTGAAGGTGACGATTCAAGAAAACCATCGAGTCGAGGTTCAGCTTCCAGACGACTTTCCGGAGGGGCCTGCTGAGATCATCGTCCTCACGAATCGGCCGGAAGGTGACGCGAGCCCAGGTTCTGACCGCTCTGCACAGCAACAGATGCTCGCCGCCTTGGCCGAGATCCGCTCTGTGCAGCTCACGCCGGAGGAGAAGGAGATCCTCGACTCGTTCGAGACCTTCCGGCAGGAGCATCCGATCCGCTTCGCAAGCCTGAAAGAAGAGGACTGATGACCCCCCTTCTCCTCGACACCAATACGCTCAGCTACATCATCAAAGACATTCCTCCAGTTCCCGCGAAGCTCGATGAAGCCATGCATCAGGGGAAGTCGTTTCTCCTCGCCTCCGTCGCGCATTATGAGCTGACCCGCTATCTGCGTCTGAAGGGGGCAACCCGGCTCCTGCGGCTCTATCAGCAGTTGACGGCCACGTGGCAGCGATGCGAGCCCACGTTCGAGGATTGGGATGAGGCCGCTTGGTCCTGGGCGGAGCGACACCGGATCGGCCAAGGAATTTCCGACCCCGACCTCCTGCTCGCGGTGCTGGCCCGGAAGTGGAACGCCACACTCGTGACAGCGAACACCCAACACTTCACGGGCCTTGGGATCGCTCTCGAAGACTGGACGCTCTGACCGAACGACGGTCCCCCGGGAACCTTTCCCCCCGACCGGCGTTTGAAAAGATCGCCGAGCGCGGGCCGATGCGCCTGTACGAATGCGACGCGCACCTCGAATGGGCGCGCCTCTGCCGGGACCAGGGGGATCTCGCCGCGGCGCGGCGGCATGTGGCGCGGGAGCTGGTGAACGAGACCGGGTATGGGCGGCTGGCGCGGGAGGTGGGGTGCTGGAGCGGACCCTCGGGGAGGTATGATCTCAGTATGATCGGCTTGGAGAGTAGATCATGCCAAATGCCCGTGTCACAGTGACCCTCCCCTCGGAAGTCGTCCGCGCCATCGACCGCGAGGAGCTCAACCGGAGCCGCTTCGTGCTCAAGGCGGTCACCCGTGAGCTCGATCGACGCCGAACCGAGCAGATCCGACAGTCGCTCAGCCATCCTCATCCAGAAAGTCTCGAAATGGCCGAGGTCGGCTTCGCCGCATGGGCCGAGGGGCTCTCGGATGACGCTTCGGACCTCATCGCTCCGGGTGCCGGCCAGGAAGTGCAGTGGACCGCTGACCACGGATGGGTGGGCACGGAGGAGTGAAGCCCGAGAGGGGAATCGTCGTCGTGCTCTCCCTCGATCCGACGGTAGGCCACGAACAGAAGGGGGTACGCCCCTGCGTGGTGGTCAGTGCGCCCGAAGTGATCGGCGAGCAGCGCTATCCACTCGTGTGCGTCGTGCCGATCACGGGTGCGCCGGGCGAAGGCGCGCTCTACCCTCGGCTCGAGCCACCCCGGGAACCTTTCCTCCCGACCGGCGTTTGAAACGGTTGGAGAACGCAGATGAGCGAGCCCATCGCACAGGTAGAGCCCCGGTCCGTGAGCGATGCCGATCTGATGGCGCGGGTCCGCGGCGGCGACCGCGAGGCCTTCGCGGGGGTGGTCGACTTCTATAAGGACGCGGTGGTGAACTACCTGGCCCGCCTGACCGGTGACCGGGACCGCGCCGAGGACCTGGCCCAGGAGACGTTCCTGCGGCTGTGGCGCACCGCCGGGTCCTACGTCGAGCAGGGCTACCTGCGCGCGTTCCTCTTCCGCATCGCGACCAACCTGGTGCGGTCGGAGGAGCGGCGGGAGAAGCGGTTCCGGCTGCTCCTCCCGTTCCTGGGACGGCGGGACCGCGACGAGCCGGCGGCGCCTTCGGGGCTGCTCCTCCAGGAGCTCCACCGCGAGGTCGCCGGCGCGCTGGCCGTGCTGCCGCTGCGCTACCGGGTGCCCGTCGTTCTCCACGAGATCGAGGGCTGGTCCTACAGCGACATCGCCCGCGAGCTGGGGTGCCGGGAGGGGACCGTGAAGTCGCGGATCCATCGCGGCCGCCAGCAGCTGCGGCAGAGTCTCCAGCCCTACTGGCAAGGAGGTACAGCATGGAAGACCACAGCGTAGGCCGGCTGCTGCGCGAGCTGCCGCGCGAGACCGCCCGGCCGGGCTTCACCCAGCGCGTCCTGCGGCGCCTGGACGAGCCCGCGGAGGCGAGAAGCGGGCTCCCCCGGCTCGCGGTGGTGGCACGGATCGCGGCTGCCGCGGCCGTGATCGCCCTGGTGGTCGCGGGCGGAGCGTTCCAGGTCGGACAGTCCCGCGAGGCGGCGCGCACCGCCGAGGCGCGGCGGGTCCTCCAGGAGATCCGCGCCGAGCACGACCGGCTTGCGCAGGAGCTGCGCACCCTGTCGGAGCCGCCCGTGGTCTATCTGGGCGGCGACGAGCGGGTGGATCTGGTGGTGGGTCTGGACAAGGTTCCTGCGGAGGACGGGCCCGCGCCCGCCACCTACCGCGTCGACACGTACTGAATGAAGATTGATGGAAGGAGGTCCGAGATGAAGACGTTCGTTTGCCGCGCCGCCGCCGTCGGGCTCATGGCCCTGCTGGCCTCCGGCGCCGCCTGGGCGCTCCCCGGCGATGACGACAACGGCCCGAAGAAGATCGAGAAGCACCGGATCGTGATCGTGGGTCCGGACGGCAAGGAGAAGGTCATCGAAGGGGAAGGCCCGATGGTCCGCCGCGGCTATCTCGGCGTGGGCCTGACCGAGCTCACCCCCGCGCTGCGCACCCATTTCGGAGTCCCCGAGTCCGCCGGAGTCATGGTCTCCGAGGTGGCGGACGGCAGCCCGGCGGACAAGGCCGGCCTCGAGGTGGGAGACATCATCACCCGGATCGACGGCAAGGACGTGAAGTCGAGCTTCGACATCCGCGCCCGGGTGCGCGAGTTCGACGAGAACCAGCAGGTGCCGCTGGAGGTCTGGCGCGACGGCAAGGCCCAGACGCTCTCCGCCGCCATCGCCCTCCGCGAGAGGCCCGAGCTGGACATGGGCCCGTTCCTCCTGCGCCACGGCGAGGGAGGCGACGGCCCGCTCATGCTGCAGCTGAACAAGGAGCTCGGCGAGCTGCCCGGGCGGATCGAGCTGCCGCGCCTCGATGTTTCCGGGCCTGACGGCGACGTCCGGTTCGAGCGCCGCGTCCCGTCGCCGCGCGAGCACCAGCTGGAGCAGAAGCTCCAGGAGCTGGAGAAGCGGATCGCCGATCTCGAAAAGCAGCTCGCGAAGAAGGGGAGCTGAGAAAGCTCTCAGCCCTCCACCACGTCCCCCACCCCACCGCAATCCGCGCAGGGACAGATCTCGCGCAGGAAGTCGTAGCGGTAGATGCCGGTGCCGTGGCCGTCCGACCAGCCGATCGAGATCGCGTAGTTGCCGACCGGCTGGATGGTGGTCGCGGTCACCGGCTGGGCCGGGGGCCGGTAGCGGATCTTTCCGGCGTGTCCCTGGCAGCCGGCGCAGGGGCACCAGCCGCGCAGATAGTCGTAGGGATATTCGGCGACGTGATGGTCGCTCCAGGTCAGGCGCAGCCGGCGCTCCTCGGGGAGCCGGCGCGCTTCGGTCAGGACCGGCCCGGGCATGAGGACCTCATCGGTCGATCGTACCACCCGTGATATAAGACATCGCTATGCGTCGAATGCTGCTGGCTCTCCTTCTGCTGCCCCTGATCCCTGCCGCGGCCGCCGCCCAGGTGACGCGGTTCGAAATCACGCCGTTCGCCGGCTACCGCCTGGACGGCCAGGTCGACAACTCGGCCGACATCGGCTTCGACCACCGGTCGGACGTCCAGATCGACGAGGCCCCCACCTTTGGACTGATGCTCGACATCCCGTTCAATGCCAACTGGCAGCTGGAGCTCTCGGGGAGCCGGGAGAGCACGTCGTTCAGCGTCGACAAGGGGCTGCTCTCCCCTTCGCAGGATCTCGGCGACGTCGATCTGGACCTCTTTCAGGCCGGTTTCCTCTTCCAGTGGGGCGAAGGCCAGGTGAGCCCGTTCGTGGTGGGCACGGTGGGCCTGGCGCGGCTCGATCCCGACTTCCCCGAGCTGGATGCGGAAAACTACCTCGCCGGCACGGTCGGCGGAGGCGTCAAGATCTTCCTCTCGGACAACGTCGGCCTCCGCCTGGAAGGCCGGGGCACCTGGATCGACCTGCAGACCGACTTCCACAACCGGTACGACCGCTACGATTCCGAGGCCGTCACCTGGCTGCCCGAAGGGTCGGCGGGGATCATCTTCTCCTGGTAGAGGCCCCTCACCCCCCCGGCCCCCCTCTCCCACCCCCTCCCTTCCACCGGGAGAGGGGGGAGCTTGTATGGTCTCGAGGTTTGGGGTGCGGCGGGCGGCGGTGTCCGCCGACGGCGCGGCGGGCAGGACGAGGAGGAAAGCCATGCGTCTCATGGGCCCTAGGATAAGATGGGAACCCCCCTCCGAGGGGAATGACGAAAGGAGGCACTCCGTCGTGTCGCTTCGGATCCGTTCGGCTCTCCTGGGGCTGCTGCTGACAGCGGCCGTGGCGCATGCCGCGTCCCAGGGAGACATCTTCCCCTTCAAAATTCACGAGACCACTCTCGACAATGGGCTGAAGGTCGTGACCATCCCCTATGACAGCCCGGGGACCGTGGCCTACTACCTGGTGGTGCGCACCGGCTCGCGCGACGAGGTCGAGCCCGGCCACAGCGGCTTCGCGCATTTCTTCGAGCACATGATGTTCCGCGGCACCGAGCGGTATCCGGTCGATGCCTACACCGAGGTGATGAGGAAGCTGGGGGCCAACTCCAACGCCTCCACCTTCGAGGACAGGACCGTCTACCAGCTCGTCGGCCCGTCCCGCGAGCTCGAGACCATGATGGACGTCGAGTCCGACCGCTTCAAGAATTTGAAGTACAGCGAGGAGGACTTCCGCACCGAGTCGCTGGCGGTGCTCGGCGAGTACAACAAGAGCGCCTCCAACCCGCTCGCTCCGCTGTTCGAGAAGGAGCGCGACCTCGCCTTCCAGAAGCACACCTACAAGCACAGCGCCATCGGCTTCCTGGCCGACATCAAGGCCATGCCGGGCTATTACGACTACAGCCGCCAGTTCTTCCAGCGCTTCTACCGGCCGGAGAACGTCACCCTGCTGGTGGTGGGCGATGCGCAGCCGCAGCGGGTCGTGGAGCTGGCGAAGAAATACTACGGCGACTGGAAGAAGGGCTATCAGGCGACGGCCGTCCAGGCCGAGCCGCCGCAGACCGAGCCCAAGCAGGCGCACATCGACTGGCCCAACCCGATCAGCCCCTACCTGCTGGTGGGCTACCACGCTCCGGCGTTCTCGACCAAGGACATGACCTCGGCCGCCATGGACGTGATCGCAGAGCTGCTGTTCAGCGAGACGGCCCCTCTCTACAAAGAGGTCGTGGTCGACAAGCAGTGGGCCGACAGCTTCGCACCCGACAACGATCCGAACCGGGATCCCAACCTCTTCTCCTACTTCGCGCGTGCACAGTCGGAGGACCTGATCCCCAAGATCGAGGACGCCGTCGACCGCAACATCCGGGAGCTCCAGGAGAAGCCGGTGGACCCGCAGCGGCTGGAGCGGATCAAGTCGAACCTGCGCTACGGCTTCGCCCAGGAGCTGGACACGCCCTCGGACATCGCCGACCAGGCGGCCGTGGCCATCGGCCTGACCGGTGACATCGGCAGCATCAACGAGCGGTTCGCGCAGTATCAGAAGGTCACACCGCAGGACGTGCAGAAGGCCGCCCGCACGGTCTTCCGGCGGGAGAACGAGACCGTGGTCACCCTGTCGCACAAAGCGGAGACGCCGGGGAGCCCGGCGGCGATCGACCTGGTGACGCTGCCGAGCGAATCCCCCCTGGTCGCCATCCGCCTCCTCTTCGACGCCGGCTCGATCTACGATCCCGCGGGCAAGGAGGGTTTGGCCTCCCTGACCGCGCTCATGGTCGCGCAGGGCGGTACGCAGAAGCGGTCGTACAGCGAGCTGCTCGACGCCCTCTACCCCCTGGCGGCGGGCATCGACTCGAACACCGACCGCGAGGTGACGCTGTTCGACGGCACGGTCCACCGCGAGACGCTCGCCGACTACTCCAAGCTGCTCGAGGAAGCTCTGCTGCAGCCGTCCTTCGCGCCGAGCGACTTCGAGCGCAACCGGCAGCTGCTCATCTCCTCTCTCACCAACAGCCTGCGCAGCAACGACGAGCGCCTCGGTCTCGAGGCCCTCCAGGACCAGATCTTCGCGGGACACCCCTACGGCCACCCGGCGGATGGGACGGTCGAGGGGCTCAAGAGCATCACCCTGGACGACGTGAAGGCGTTCTACCGCGAGCACTACACGCAGGCGAGCCTGATGCTCGGCGTGGCCGGGGGCTATCCCAAGGTCTTTCCCGAAGAGCTGGCGCGCGCCTTCGCGGCGCTGCCGGCCGGGCAGAAGGGGCGCAAGGACCTGCCGCCGGCGCCGAAGATCGAGGGGCGCCATCTCACCCTCATCGAGAAGCAGACCGCCTCGGTGGGCATCACTCTGGGGCACCCGTTGCCGATCAACCGCTCGAATCCGGACTACTACCCGCTCATGGTGGCCAACAGCTATCTGGGCGAGCACCGCACGATGTACGGGCTGCTGATGAACCAGCTGCGCGGCCAGCGCGGCCTCAACTACGGCGACTACTCGTACATCGAATACTGGTACAACCCGCCGGGGACCGACTATCCGACGGCGAACGTGCCGCGCCGCCAGCAGTACTTCTCGATCTGGATCCGCCCGGTGGTGCCCGCGGACGCCCAGTTCGCCCTGCGCGCCGCGATCTACGAGCTCCGGCAGCTGCACGATCAGGGGATGACGAAGGAGGAGGTCGACACCTTCCGCACCCTGCTCATCAACTACTCGAAGCTCTGGGCGCAGAGCCCGGCGGAACGCCTCGGGTTCCTGATGGACAGCAA
>DASPXX010000059.1:0-23560 GCA_035637095.1 Thermoanaerobaculia bacterium
GGGGAAGCCGCGGAACGCGCCGTCTCCCGCCTCCCACAGCTACTTCACCCGCGACGGCTCGCCGTCCTCGGAGCTGCTGCGCATCGGGCGCGAGCAGCTGCGTCCTTACGGTGTCGAGGTGCTCGACGCCGAGGTCGTCGACGCGTTCCAGGACGGAGAGGCGTTCACCGTGGTGCTCGGAGACGGCTCGCGCCGGAGCGCCCGTCGGCTCCTCCTGGCCACCGGCGTCGTCGACCCGCTCCCCGAGATCGAAGGGCTGCGGGAGATGTGGGGCACGAGCGTCCTCCACTGCGCCTACTGCCACGGCTGGGAGGTCCGCGACCGGCCGCTGGCTGTCTATGCCAATGGGGGCTCCGCGGCCGAGATCGTGGCTCTCGTGCGCTGCCTGAGCCGCGACGTCGTGCTCTGCACGGATGGCCCGGCGGACCTCGGCGACCACCGGGAGGTGCTCGACCGCGCCGGCATCCCCATCCGGGAGGAGCCGGTCGTGCGTTTGGAAGGGAAAGAAGGGCACCTGGAGCGGATCGTCTTCGCGAGCAGTCCGGACCTCCCGCGCCACGCCCTCTTCCTGCCCACTCTGCCGCGCCAGCACAGCGATCTCGCCGAGCGGCTGGGGTGCGAGCTGACCGTCTATGGTCTCGTGAAGGTCGACGCGGCTGGATTGACCACCGTCCCCGGCGTCTACGCGGCGGGCGACCTGGCTCTCCGCCGCCACCAGGTCGTCGTCGCCTCGGCGGACGGAGCGATCGCCGGCATCACGATCAACCACGAGCTGGCCTGGGAGGATCTCGTCCGCGGAGGGACCCCGTGAAGCCTCTTTCCCCAATCCTCACCGCCGACCGCTTCGCCACCCTCGGCCGCGAGCTGATCGCGCTCCTGCGATCGCTTTCCGAGGAGCAGTGGCAGCTCCCCACGGTCGCCGCGCAATGGAGCGTGAAAGACGTCGCCGCGCACCTCCTCGACACCGCCTGCCGCCGCCTGTCTCTCGAACGCGACCGGTTCGCGCCGCCTCCGGATCGATCGCTGGACCGATATGACGATCTCCTGGCCTTCCTGAACGATCTCAACGCGCAGTGGGTCCTCGCCTTCCGGCGCCTCAGCCCGCGTCTGCTCACCGACTTTCTGGAGCTCGTGGAGCCGCCGCACACGGAGCTCATGCTCGGTCTCGACCCGTGGGGGCGCGCCCTGTTTCCAGTCGCCTGGGCCGGAGAGGAAGAGTCGCTCGCCTGGTTCGACGTGGCGCGCGAGCTGACCGAGCGCTGGCACCACCAGCAGCAGATCCGCCTGGCCGTGGGCGCTCCGCCGCTCGACGATCCCTGGCTCTCCGAGCCGGTCTTCGACACCTTCATCCGTGCCCTGCCGCACGGCTACCAGCAGGTGACCGCTCCCGCGGGGACCGCGCTCGTCATGCGGATCGAAGGGCGGCAGGTCTACGCCTACACCCTCCAGGTGAGGGAGGGCGGGGGCTGGAGTCTGCTCGCCGGAGAGGCCGAGCACCCGGCGGCGCGGATCGCCCTTCCCGAAGAGCCCGCCTGGCTCCTGTTCACTAAAGGCCTGCGAGGAGAGGCGGCGAAGCGCCGGGCCCGGATCGAGGGAGAACCGGCGCTCGCCGAGAGGTTCTTCGAGATTTTGGCCGTGATGGCCTGACCGAAATCCCTCATGGCCGTCCTCGAGACTCAGGGTAAGTCGTTCCCGCTCTGATCCTGAACGAGTACGGCTGCCTCTCGTGCCTCCTCCGCCTCCGCCGACAGGCCGAGTGTGGCGTAGAGGTCGCGGGCGTGTTCGAAGCGTGCTCGCGCATCGCTGAAAAGCTTGCGGATGTAGGCTACTTGGCCGAGGCCGAGCTCTGCTGCAGCTTGCGCAGCGAGATCAGGAGTGCCCGCCAGGACCTGACGATACTCGCGGTCGGCGAGTGCTGTCAGGCCGATGGTCAGATAGAGGTCGCCCAGGGTCACTCGTGCCTCGGGCACCTCTTGATCTTTCAGCGCCTCGTCGTAGGCAGCGATGGCGTCGGCGTAGAGCCCACCCTGGGCATAGGCTCCGGCGGCCAGGAGGAGGCGGCTTGCCTTGTCCATCGGAAGCGTGGCGATCCGGCGCAGACGTTCCTGGACGATGCTCTGATCGTTTACCGAAAAGAGGTGGATCTCGTAGACCTCGCGGGCCTCACGCAACGAAGCAGCCAATGCCTGACGGTAACCGATTCTCAGGGAGACAGATTTTTCAGGCTCCAGCGAGGGCCACTTGCCGGATGGTGCCCAGGAGCAGATATCAAGATCGTGCCAGGGGCCTGAGCCGTGACCGCAATGGAGATCTTCTGCCGCCACATGGATCGAGGCCGCGACCGGACCCCGGAGCGCAATCTCGTATTCGATGGCGTCCGGCACTCGCGTCCAGACGAGAACAGGGCGAGGATCCAGCACCGCCGTGTTGCGCGGGCTCAAGAGAACGGGGCCGAGATTCCCATCTCCATTTCGTGTTTCGAACTCGAGCAGCAGGGCGCCGTTCCTGGGGAGGAGTCTTCCCGCGTGGGGCACCGAATTCTGATAGGAGCTCTCCGGCAGCACAAGGCCTCGCCCACAGGCTGTTGCGTCAAGGACCCAGTCCATCGGCCCATTCAGGCTCACCAGATTTTCCGTCGAGCAGATCAGCTCCACCCTGGCTCCGGCGGGCAGGTGAACGTTCTCCCCCCGGCGAATGACCTGACGCAGCGCAGCACGGCGCACAGAACGGAATTGCTCCCGGCCTTCCGGAGAGAGGGTCACCTGACCTTCGATCCGGGTCATGACGGCGGTAAGATCCGCGGGTTTCTGCGCCGCGCCCGGGCTCGCCAGGAGAAAGAGGATTGCAATCAGGGCCATCGAGCGCACCTGTGTTGCTTTGCCAGGAGCGTTGCGTCCTTCGCGAACGGGCTCAGCAGGCGCGGGTCGAGGACCTCGAACCTTTTCAGTGCCGCGCAGGCCTCCGCCGTTCGACCTGCAGTCGCTTGAGCGACCGCTAGCCAGTAGGTGGCCTCGGCCTTCCCGGAAGGGTCGCCGGGAGAATAGAGAGAAAGAGCCTTTTCCAGATGGAGGATCGCGTCTCCCGGTCGCTTCTCGGCCAGAGCGGTCCTGCCGAGATTTTTATGGAGCTTAGCCAGTGTAGGATCGCAGGCTACGCCCTTTTCGAAGGCGTTGCGGGCTTCGGCCGGATGATCGAGCTCGAGGTATACATTGCCGAGCTCGTTGTAGGCGTTGGCATAGCTCGGATCGATTTCGATCGCCCGTCGCAGGCTTGGGATCGCTTCCTCGTATCGTTTCTTGAGCGCCAGAAGGTTGCCGAGATTGTAGTGAAGAACGGGGTCCTGGGGGGCTGCTTTCACAGCCGCCTGGGCATGCACGAGGGCTGCCTCGTCGTCGCCGAGCTGCATTTCCACGACGGCCAGGTTGCCCAGAGTCGCCGCGTTGTCCGGATCGACCGCCAGAGCGGCGCGAAGAGCGTCCCGGGCTTCTTCCTTCCTGCCGAGGTCCAGAAGCCCGATCCCATCGTTGGTGTGTCGCATCGCCTCGGTGGTGCGGCGCTCCCGCTGCCAGCCCGAGGCAGAGATCAAGACGAGCGTGAGAGCCACGGCAAGACCCGCCAGAAGAGCAGCGCGGCGAGCCCAGACGGTCGAGCGGGGAGCGAAGAGCATTCCGTCCGGGCTGCGTAGGAACAGGGCGGGCGTCGCCCAGGCACCGTCCTCCGGCTCGGCGCGCTGGATCGCGAGGCGGCCCTCGGTCATGGCCGCTTCCATGGAGTCCCCGGCAGCCAGCCGTTGATAGAAGACGCGGCTGAACGCCACGGCCGCGAGATCCGACACGGGCCCGCTCATCGCCACGACGGCGGGCACTCCGCCCATCACCAGGGCCGAAGCCACTCCGGCGAACGGATTCGGCCCGTGCGTCCCGACGGCCTCCGCCGTATGGCAGGCATTGAGGACGACGAGGCGCAGCGTCTCGAAATCATGGAGCAACTGAGCCAGACATCGACCTCCGAAGGGCTGGCCGGCGCCATCGTCCCGCTCGAAGAGAAGCACTCCCTGGCTGCTCTCCGGGTCGAATTCCCCATGCCCCATGAAGTGGAGGATGTGAAAGGGTGCCGCGAGAAGGGTTTGGCGCATCGCTTCCAACCCCCCGCGTTCCAAGAACACGATCTCGACGTTCTTCTCCTGTCCCCGCCAAGCCTCTTCGAGGTTCGTGCGCTCTCGCGCCACGTCGAGCTCCGGGCGATCCGTCGGGCTCGCCGCCACAGCAAGAATCCGGAGCCGACGTGGACGGGCGATCGCCGGCCGCCGTTCTCGATGTGCCTCCAAAGAACGGACGACAGGTGTACGCCGGCTCAAACAGAGAAAGTCTTCCGTCTCGGGACGGCAGAGAAGCTCCCAGGGTAGCTTCTGGAGAGGAGCCAGCTCAGGGCGCTTTGGATCGATCGCGAGGTCGATCCGCAGACCCTGGTGCCTCCCCCGAAGGCTGCCGAGGCTGGCGTGGAAAAGGTTGGCGACTTCGCCTCGGAACAGAGCCCGAAACAGCTCCTTCCCCGCGTCGAGCGCCGGTGCCTCCGGGGTCGTGGAAGTGATGACCAGATGCCGGAACGCGCCCGCCCGGTCCGGCCCGGGCTCCGCCCCCGCCCGGACCGGCTCACCGACCCCAGGAACCCGGAACGTTCCCCGACCCTCGCCTTGTGGCGATTGCACGGACACCGCGTAAGAGCTGCTGGGGCCGGGCTCGATGCGCAGAGTGAAGCTCTCGTACCTCATTCGCTTGGGTGCCGTCTCCTTCAGTGTTTCGCTGCCTTATCTCGCCGCACGTACGCCAGCGGCAGATTCATGTCGAAGTCCTGCTCGCTATAGGATGGATGCTGTTCTCCCTCCGTCTCTTCCGGAACCTTTGTTCGAACGTAGTCGACCAGCTCGCCGGCGGTGACCACCCCGTCGGCGGGGTTGTCGTCCGCCGCGCCTCCAAGCCCGAGGAGCATCGATTGGGTGAACACCCCGTGGGCAAGCTTCGTGGTTTCCAACGAAGACTCGTGGGCCTGGCTCGCCGTCACGACCAGCCGTCCTTTCTTCCTCGCCAGAACTTCGAGATATTTGTTGAAGAAATTGAGGTTCTCTCCGTCATTCACGCCCCGGTCCAGCGCGGCGCCGCTGTGGCAGGTGTCGGCAAAGACCAGGATGCGCTGGGAGCGGATGGTGTAGTCCATGACGTTGCCCAGATCCCACATGGGGATCGCGGTTCCGCCCAGGTTGCCGACCTCGGAGTCGTGAGCAAGGAAGAAATAGTTGTCGGGATTGACGGGATCCTGCACACCGTGTCCCGCCAGGAAGATCAGGACCAGGTCCTCCGGCTGCGTCGCGGCCAGGAAGTTGAAGAGCGCCGTGCGGATTCCCTGATAGGTCGCATTCTGATTGCTGAGGAGCTGCACTTTGTCAGGGCGGAAGCCCCCCTTCTCGACCAGGAAATCCCGGATCGCCTCGGCGTCGCGGTGAGCGTACCGGAGGTCGAGGCCGTCCGCCCGGTAGTCGGAGATTCCGATGACCACCGCCCACTTCTCCCCTGCCACCGCGGTGGGAGAGCTGGGCGCTCGCCGGTAGATCTTGTAGGTGCTGCGGGAGAGGGTCGTATACCCGTGCATCACCTCGACGTCCAACCGGTTCTGACCCAGTGCGAGATCCACGTTGCCCTCCAGCGTCGGAAGGCTCGCGTCGGCAGCTTTCCCTCCTTTGCCGCCTGATCCGCCACTCCAGCTGCCGACGGAGAACGTTCTCTCGGCACCCTCCTCGCCTGCCCAATGGATCCGCAGCGACACCGATTCCTCCCGGTGGGGAAAGCGCGCCTGGAGGAAGACTCGCCTGGCGGTCGTGACGCCCTTGTCGAGCCGGATCAGCCGTCCATCCTCGAGCTCTTCCAGCACCACCAGGCCTTCAGCGCTCATCTCCGCCCGAGCCAGGGAGCCGTCGCCGCCTTCGACGCGCTGCCGGGTCTGCCAGGCCTGCGGCTCCTTGGGCGGCGCGATGACCCATTGGGCGTACAGCGGATCGGCTCCTGGCTTTGGCACGACCTTGATCTCCACCGTGTTGTCCGCCGCGCTCAGGGCATAGTAGCGGCCTTGGTTGAGCGAGAGATCGATCTCGCAGAGCACCTCGTCCTTGCGGGCCTTGATCGTCTGGACGAGCCCGGTGCCGATGGTGTTGATCTTCGGAAAAGCCTGGTGGATCCGGGGCAATGGGATGTGCAGGACGAGGCGCCGGATGTTCTCGGGCTCGGGGACTCGCAGAATTCCAGGCGGATATCTCTTCTCACCGAGCTCCGGAAGCTCGAGCTGGATGGCGCCCGGTGAGAAGGTCGCTTCGCCCTCACCGGGAGTCGCGGAGATCCACAGCCAGGCCAGCACCATTCCCAGCAAGACGATCCAGGTTGCCGTTCGCAAGGGGAAGGACCTCCTTCTATTTTTTGGGCGACCGTTTCTCTGCGGCCTGGACGGTCCCATCGATCTTCGCATCCCCCGTGAGCTGATACGGGGCTTCGGAGCTCACGTTGTCGACGTTGTACGCGATCCAATTGCGGTCGCCGGTCAGATCGAGGTAGTCGTAGACAAACCGCATTTCCCGCGGCAGATTCCCACCCGAATTCCGCTGGTAGAGCACGACGTAGTTTTTGAGCGTTTTTTGGATCTCGGGATAGCGCTGAGGGTCCTCGCGGCTCAGCAGCTCGACGGCGTACTGGAGGTAGGCCTCGGGGAATCGATGGCGTACTTCGTCGAACTCCATCGCCGACTTGAGGTAGCCCGCGGCCCGGGCAACGTCCTCGTCGGTGCGGCCCACCGTCCGGTAGAGCACCCCGAGACCGTACATGGTGAGCGGATCGTCCGTGCGTACGGCGGCTGCCTCCTCCAGGTTCGCGCGGGCGATGATGAAGAGGTCCCTCTCGAAAGCGAGCAGGCCATTGTCTCGTTTGAGCTCCGACATCAGCTGGCTGTAGCGCGGCGAGGACATGCGGAATCCGTCGCCATTGAGGATGCGGGCGACGACCGGCTGGTAGGGGCCGCCAAGAAGCTCCTTGACCTTGGCGGAACGCTCGGGTAGATCGCTGGCATCACCGAAGGCCAGCTCGACCGCGGCGCCGCTGCGGCGGACGATGTCGCCGACTTTGGCCATGAGAGTCGGTGCCTCGCGGGCGTCGAAGCCATGCTGCAGCAGGACCTGGGTGGCGAACTGGTCGGACTCGAGCTGGATCTGCCTCATGAAGCGGTGTGCCCGGTAGGCTATTGCGACGTCAGCTCCGACCAACCCGACAAGGCTTCCTATACCGGCGTCCTTGTTGCTGCCGCCGACGATGCCGCCGGCCAGAGCACCTGCCGCCACCCCGATCAGCCTGATTCGGTTGGCCCTCTTTTCCGCCTTCTCCTCTTCGATGATCTGGTTCAGGTTGTGCGAGAGCATGACGTGACCTGCTTCGTGCATGAGCAGGAAGGCCAGTTGCGACTCGTTGTCGAGAAGCGAGATCATCCCGGTGCTCAAGTAGACCGTGCCGGTGGCCAGGGTGTCGGCGTAAGGCAGGGGATCCTCGATGATCTTGAAGCTGACGAAAATATTCTCCGAAGCTTCCTTGGGGATGAGCGATTGTCCCAGCCGGTTGACATAGGCCTGGAGACTCGGGTTGGGGTAGTAGAGCACACCGCCCCGGTTCCGAGTCAACGCGGTCTGCGAGTCCTCCATCACCAGCTGAGTCCAACGATCTTTGACCTTCTCCTGCATATCCTCCTTCAGGCCGCCGATCATGGTCGCCGGATCTCGCGCGCGCAGAAGGGAGCCGAGATCGAGCGCTCCGCCGGCCTGGCCGAGCACCGTGGCCGGTGCCAGGAGCAGGAGGGATGCGACCGCCAGGGTGAGGAGGATTTCTTGGCGTCCGTGTCTCATGGGCATGACTCCTTTGGGTGGGTTAGCCTGAAGGTCCCTCCGGCCGGGGCCGTCTGAGGACCCTCACCCGGTTTGCAGGACCTCGGCAGCGACTTCTTTCCTTGAGACACCATCGCAGCCAAAAGGGTGGGGTGCTACCGGAAGAACCGCCTGTAGCTCTACATGACCGCCATGACTTTCCCGGTCGATACCGTACACGAGGTACTCCGTGCCCAACGCCACGGTCTGGCCTTGCAGGCTCTCGCCGAGGCGCTCGACGACGCGGATCGAGGCTCGGTTCTCGGGCCGGACGAGACTGATGACGCGGTCCTTCTGGAGGATGGTGAAGGCATAGACGAGAGCCGTCCGTGCGGCCTCGGTGGCGTAGCCGTGCCCCCACCAGCGCCGCGCCAGTCTCCCGGCCAGCTCGAAGCCTGGCCAGCCCTCCGGCTCGGAAAAACCGACCATCCCGACGAAGGCGCCGGTCTCCTTCTGCTCGACAGCCCACATGCCGGGCCTCCCGAGCTGCGGATAGCCGAGGAGATAGGCCAGGTGCCGCCAGGCCCGGCCCCGGTCCCACGGCCCCCCGACGAAGCGCATCACCTCGGGGTCCGCGTTCATCGCGGCGAAGTCCTCGAAGTCGCTCGCACGGAAGGACCGTAGCCACAGGCGCTCGGTTTCCAGGATCGGGATCACGAATGGGTCCATGAATTTTCTCCCTCTGTCATGGTCCCGAGCCTATGCGGGGCTCGTCGGCCATGCGGGGAGGGTTGTGTGGACCCGGGTCAGGAAGATTTCCTTGACCCGGGTCCAAAGTGATTCATGGGAAGAAGGAAGGGAGGCGTGCCGGAGCACGCCCCCATGGAACGGCTACTGGTTGGGATCGGAAGGAGTGGATTTGGGCTCAACCGGGCTGGGTTTCAGCTCCACCGGGCTCGGTTTCGGGTTCCGGTTCCGGCCGCGGAACGGCTGCAGATTGAACTCGGCGAGCTTCTCCGCCCGGATGCCATAGTGCTGCTTCACGGCGGCCCGCAGGACGCTCGCCAGCCGCTGGCATTCGGTCATGAGGGTGTCGAGCTGCTTCGACGCCTCCTGCTTGCTCGCTACGAGGGCCGACTGCTGCTTGACGATCTCGTAGAGACGGGCCAGCAGCCCCTCGAACTGGAGACGGCTCTGCTCCAGTTGCGGGAGGTCCGCGCTGTTGGCAGCGAGCGAGGCCGCGAACTGCTGCAGGGCGCCCAGCTTGGCTGCTTTGGACGTTTCGGTGGTCATACTGCTTCTCCTTTCTTGAGCCTGTCGGCTCGCAAAGCTCCGTGTCTCGATTCTCTCCCCCATGGAGCGGACCGGTTCACGAAGCGACATCCCAGATAACGCTAACTCGCCGCAGATAAGCTTAACTGGTCACCGCTTCGGCTTATCTGCGACGAATTAACCTTATCTCGCGCGAGATAAGCTTAACTCGGCCCAGATAACGTTATCCCGTCCCAGATAAGCTTAACTCGCCACGATGTTGGCTTATCTGAGACGGCTTAAGCTTATCTCGCGGGAGATAAGCTTACCTCGTCCCAGATAACGCTATCTCGTCCCAGATAAGCTTAACTCGCCACGATGTTGGCTTATCTGAGACGGCTTAAGCTTATCTCGCCCGAGATAAGGTTGGCTCGTCCCAGATAACGATATCTCGCCGCAGATAAGCTTAACTCGCGACGACTTCGGCTTATCTGGGGCGGCTTAAGCTTATCTCGCCCGAGATAAGGTTGGCTCGTCCCAGATAACGATATCTCGCCGCAGATAAGCCGACCTCGCCACGATGTCGGCTTATCTGGGACGATTCCGCGCTCCACAAGCCTACCCCAAGTCTCGCCGCCGCCCGGGGGCGGTTTTCGTTGACCCGGGTCAGCAGCCGGCGCGCCGCGGCCTCGAGCCAGGAGCCGCGGGCGGCCTTCTCGCTTGTCTCTACTCCGGAAAACCGGTCACACTGCGGGCAGAGAGATTTTTTTGACCCGGGTCAATGGCTGATCCGCGGGTGGACATCTCTCCGGGAAGGAAGGCGGTCATGTCTCGAGCTCTCGTCGCTCTGGTTCTCAGCTTCGCGCTGAGCGGAAGTCCCCCGCTCCAGTGGGCAGCCAGCCTCATCGAGGCCGTGCTTTCCGCGTCGGCATCGCCGGATTATGGCAGCCAGTGGGACCCCAACGGCTCCCAGCCGACCTCTGATTACGGAGGCCAGTGGGACCCCAACGGGTAGGCGCTTTCTGAAGGAGGGCGGAGCCTGCCGCCCTCCGCTTTCTTCGGACATCTTCGGATATACTCTCCTTCGAGCAGCCTCAAGCGGAGAGAGGGACCGGAATGGAGCGACATGTTGCGCACTCTGTGTTGGTCCGCGTGTTATCCGGACAGGCCCCCGAGCCCGAGGCGGAGATGGCCGTGTCCCACCTGCCCGGTTGTCGGCTGTGCTGGGACCGGGCCGCCCGGGTCGTCGCGGAGCTCAAGAGCGAGAGCCGGCTGGCGCCTTCCACCGCGGCGGCCAGGGAGATCGTCGACCTGCTCGAGAGGGAACAGGCCCGGGCGCTGCGCTGGCTCCTCGCGCGCAGCCGGTGGGCCGAGCTGAAGCGCCTTCCCGCCCGGCGGCAGCTCGACCGGATCGCGACCGATCCGGAGCTGCGGACGCTGGAGATGTTCGCCGCGCTGGCCGAGGAAGCGGCGGGCGTCTCGCAGGAGGACCCACATCTGGGCGAGGAGACCGCGTCCGTGGCGTACGCCCTCGCCGGCGCCCTCCCCGGGGACCGCCATCCGGAGCCATTCCGGAACGACCTGCAGGCGGAAGCCATGATGATCGTCGCGAACTGCCGCCAGCTCACCGGAGACTGGCAAGGTTCCGCCGCCGCTCTCGCCACGTCGCGCGGCCATCTCCAGCGGGGGACCGGTGAGCCGGCGCGGGAGGCCCGGCTCCTCTCGATCGAGGCGTCCCTGGCGTCCGACACGGGTCGTCTGGAGCAGGCGCTGGAGCTGCTGGGCCGCTCCTCCGCGCTCTATCACGGAGCACAGGACGACGACGCGATCGGGGCAGTCACAGTCCAGGAGGCAAATACTCTCATCGCTGCCTGCCGTCACGAGGAGGCGATCGCCCGGGCGGAAGAGGCTCTGAGCGGGCTGCCGCCGGAAGACGCCCGGCTCGAAATGCTGGCGAGGAACGTCATCACCGAGAGCTTCGTGTTTCTGGGGCGGCCGGACGAAGCGCTGCAGAGCTATCTCGCCACGCAGCCCCTCCACAAGCAGCTCCGGGGGCGGCGCACCGAGCTTCAGGTGGGCTATCTGGAGGCGCTCCTGCTCGACGCCCAGGACCATGCCAGGGAAGCGGAAAAAGCCTTCCGCAAGAACATCGCGGATCGCATGGGGGCTGAGCACTACAAAGACGCCTTCCTGACCCTGGTGACGTTCCTGCAGTCCCTGGTCCGGCGCGGAGCGTTCGACAAGGCGGCCCGAGCTTGTGAGGAGGCGCTCGACATGATCGAGCGGGCCGGCTCGGGGTGCCACTCTCAGATGGCTGCTCTCTGGCGGAGCCTCCTGAACCTGATCGACGCCCGGCGCTTGACGGAGCGCCATGTGCTGGCGGCGCGGCTTTACCTCGTGCGCCACTGGAATGCGCCGGCGCGCCATGCAGTCTTGGAGCTGCCGGCGAACGTGCCTCGCGCGGAGTCCTCACCCCCCGACCCCCTCTCCCATCTCCCTGTCCCCCCCACCCCGGGAGAGGGGGCGCCACCTCCCAAAGCGCTGAAAGGACAGCTTGAAACCACCGGCCTTGCCCAGGGTGGCTACGAGGAGGCGTTGGAGCGCTTCGACCGTGCTCTCATCGCGGCGGGCCTGGAGCGTTGTGGGGGACGGAGGCGGGAAACCGCGCGCCAGCTGGGGATCAGCCGGAACACCCTCCGCGACAAGATCAGGAAGTACGGCCTCGAGGCCGGCGAGCTGGCATCAGCTGCCGGCGGCCCGGGCCTGCCGTGCCGGGACGAGGAGATCCAGGCGCTGAGCCGGGTGCTGCGGGCGCGGGCCTTGTGGGGGGAGCTGAAGTCCCTGCCGCACGGGCAACGGCTCGACCGCATCCAGACCGTCTCCTCACTGCAAACGCGGGAAGTGTTCGATGCGATCCTCGACGAGGCCTCGACCGTGGCGCTGAACAATCCTCTGCGGGGTGAGGAGATGGCGCTCCTCGCGCACACCCTGGCCGGCCTGCTCCCGCAGCGAGGTCGCTCGCCGGAGGCGGAGAGGAACGACCTTCAGGGCACGGCCCTGCAGGCCGCCGCGAACTGCCGGCGGCTGGCCGGAGACTGGCAGGGGTCGGCCGCCGCCTTCGACGCGGCGCGGAGCCATCTTGCTCAGGGCTCCGGCGAGCCGGCCCGCGAGGCCCGGTTCCTCTCGGTCCAGGCGTCGCTCCTGGCGGATACCCGGCAGATGGAGCCGGCCTTGGCCCTCCTGGCGCGCGCCGCCGCGCTCTATCGCAATGCAAAGGACCCGGTGGCGGTGGCGGCGGTCACCGTCCAGGAGGCAAATACCCTCATGTCCGCCTGTCGTCACGAGGAAGCCATCGCCCGCGCCAAGGTGGCTCTGCGGCGGCTGCCGCCGGGGGAGGCCCGCCTCGAGCTCCTGGCGAGGAACATTGTCATTGAGAGCCTCGTCTTCCTGGGGCGGCCGGACGAAGCGCTCCACAACCTTGTCGCTACCCTTCCTCTCTACGAGGAGCTCCGGTCTCTCCGGACCGAGCTCCAGCTGGGCTACCTGGAGGCGCTCCTGCTGGATGCTCTGGGATACGCCTCCGAAGCGGAAGCAGCCTTCCGGAACAACATCGCGCGCCGCATGGACGCCGAGCTCTACAAGGACGCGTTCCTGACCGTGATGACGCGCCTGGAATTCCTCCTTCAGCGGGGCGAGCTGGAAAAGGCCGCCCGCGCTTGCGACGAGGCGCTCGCGCGGATCGAGGACGCTGGGATGGAAGGCCACGCTCCGATCCAGAAGCTGTGGCGGGCCCTCCTGGTCCTGGTGCGGGAGCGAGCCTTGACGGAAAGTCATCTGTTGGAAGCCCGGCACTACCTCGTGCGTTGGGGCGCCGTGTCCGTGCACCGGGTATCCCCCAGGGCCGGTGTCCTCCTGCTCCCCGCCTGGGTCACCGGCACGGCCGTGCCGGAGGCGGCAGCCAGCGCACCGGAGCCCCTCGCAACGGCGCCCCAGCTCTCCGGCCGGCTCGTTCTCTTCGAGCCGCCCGATCCGGCTGCGAGCCTCGCCGAGTTGGGCTACAAGCCGGCGTTGGAGCGGTACAGCCGCCAGCTCCTCGCAGCCGGCCTCGACCAGGGCAAGGGCCAGATCGCCGCGGCCAGCCGCCTGCTCGGCATGACGCCCGACAGCCTGCGCGCCAAGCTGAAGGGGTTTCTCACCGGTGAAGAGGAGTGAACGAATGACGTTACGGCGCGCCCTCCGCGAAGATCACGTCGTAGGTGAGCCAGGGACGAACACGTCCCAGCCGGGTACGGAACTCGCCATGAGAGCCGTACCGGAACAGGTTGCCGAATGAGTCCCGCAGCCCTGTCTCGTGGAACACGTAGTCGAGGGAAACGACACCTGCCGCTTCGGCTGACTGGATCTCGCCGGCCTGGCTGACGCCGTCTCGGTTCTTGTCGTTCCACACGCAGAGGCTCCTGAACATGACGTCGCGAGCATCGACCTTCCAGTCTTCATTCCCACCCATCTCGGGCCAGTCGAGCTCGGCGAGGGCTCGATACCCGATGTGCGCCGGCTGCCCCGAAAGCAAGGGCGTCGCATATCCAAAAAGTTCGGTCCCATCATCGATGATCCCGTTCTGGTTCCGGTCGAGGCACAGAAACGCGTCATCGTCGCCTGCTCTGGTCCAGGCGATCTGATCAGGAGTACCGTCCGCGTCGATATCGAATCTGACGGCCGGGCTCGGGCCTGAGAGGTGGAACCCATCCAGATTCAAATCGAGAAGCACGGGACAATTATCTTTGGGTATTTCTGACGGCCTCTCTGGTTCAGGAGGCATGCAAGCTCGCATGGAGGGATTGTATGCGATATGGAGATTATAGTCGTTTGAATGGGCTATCGCCCCTGCTTCGTAACAGTGGCTCGTTGTCCCTGGGAGGTGGCTGGCCCGGCTTGACATATCTCCGTTCGGAGACTCGAGGCTGGCTCGGTAGATGAGGTAATTGTCATCGATATCTAGAATGACATGTTGAAGAATCATGGTCCTATAGATGCGAGTATTCGTAGCGCTGTCCCAAAGTGATGCCTTTACATACGAGTCAATCATGGGGCTGTAACCAAGGCTTGAAATTCCTTCTCGTACCCAACTCGCAGTTAAAGTTAACGGTTCCCATCTAAAGTATGGATCCGCGCGAGCAACTTGCGCAAGGACGCCAAATCCGAGAACGAGAGCCCCCTTTAGAAGAGTAGATCGGCTCATCGGCAGCCACCTTCCCAGTACCTGATCGTCGGCTCGTCAAAAGCAGGTACGGAGACACCTGGCGCGACCGCTTCATAGAGAAGTCGAAGAAAGGGCCCGTCTCTGAATTCCCTACGAGCAGCTGCAAGTGCATCGGCCCGCAGCGCACATATTACTTCGGGCTCGGGGCGACTGACAGGAGCACCCCTCTGCTCAGTCATGCCAAGCCGTCGATCTTCGCGACGGAGCTCGAGGAAGGGAGAAGCCAACCTTCCGAGCCGGTTCCAGAAGTCTGCGCCAAAACCGAGCGCTGCAGCTCGAGCCTCAATCGTTTGGCGGCCTTCTCGCTGATCGCGGCCATCGGCGGGGAATCCTCTTTCGATCAGACTGATGAACAACTCCATGGGAGTGAACAGCTCTGGCGTATCTCCTCCATTGATATAAGGCCTCTCCGGGATCTGATGTAGGTCGACTTCCGGCAGCCCCGGGAATCGTGTCCGCGACCGCGCCTCAACGGAAGCGGCGCGTGCCTCCATCTCATCTGGGTCGAAGCGCTTCGCCAGCCGTTCCTCAAGCGACCACTTCCAGGCCGGCTTGGTGTCGTTCCAGGTCTTGACGGTCTGTGCCAGAGCCGCCTGAGCGCTGAGTACGAGACCAACCAGGATCCACACTGCTCTTCTCATAGGAGGCTCCCTCTCGACATTGCCACGGTTCAACCCAGCGTCGCCGCAGGTGCTCTTTTTTCCCCTGAGGCTCGCTCACCAGAAACGCTGACACCTAAATAGTATAGTACTTAGGAACGGCGAAGCGTGACGCGCCGGGTCCAGGTCGACCGAGGCGGGGCCCGCCCCCAGGGATGGGCGCCGGTTGTAGACTGCGCTCCATGAGCAGCCTCCTCGCCGAAGCCGAAGAGCTCGAACGGGCCGCCGCCGAAGGCCGGGTGCGGTATTTCTCTCGCCATGTCAGCGCTGCGGGCGAGGTGCGCAGGCTGTTGGACGTGGGGTGCGGTAATGGCTACGGGGTCGAAGCCTGGCGCAGGGAGGGCCTCGCTGCGTTCGGCGTCGACATCTCGCGCTACCGTCTCGGTCGGTGGGTGAGCGAGCATCGGGGGACGCGGCCTCTCGTCCTTGCGGATGCCTCCCGCCTTCCTTTCCGGGACGGTGTCTTCGACCTGGTGATCTCCTCGGGGATGATCGAGCACGTCGGCGTGTCGGAGACGAGCGATCCCTATACGGTCACGGCCCATCCGGACCAGAGCGAACAGCGGGCTGCGGTGATCACTGAGCTGTCCCGCGTCAGGACCACCCGCGGGACTCTGTTGGTCGATTGCCCCAACGGCGCCTTCCCGGTGGACTTCTGGCATGGCGACCGGATCGGCGCCTTCCGTCTGCACCCTGTGCCCGACGCGCTCCTCCCCAGTTTGAACGATTTCCGGAGGTGGGCCGCCCGCGCCGGGCTCGCGTGGCAGCTCGAGCCCCTCGGCGGACGTCTCGGATTCCGGCAGATCGGCCGCCGCTGGTGGGGGAAGCTTCTGACCCCGCTCATGGCACTGGCCCTCCGCGTCCTCGACGCGTGTGTCCGGCGAGACTTCTGGCGGCTCCCCGGACGCTTCTATCCCTACCTCGTCGTGGCCTTCCGGTCCCACGGCTCGCCCTGAGCGGTGACCAGCAGCCTTGCCTCACACGCCTGGAATTCCTCCTCCGGCAAGGGGAGGATCTATCGTTGCGCAAACCCTACCGGAAGAACCGCGCCCGGATCTCCTTGCCTTCTTCGAGCTCGTGGTACTCGAAACGGTCGGAGAGCCGGAGGACGGCTCCCAGGCCGGTGCCGAGGCCGCCGCGGCTGAGCAGGAGCGAAGGATCGATCGGACCGCGGTCGTCGTAGCCGTCGGTCGTGGCCATTTCGAGGTCGCGGATCGGCGGGCCGATGTCACGGGCGATCACGGTCATCTCGCCCCGCGGCGGCGCATCGTCGTCCAGGATCAGGGTGATCTCACCGCGGATGCCGTGCTTGGCGATGTTCGTCGCCAGCTCCGAGACGACGATGGCGATCTCGGCGGAGCGCTTGGCGCCGAGCCCGAACTGCAGGGCGAGCCGCCGCGCCTGGGGCGCGAGGACCACGGCGTCCTCGCGCTTCAGAACGGCGTAGGAACGCACCCGGGGCGGCACTCGGGTCACCGTCGTGTCCCGCCGCTCGAAGGTCAACGGACCGTCCCCGGGGCAGGGATCAGAAGTGTTCCTTCTTCACGTGCGAGGCGAGCTGCTCGGTCTCCCGCAAGTGGAACTGCAACGCGTCGCGCAGGTTGCGCATCGTCCGCACGCCCGTCAGGTCGACGCCGATGTGGGTCAGCGTCTGGGCGATGCCGGGGTTGATGCCGCTGATCACGCACTCGGCGCCGAGCAGGCGGACCGCACGCGCCATCTTGATGAAATGGTCGGCGGTCTTGGTATCCATCACGTCGATGCCGGTGATGTCGACGATCGCCGTGCGGGCCTGCTTGGCGACGATCGTCTCGAGGAGCGTCTCGGTCATCTCGGCGCTGCGCTGGCTGTCCACCACGCCGACCACCGGCAGACAGAGGACGCCGGTCCATACCTCGATGATCGGCGTCGACAGCTCGCGGATGGCCGCCTGCTGCATCTCGATCGTCTCGAGCTTGGCTTCGAGCTCGCGGTTGGCGGCCTCGGCCCTCAGCCGGGCGCGGGTCTCCCTCTGCTTGGCCTCGGCGAGCTCCTGGACGAAGATCGTGAACGCCGTCTCGAGCTCCCGGAACTCGTCCTGCTCCTCGCTCTCCTGGAGGAGGTTGAGGCACTGCTCGAACTCGTCGACGCTCGCGAAAGAGAGCGCCTGGATCACCCGCTGCAGACGTTCGGACGTAACGGTGACCTGGGGATTGTCTTCACTCATATTCTTTCTCTTTCTAGGCATCGGTGCTGGTTAGGCCAAGACGTCCTTGTACTTCTCGCGCCGGCCGGCGATCCACTGCCGCGCCTCTTCTTCGGACGGGAAGAACTCGATCTTGTTGGTCGACGGGTCGTCGCGGAACGCGCGCGCCGCGAGGTTGATGGCGGTGATGACCAGCTTGGCGACCACCCGGGCCTTCAGGGGGGCTTCGAAGATGGCCATCCCATAGAGCGGGATCTGCTTGAGCGTCTCCGCGACCGCCTTGCGCGCGGCCGGAGAGATACCGGCCATCTGCCGGCCTTCCATCAGGAAGAAGAGCATCTTCTTCCCTTCCGCATAGGCTTTCTGGCGCCGCAGCAGCTCCAAGCCTTCGGCGTCGCTGACATCACCCACGAGCGCCATGAAGATGATGTCCGGCTCTTCGAAATAGGTAACATGCTTCCCGAACACGAGGTTGTTCGGATCTTCTCTCGGTTCCATGGCAGCCTCCCCGGAATCAAAAAGAAATCCAGTTTATGCGGCGCGATCGGTCAGCAAGGCGGGATTGCCGTAGCCGACGACCACGGCCGTGGCATCGTCGTGGGCCTGCCCCCACTGCTCCACGATGCGCCGGGCGACGCTTTCCGGGTCACCCGGAAGGCACGACTTGAAATTGCCGCGCGAGGAGACCCCGTCGCTCAACAGGCAATAGATGTCGCCCGGCCTCATGAGGACCGGCATCACCTTGGAGCTCCGCAGGTTGTGCCCGACGATCCCGGCCAGGCAGAAGACGCTGGGCGAGGAGCCGTTGAGCGCCTGGACCTCGATGTTGCCGACGCCGCAGAACTCGCCTTCGCCGCCGGACGCGATCTTGAGGACGCCGACGGCGGCGCCCCGCGTGACGCGCAGCTCCTGATGGCAGCGCCGCAGGATGCCGTCGACCGACAGCTCCGCATGGTTGCGGATGACCTCCGCTGCGGTCGAGGCGGCGACCCAGGAGTCGTAGCCATGGCCGAGCCCGTCGATGACGGCGATGAGGGAAGTGCCGTCGCGCTCTTCGATGACGAAGCTGTCGCCGCAGATGTTGAGCCCCTTGAAGGGCCGGCTGAAACCTCCGAACTTCATCGTTCACCCCGGAACATGCAGGTCACGGTGGTGCCCCGGCCCGGCATCGTGTCGAGCTGGAACTCGTCGACCAGCTTCTTCACGGCGACGAGCCCTTTGCCCATTCCGCGCTGCGATTTGTAGGTGCCGGCCCAGATCTCCTCCAGCTTGGTCTCGGCGATGCCGGGCCCCTGGTCGCTGGCGATGATCTGGAGGGCGTGGCCCTTGTCGTCGCGCACCGCACGGAGCTCGACGGTCCCTTTGCCGGCATAGAAGACGATGTTTCTGGCCAGCTCCGAGACCGCGGTCGCGACCTTGACCGAGGTGAACTTGGACAGGCCGATGCGGACCGCCTCCGACCACGCCTCCAGGCGCGCCGTGGCAATGTCCTTCTCCTGCTCGATGGGGAGCTTCTTGGCGCTGGTCGTGCCCGCCGCGGCGGCTCCGGCTGCGGAGGCGGACGCTCCGGACACGGCGCCGGTGCCGTCGGCGCCCAGCGCGCGCGCGCACGAGGCGATCAGCTCGGAGCTGTTGCGCCGGGCGAACAGGCGGACGGAGTTCTCGAGCTCCGCCATGACCTGCATGCGGTCCGCATTGCTCAACTGGTTGACCGGCCGCGCGGCGAGCGGCCCCAACCGGTTGAAGATGCTGCGCTGGGTGATCGCCGAGATGGTCCCGGACAGGATCGCCCCGATCTCGCTCTCGACGGTTCTCATGACTGCAGGAGCTCGAGCTTCTCCAACGCCAGGTCGAGAGTCAGGGCGGTGTTGACCGAATCCAGCTCGACCCCCATCTCGATGAGCGTCATGGCCACGGCCGGCCGGATGCCGACGATGTAGCACACCGCCCCCATGAACCGCACCGACTTGCCGATGTCGTTGAGGATGCGGGTGATGTAGCTGTCGATGACCTCGACGGCGGAGACGTCGAGGATGACACCTTTGGCGTCGGTGACCCGCACCTTCTCCATGAGGGACTCCTGAAGGTCCAGGGCGAGCCGGTCGTGGAGCTCGGTCTGGATGCTCACGAGCAGACAGTTGCGGATCTGGATGATCGGAATCTGTTGGTCGTTCAACGTAGCAGCTCCGGTCGCGAAGTCAGAGTTCGGGTTGCACACCGTGAGCAAAGCTCGGGGGGCCGGCGGAGCCCATTCCGGATCGGACGATCGAGCCATGCCCGTCTCCGGGGCGGCCAAACCGGGCCCGCGGTGCAACGGTTATCGGCTTCTGAAAGCTCTCACTGTTTAGCATATCCCGGGCTGTGAGTCCACACCCAGGCTCGGGAAAGGGGAACCGGGAGGCGGGAGAAGCGAGGTCTCCCTCCCCGCCTCACCCGGGGGAGGGAGCTGGGGAGGACGTCAGGCGGCCCGGGCGGGCGCGGCCTCTTCGACGAGGGCCCACTGCTGCAGCCGGCGCGGTGTCTCGTCCTTCTTCTTCTCCTGGGCCCGGCCGATGCCGGGGGCGCCGTCCTCGACCGTGCCGGCGTTGGTGTCGGCGAATACCAGGGTCAGCCCGATGACCATGAGCGCGAGCAGCGCCAGCCCGATGAGCCACGGCAGCAGGCTGCGCGGTTGCTGTTCGATTTGGATCTCCGCCACGTCGTCCTCCTTCCTGGGTGCGGTCCCTCGGCGGATCCACCCTGCCGCTGGAGGGTGTCTGCAAATGAGATGCCCTCTACGGTAGACTCCTCCTCCTCTGGAGGGACAAATCCCATGCGGCGACCGATTCTCTGCCTGCTCGTGCTCTGGACGGTCCTGTGGATGCCCGGCGCCGCGAGGACCGCCCGGGCGGCCACGGCGCCTCCCGCGGCGGCGGCCCCGGGAACCGGACCGGCGTTCGACCCCGAGGCGGCCACCGAGGCGTATCTCGCGCGCCTGTCGCCTGAGCAGCGGGCGCGCTCCGACGCCTACTTCGAGGGGGGTTACTGGCTCCGGCTCTGGGACTTCGTCTGGACGCTCGCGGTGCTCTGGCTCCTCCTCGGGAGCCGCCTCTCGGCCCGCCTGCGCGACGCGGTCGAGCGCTGGACCCGCTTCCGGTTCCTGCAGGCCCTCCTCTATGGCCTCGCCTTCATCTTCCTGCTCTCTCTCCTGACCTTCCCCATGGACGTCTACGAGGACTTCTTCCGCGAGCACCAGTACGGCATGGCGACCCAGGATTTCGCCGCCTGGCTCGGCGACCAGCTCAAGGGGCTCGCCATCGGCCTGATCTTCGGCAGCCTCTTCGTGGCGGTCCTGTACGCCGTGTTCCGCAAGGCGCCCCGCACCTGGTGGATCTGGGGGGCGGCCGTGATGGTGGCGTTCCTCGTCCTGGGCCTGCTGATCGCCCCGGTGTTCATCGCGCCTCTCTTCAACACCTACACGGAGCTCGAGGTCCCGGAGCTCCGCGGCTCGATCCTGTCGCTGGCGCGGGCGAACGGCATCCCGGCCGATCACGTCTATGTCTATGACGCGTCGCGGCAGACCAACCAGGTGAGCGCCAACGTGAGCGGCCTGTTGAATACGCTGCGGATCTCGCTCAACGACAACCTCCTCAAGCGTGGCTCCCCGGCGTGCGTGCGGGCGGTGATGGGACACGAGATGGGGCACTATGTGCTGAACCACGCCTACGAGATGATCGTCGAGCTCGGAGCGGTCGTCGTCCTCGGCTTCGTCTTCGTGCGCTGGGGCTTCGGCCGGATGGCGGCCCGCCGCGGCGAGCGCTGGGGGGTGCGCGGGATCGACGATCTGGCCGGCCTGCCGCTCTTCATGGCGGTGCTCGTGGTCTTCTTCTTCCTGATGACGCCGGTGACCAACACGATCGTCCGGACGAACGAGGCCGAGGCGGACATCTTCGGTCTGAACGCCTCCCGCGAGCCGGACGGCTTCGCCGAGGCCGCCCTCCTGGTCAGCGACTACCGCAAGCTCTCCCCCGGACCGCTGGAGGAGTGGGTCTTCTACGACCACCCGAGCGGGAGGAACCGCATTCTCATGGCGATGCGGTGGAAGGCGGAGCACCTGAAGCCGGAATCGCCGCCCGCGCCGTAAGGCCCTCACCCCCGGCCCCTCTCCCACGAGTGGGAGAGGGGAGAGGGTTAGTTAGAAGGGGTTCTGAGTCTCTGAAGGCTTTTGGCTAACCTACACCCCTCTCCCGCTTGCGGGAGAGGGGCCGGGGGTGAGGGTGTACCCCCGCGCCACCGCCCCATAGGCCTCCACCTGCGCCTGCACCCAGCTCTCCCCCCGGCCGAGCTCGACGGCGAGGAGGCGGGCGACGACCGGGGCGGCCTCCAGGCTGGAGCGGGCGTCGAGGAGGAGGGCGCGGGTGCGGCGGGCGAGGACGTCTTCCACGGTGCGCGCCATCTCGTGGCGCGCCGCCCAGACGGTCTCGCAGACGCGGTAGGGGAGCCGCGGGTGGAGCGGATCGCCCCAGCCGGGCCGCTCGCCCGCCAGCCGGTCCAGGGCCTCGGCGTCCGAGCCGTAGGCGGTCCCCTCGTCCGGCGGCGGGATGTGCTCGGTCCAGCCGTGCAGGTGCAGCGACTCGGTCACCGACGGGCGCTCCGGCAGGCCGCCGGCGAGCGCGGCGTGGTCCACCGTGTCCTGCCCCATCTTGCGGTAGGTCGTCCACTTGCCGCCGGTGATCGTCACCAGGCCCGACGGAGCGACGACCAGGGTGTGGTCGCGCGAGAGGGAGGCCGTCGACCGGCTCTCCCCGGCGCGCACCAGCGGCCGCAGGCCGGCGAAGCAGGAGAGGACGTCCGCCGGCGTGGGATCGCGCGTCAGGTAGCGGGCCGTGTGGGTGAGCAGGAGCTCGATCTCCTGCGCGGAGGCGCGGGGCTCGGCCACCGGCTCCGGGACGGCCGTGTCCGTGGTCCCCACCACGGTGCGGCCGTGCCAGGGGAGCGCGAAGAGGACGCGCCCGTCGGTCGTGTGCGGCACGAGGATCCCGCTCGTCCCCGGGAGGAACGAGCGGTCCAGCACGAGGTGGACTCCCTGGCTCGGCGCGAGGAGCGGCTCGCTCTCCGGATCGTCCTGCCGCCGCAGACCGTCGGCGAAGACGCCGGTCGCGTTGACCACCACCCGGGCCGGGATCTCGCGCTCCTCGCCGGTCTCGGCGTCGCGCGCCCGCACGCCGCAGACCTGCTCGCCGCTCTTGAGCAGGGCGGTGACCTCCATGTAATTGATCGGGACTCCTCCCTGGGCGGCCAGGGTGCGGGCCAGCGTCACGGCCAGGCGGGCGTCGTCGAACTGGCCGTCGTGATAGACGATGCCGCCGCGCAGCCCCTCGGGCTCGAGCGTGGGGATGCGCTCCAGCGTCTCCTCGCGCGACAGACGGTGCGACGGTCCCAGCCCCAGCCGGCCGGCGAGCAGGTCGTAGAGCCGCAGGCCGGCGCCGTAGAACGGTCCCTCCCACCAGTCGTAGGCAGGGACGACGATCGAGAGGTTCCGCACCTGGTGGGGAGCGTTGCGCATCAGCAGCCCGCGCTCGCGCAGCGCCTCCAGGACGAGAGCCACGTTCCCCTGCCGGAGATAGCGGACGCCCCCGTGGATCAGCTTGGTGCTGCGGCTCGACGTCCCCTTGGCGAAGTCGGAGCGCTCGAGGAGGAGCGTGCGATAGCCGCGCGAGGCGGCCTCGACCGCCACCCCGAGGCCGGTCGCGCCGCCGCCCACCACGAGCACCTCCCACGGCTCGGGATCGGCGAGTTGGGCGAGGCCGGCGTCGCGGTTCAGACCCTCACCCTCCAGGACTCCGTCAAAGTCATCGTGGTTGAGGCCTCCGCCCGCCCGACCTCACCCCCCCGGCCCCCCTCTCCCATCTCCCACCCATCCCCCGGGAGAGGGGGGAGCTTACACTGCCCGCGCTTCCCGGGATCCTGCCTCACCCCCACCCCTTCGCCCGCTCCACCGCCCGCGCCCAGCGCGCCCGCATCTCCTCCACACGAGCGCGATCGAGGCGCGGCTCGAAGACCCGCTCGAGGCGCCAGCGGCCGGCCACGTCGGCGAGGTCTTTCCAGACTCCCACCGCCAGGCCCGCGAGGTAGGCGGCTCCCAACGCGGTGGTCTCCGGGTTGGCCGGGCGGGCTACCGGCACGCCGATCAGGTCGGCCTGGAGCTGCATCAGGAGGTCGTTCACCGCGGCGCCGCCGTCCACCCGCAGCTCGGCGAGCGGCACCCCGGAGTCGGCCTCCATGGCGGTCAGCACGTCGGCGACCTGGAAGGCGATCCCCTCCAGGGCCGCGCGGGC
>DASPXX010000060.1:0-11685 GCA_035637095.1 Thermoanaerobaculia bacterium
ACCTCGCGGCGGCTCGGCCAGATGTCCTTCAGATAGACCGGCTGGCCGTCCCTGCCCGTGCCCAGCGGCTCGGTCTGGAGATCGAGATCGATCCGTCCGGCGAGGGCGTAGGCCACCACGAGAGGCGGTGAGGCCAGGTAGTTGGCCCGCACGTCGGAGTTGATCCGCCCTTCGAAGTTGCGGTTGCCGGAGAGGACCGCGACCGCCACCAGGTCGCGCTCGTCGATGGCCTGCGAGATCGCCGCCGGCAGCGGGCCGCTGTTGCCGATGCAGGTGGTGCATCCGTATCCCACGAGATGGAACCTGAGCTGCTCCAGGTAAGGCCAGAGCCCGGCCTCGCGCAGGTATTCGGTGACCACCTTGGAGCCCGGGGCGAGGCTGGTCTTGACCCACGGCTTGACGTTCAGGCCCCGCTCGACCGCCTTTTTGGCCAGCAGGCCGGCGGCCACCATCACCGACGGGTTCGAGGTGTTGGTGCAGCTGGTGATCGCCGCGATCACCACCGAGCCGTGCTGGAGCGCGGCGGCGGCCTCGGCGGCGGTCTCCACCGCGGGCTCGGCGACCAGCGTTCCGGCGGCGTTGCCGCCCGCCACCTGGAGCCCTGGTCCGGCCGCCGGACGCGGCTTTCGGGGCGCCGCGGTGATCGTCTCCAGCTCTTTGAGGAACGAGCTCTTGACGTCGCCGAGGCGGACGCGGTCCTGCGGCCGGCGCGGACCGGCGAGGCTCGGCTCGACGGTGCCGAGGTCGAGCGCCAGGGTGACGGAGTAGACCGCCTCCGGGCTCTCCGCCGTATGGAACAGCCCCTGTTCCTTCATATAGGTCTCGACCAGCGCCACCCGCTCCTCCGGACGGCCGGTGAAGCGCAGGTAGTCCAGCGCGACCTGGTCGACCGGGAAGATGCCGCAGGTGGCGCCATATTCGGGGGCCATGTTGGCGATCGTGGCGCGGTCGGCGAGCGGCAGGTTGGCCAGCCCGGGACCGTAGAACTCGACGAGCTTGCCCACCACCCCCTTCTTGCGCAGCATCTCGGTGACCGTGAGCACCAGGTCGGTCGCGGTCGCTCCCTCGGGGAGCTGGCCCGCGAGGCGGAAGCCGACGACCTCGGGGATCAGCATGGAGACCGGCTGGCCGAGCATTGCCGCCTCGGCCTCGATGCCGCCGACGCCCCAGCCGAGGACGCCCAGACCGTTGATCATCGTCGTGTGCGAGTCGGTGCCCACCAGGGTGTCGGGATAGGCCCAGGTCTCGCCCTCCATGGGACCGTCCATCACGACGCGGGCCAGGTATTCCAGATTCACCTGGTGGACGATGCCGGTGTCCGGCGGCACGACCTTGAAGTTGTCGAACGCGGTCTGGCCCCAGCGCAGGAAGGCGTAGCGCTCGCGGTTGCGCTCCAGCTCTTTCTCGGCGTTGATCAGGAAGGCCGCGGCGCTGCCGTACTCGTCCACCTGGACCGAGTGGTCGATTACCAGCTCCACCGGCTGGAGCGGATTGATCCGCTTCGGATCGCCGCCCATGGCGGCCATGGCGTCGCGCATGGCGGCGAGGTCGACCACCGCCGGCACGCCGGTGAAATCCTGGAGCAGGACGCGGGCGGGCATGAAGGCGATCTCCCGGTCGGGGAGGGCCTTGGGATTCCAGTGCGCCAGCGCCTCGACGTCCTCGGCGCGGACCACCTCGCCGTCCTCCCGGCGCAGCAGGTTCTCCAGCAGGATGCGCAGCGCATAGGGGAGCCGCGCGAGATTCCAGCCCCGCTTCTCCAGGGCGTCGAGCCGGGCCAGGCGATAGGTGCGGGAAACATTGCGGCCGCCCACGGTCAGGGTCGAGCGGCTGCCGAAACTGTCTCTCATGGATCTCTCTCCTCGGGCGCGGGGATCGCCCGTGTCCGGAAAGATATCAGATCCCCTCACGGGCTTGCGCTAAGATGGTCGCATGCCCGCCGCCGACTCCGGTCTGACGCCCCCGGTTCTGCTGGTGGCCATGCCGCAGGTGCTCGATCCCTTCTTCCAGCGCAGCGTCGTGCTGCTGGTCCATCATGAAGAGGAAGGGAGCTTCGGCTTCATCCTCAACCGCACGACAGGGATCCGGCTCGCCGAGATCCTCGAAGGGATGGAGGTCGGGTGGCGCGGCGAGGACTGTGCGGTGGCGCACTTCGGCGGCCCGGTCCACCCGCAGCTCGGCACGGTCCTCTTCGTGCCCGGAGAGGCGGAGACCGAGGCCGCGACCGAGGTCATCCCCGGCGTGGCCCTGACGCAGCACATCGGCGACCTGATGCGTCTCGCCGAGACCCCGCCGGACCATTTCCGCCTCTTCCTCGGGTATGCCGGCTGGGGCTCGGGGCAGCTCATCGACGAGATCCTGCGCAACGACTGGCTGACCGCACCGGCCCGGGAGGACCTCATCTTCGCGTCCGATCCCGATGCGGTCTGGTCGGCCGCCCTGCGGTCGGTGGGAGTCGACCCCGCGGCTCTCCCCTCCTGGACGCCGGAACGGGGTGGGGAGACGACCAACTGACGCGCTCACCCCGCCGGCGGCGCAGCAAACCCAGGGCCGCGGCCCCTCCCGGCGGCAGCCCGCGCGCCAGCCAACCCACGCCGCGGATCGAGCACCAGCGCTCCGCCGGGGGCCTGATCGTCCGCAGCTCGCGCATCCTCCTCATCTCGACCCAGGAGGGGAAGCGCTGGCAGCTCCCGAAAGGGCACATCGAGGAAGGGGAGACGCCGGAGGAGGCCGCCATCCGCGAGGTCCGCGAGGAGACCGGGGTCACCGGCCGCATCGTCGCCCCTCTGCCCGGAGTCGAGTACTGGTTCTTCGACCGCGGCTCGCGCATCCACAAGCAGGTGGCCTATTTCCTCCTGGAATACGTGACCGGCGATCCGGCGGACTTCGACGCGCGCGAGGTCTCCGGAGCCGGCTGGTTCTCCTGGGACGCCGGGATCGCCCGGCTCACCTTCGACAACGAGCGCCGGGTGGCGGCGCGGGCCCGCGACATCCTGGAGCCCGCGCCGCCCGCTCCCACCCCGCCGAAGGTGTAGACTCCCTCCTGCTTCCGGAACGGAGGGCTCCCCGAGATGCTGCGCGCACTGATCCAGGTGGTGTTGAACGGCGTCGCCCTGGTGATCGCCGACAAGCTGATCGACGGCATCCACTTCAGCGGCGGCCTGCTCTACCTGCTGCTCGCCGGGCTCGTGATCGGCCTGATCAATCTGCTGGTCAAGCCGATCGTCAGCTTCTTCTCGTTCCCGCTGATCGTCCTCACCCTCGGCCTCTTCTACCTGCTGATCAACGGGCTCATGCTGCTCCTGGCCGACGCCCTGCTCTCGCAGCTCCGGATCGACGGCTGCATGCCGGCGGTCCTGGGCGGAGTGGTGATCGCCCTGGTCAACTGGGTGGTGCGGGCCCTCATTCCCGAGGACTAGGCGGATGGCCGGACTCACATCCGACGGCATCACTCCGGCGCAGGCCCGCCGGGAATCGCGGAAGGCGAAACGCCAGCGGGCCACGGAGATCCTGGCCCGCCTGCGCCGGGCCTACCCCGACTCGCGCATCGCGCTCGATTTCACCTCGCCCCTCCAGCTCCTGGTGGCCACGGTGCTGGCGGCCCAGTGCACGGACAAGAAGATCAACGAGATCTCGCCCGCCCTCTTCCGGCGCTATCCGACCGCCCGCCACTACGCCGAGGCCGAGCTCCCGGAGCTGGAGGAGATGGTGCGCTCCACCGGCTTCTTCCGCAACAAGGCGCGTGCCCTGAAGGCCCTCGGCCAAGCGCTGGTGGCGGACCATGGCGGCGAGGTGCCGGCGGCGATGGACGCCCTCGTGGCGCTCCCCGGGGTCGGACGCAAGACCGCCAACGCCGTCCTCGGCAACGCCTTCGGCAAGAACGAGGGGATCACGGTCGATACCCACGTGCAGCGGCTCTCCCGGCGGCTCGGCCTGACCCAGGAGACCGATCCGGAAAGGATCGAGCAGGATCTCCTGCCGCTCGTCGCGCAGGAGGACTGGAACGCCTGGTCGCACCTGCTCCAGAGTCACGGCCGGGCCCTCTGCAAGGCGCGCAAGCCGGAGTGCGCCGCCTGCCCCGTGGCCGATCTCTGCCCTTCGGCCGAGGTGTAGAGCCAACTTCGAATCAGGAGAGCTTCTTCATGAGCGAGGGAAAGATCGCGGTGGTCACCGGCGCCAGCTCGGGCATCGGAGCGGCGACCGCCCAGGCGCTGGCGCGGGCCGGCTTCCAGCTCTGGGTGGGAGCGCGCCGCCTCGACCGCCTGCGCGAGGTCGCCGAGCCGCTGGGCGCGAACGCGCTGCAGCTGGACGTGACGGACACGCAGAGCGTGGCGGCCTTCATCGAGCAGCTCCCGCCGGTCGTCCACCTGCTGGTGAACAACGCCGGCGGTGCCCTGGGTCTCGACCGCATCGAGGACGCCGGCGACGACAGCTGGCGGACGATGTGGGAGACCAACGTCCTCGGCACACTGCGCATGACGCGGGCGCTCCTGCCCGCCCTCCGGGAGTCCACCGACGGCCACATCGTCAATATCGGCTCGATCGCCGGGTTCGAGACCTACGTGGGGGGAGCCGGCTACACCGGGGCCAAGCATGCGGAGCGCGCCCTGACCCGCACCCTGCGGCTCGAGCTGCTCGGCCAGCCGATCCGCGTCACCGACATCGCGCCGGGTCTGGTGGAGACCGAGTTCTCCCTGGTCCGCTTCGGAGGCGATGCAGAGCGGGCCAACGCGGTCTACCGAGGTCTCCAGCCTCTGATGGCCGAGGACGTCGCCGAGTGCGTGGTGTGGGCGGTGACCCGGCCGCCCCACGTCAACATCGACGAGATCGTCGTCCGCCCGCGCGATCAGGCGTCGGCGTCGGCGGTCTTCCGCCGGGAGGTGAATCCATGAGCACCGCCGTGAAGCGCATCGCCCTGGTCCTCCTGGCGACGCTCGTCCTGGCGGGGTGCGACGACCTGGTGGACCGTTTCTCCAACCGGCCGCCGGACGAGAAGCTCTGGCGGAAGCACTGCGCCAAATGCCATGGCATCGATGGGGCGGGCAACACGCCGGCCTACATGGGGAACGCCTACGCCGACCTCACCGACGACGTCTGGCATTCGGGAGGCGGCGGTGAGAGCTCGATCCGCCGGGCCATCCGCGAAGGCGTCTTCGGCGAGATGCCGGGGTTCAGCCAGCAGCTCACCGACAAGGAGGTGGACCTGCTGGTCGAGTACGTGAAACGGCTCCATAGTGGAAATTCTCATTGAGGTGGCTGCCGCTGCTTCTGATGCTGTCCCTCCTTGCCGGCTGCGGCCCGGCGGACCGCAGCGCGCCCGCTCTCTACAAGCGGTACTGCGCGCGCTGCCATGGCGGGGAGGGGCAGGGGCCCCGGCGCCCCAACAAGCTGTACCCCTACCTGGACCTGCTCGCCTCGCCCATGATCCGGAAGAAAGACCGCGCCGCCGTACGGCAGCAGATCGTCGAGGGGGAAGGGCCCATGCCGTCCTTCCGGCGCCGGCTGAGCCCGGAGGAGGTGGCACGGCTCGTCGACTTCACCCTGGGGCTGCCGTCCCGGAAGACAGGGGGCTGAGATGGATCCGCAGAGACTGAAAGACGCCTACCAGAAGCTGCAGCTCCTCGACGAGCTGTACACCTACAAGGTCAAGCCCCGCCCCGGAGGCGCGCTGGTCCGCCCGGGGCCGGAGGTCCTGGAGCAACAGCTGCGCGACCTCGCCAGTTACACCGTGGAGCTCAAAGAGGTCGTCTCGGAGCTCTTCCTGGCGATCGCGGGGCGCCCCAAGCCACCGGAGGGAGGCGAGACGGCGTGACATCTCTCCCCCCGGATTACGGGAATGGTTTCGATTGACGCATCATTTCTCCTGATGTAGACTCCGGGGTCATGAAGACCACCGGAATCAGAGAGCTGAAATCCTCTTTGCGGGAAACTCTCGAACGGGTGAAGGCCGGGGAATCCTTCCTTGTAACCGATCGCGGCGCACCGATCGCCAGGATCGTTCCGGTCGAGCCGGAGGAGGAGCGGATGGCGCGTCTGGTGCGGTCGGGAGGCATCCGACCCCCTCTCCGCCCGCTCGACGAGTCATTCTGGACATTGCCACGGATCGAGGACCCTGAAGGCCTCCTCGTCAAGTTCGTGCTTGAGGAACGCGGGAGCAGCCGTTGAGATTTTGGGATGCCTCAGCGGTGGTGAGCCTCCTCGCTCCGCGACCACGCGATTCCGGGTTGATGCCTCGCCGCGCCGTGCTTCCGTTATAGTCTGTCGCGCTGATGGGCGACAAAACCGAGTCTCGACGAACGCGACCCGCTTCGAAAGCACCCGGCGAGCCGGCGCCGTTTCGCTCCCTGCTGCTCACCCTCACCGGGAGCTCTCCCCGCGACTTCCTGGCACGGATGGCCGTCCTCCAGGTCCTGGCGGAGGCCCACCTCCCCATCTCCTCCTCTCGCGAGCTCGGTGAGCAGCTCTCCTGGCTGACCGGCAGGGACCGATCTGCCGCCCTGCGTGCCCTGCGCCAGGGAGGGTGGCTGGAGGGGCTGGTCCTTACCAAGGCCGGCCAGCGCGCCTACGCAGTCCTGGAGCTCCTGCGATACGGTGACCGGATGATGTCCGCCCTCCGACGGAAGAGCCTCGGCGAGCTCGCCTCGGCCGGGCGCGATGCACTGCTCCCCGCCCTCCTCCCGCTGCCTCTTCTCTCCACCGACGCCATCCTCCGCGCGGCCGAAAGCCGGCTCCTGCGCAGCCGGACCGGCCGGTTTTAAAACCGCCCTCCTCTGGTTTCGGGCCGGGGACTGGGCGCCGGTGTTGCAATCCGTTATAGTTCCGTTGCGGGAATGAGTGACAAAGCACGGACGTTCAACACGACGATAGACGAAGATCTCGCTTACGAAACCTCGCCATGGACATAGACGAGGCCACCCGGATCTGCGCCCGGCTGTTGCGCGAGGGGAGCGTGCCCCGCGCCGAGATTCCTATGCTCGATGCTCCCGAGGTCCACGGCGAGGTCGAGCGGCGCCTGCGCTCGGTCGGTCTGACGCTGGCGACGAGCCCCTCCTCGGACCACGTCGGCCTCCGCCTGGCGCCCGAGGTCACCGCGGATGCGGGGCTCGATGCGGCGAGCCACCTTGGATTGCGGCCCGAGGCGTGCGCGTTGCTGGTGATCCTCTGGGTGCGCCTGGTCCTGCAGAAGCGGACGGGCGGGACGGAGCCGCCGCGCGTGCACCTGGAGACGCTGGTCCGGGATTTCCAGCCTGTGCTCGGCGGGCGCAGCCGGATCCGCAGCCTCGTGCAGGAGCTCCGGCGCCTGCGCTTCCTGGCCGGGAGCGGTGAGGAGATCGAGGCGGCGCCCCTCTTGGAGCTCGCCATCGACGGCGAGCGGATCATGGGCTTCCTGCGCCGGGACGTGCTGGCCGGTCTCGGCGACGAGCCCGAGCACGGCACCGAGCCCGCCGGACAGCCGGTCACGGAATCGCCCGCAGGCCTCGGAGCCCAGGTGCTCGAAACGATCGAGCGCCTGGGCGGCACGGCGACCATGGGCGACCTCTCGCGGCTGACCAACGCGCCGGCTTCGCGGCTACGCCGCATCCTCCACGACCTCCAGAACGCCGGATGGGTGCGGCGCACCGGCGAGCGTGCCGGCACCCGCTACCATCTGGCCCGCCGGTCGCCCCGAGTGCTACCATGACTCGCGTGGGAGAGGCGGGTGGGGATCTGACAACGACCAAGCGAACGTTCATGGACGACGGACCTAGTCGCACTTTATTCGGTGCTCTTTGTGCATCGGTAGCCCTCGCGGGGCATCGCGCGAGGGACAGGCGCCGGCTCCCGATCCGGTGGCCCTGAGAGGGCCGCCGCCTAGCCGCCTCCTGCCCCCTGGCGCGTTCGCCGCGGGGGGACCAGGAGGCAGGCGATGCTGTTCCTCACTTCCATCGTCGACCGGCCGGTCCAGGGACAGACCGGCGATCTCATCGGCAAGCTCGATGACCTCATCGTGCGCATGGGCGATGAGCACTATCCGCCCATCGCCGGCCTCGTGGTGCGCGACGGCCGCCGCCGCTTTTTCGTACCGGCGACCCAGCTCCAGGACCTGAACGGCTCGACGCGTCTCTCCTCCTCCATCGTCGACCTGCAGCCGTTCACCCGGCGCAACGGCGAGGTCCTGCTGCGCCGCGACGTGCTCGATCATCAGCTCATCGACATCACCGGCCGCCGGATCGTCCGGGTCAACGACATCCAGCTCACCCGCGTCGAGGGAGCCTTCCGGGTGGTGGGGGTCGACATCAGCGCCCGCGCGCTGCTGCGCCGCCTCGGGCCGCGCGTCATGGCCGGCCGCATCGTCGGTCGCCAGATCATCGACTGGTCCGACGTCCAGTACCTGGCCTCCGCCGCTCCGGTACAGCTCAAGGTCTCCTACGACCGCCTCGCCGAGCTGAACCCGGTGGATCTCGCGCGCATCGTCGACGCGCTCTCCTACCGCGAGAGCGCGGAGATCGTCGCCGCCCTCGACGAGGAGACCGCCGCCGAGACCCTCGAGGAGGTCAGCGACGAGCGGCTGGCCGACCTCCTGGAAGGTATGGACCAGGAGCGCGCCGCGGACATCCTCGAAGAGATGACTCCGGCCGCTGCGGCGGATGTCCTGGAAGATCTGGATGAAGAGGTCGCCGAGCAGCTCCTCTCCCGCATGGAGCCCGAGGAGGCCGCCGACGTCCAGGCCCACCTCGCCTTCGACGAGGACAGCGCCGGCCGCATCATGACGACCCATTTCGTGAGCGTCCCGGCGAGCGGCACGGTGGGCGACGCCCTGGCCGCGATCCGCTCGATGGAGGAGGTCCCCGATCCCCTCCTCGCCGTCTACGCCCTGGCTCCGGACGATCCCGGGGTCCTCGAGGGCATCGTGCGGCTGCGCAATCTGATCGTCGCCGACCCTGCGACTCCGCTCGCCGCGGTCATGGACGACGACATTCCTACGGTCGGCCCCAACGACCGCGCCGAGGACGCCGCGCGGGTGCTCGCCGAATACAACCTGCTCGCGGTGCCGGTGCTCGACGACGAGACCCGGAAGCTGATCGGGATCGTGACCGTCGACGACGCCCTGGCGGTGCTCCTGCCCGACGTCTGGCAGCGGCGCGGCGCCCGGAGCTTTGCCGCCTGAGGACCGCCATGAAGAGCCGCCGGTTCTGGCCTTATCTGGGGGCTCTGGGTCCCGGCCTCCTGGCTGCCGCCGCGGGCAACGACGCCGGCGGCATCGCCACCTATGCCTCGGCCGGCGCCTCCTACGGCTACAGCCTCCTCTGGGCTCTGGTCCTGGTGACGATCTGCGTCGGCGTCGTCCAGGAGATGAGCGCGCGGATGGGCGCCGTCACCGGCAAGGGGTTCTCCGACCTGATCCGGGAGAGCTTCTCGCTGCGCGCCACGGCGCTGATCCTGCTGACCCTCTTGGTGGCGAACGCGGGAATCATCGTCTCGGAGTTCATCGGGATCGCCGCCGCGGCCGAGCTGTTCGGGGTGAGCCGCTACATCGCCGTGCCGCTCGCCGCGATCCTCGTCTGGCTGCTCATCACCCGCGGCTCCTATGGTTGGGTGGAGCGGATCTTCCTCGTCCTCTCGTTCGCGTTCCTCGCCTACATCGGCGCCGCCTTCCTCGCCCGGCCGGACTGGAGCGACGTGCTCCGCGAGACCGTGCGCCCCCACCTGCGGACCGAAGTCGGCTACCTCTACGTGCTCATCGCGCTCATCGGCACCACGATCTCTCCCTACATGCAGCTCTACGTCCAGTCGTCGGTCGTGGAGAAGGGGGTGACGCCGGCCGACTACCGCTACACGCGCTTCGACGTGGCCATCGGGACGGTCTTCGCCGGGATCGTGGCGGCATTCATCATCATTGCCACGGCGGCGACCCTGTTCCCGCGGGGGATCACGGTCGAGACGGCGGAGGACGCGGCGCGCGCCCTGGAGCCGGTCGCCGGCCGCTTCGCCCACGAGCTGTTCGCCCTCGGTCTCCTCGGCGCCTCGCTCCTGGCGGCCGGGGTGCTCCCCCTCGCCACGACCTACATGATGAGCGAGGCGTTCGGGTTCGAGCGGGGAGTGTCGCGCACCTGGGAGGAGGCGCCCATCTTCATGGGGCTGTTCACCGGGCTGATCGTGCTCGGCGCGGGAGTGGCGCTCATTCCCGGTCTGCCGCTGATCCAGGTCCTGATCGGCGTCTACGTCCTCAATGGCGTGCTCCTGCCCGTCGAGCTGTTCGCCATCCTCCGGCTGGTCAACGACCGGGAGCTGATGGGCCCGCACGTGAACCGGCCGTTCTACAACCTCCTCGCCTGGGGGATCGCGATCGCGGTCAGCCTCCTCTCGCTGGTCCTGATCGCGCTCACGGTGTTGGGATGGCTGGGGGTGGTATAACGGTTCCATGCTGGAGCCCCGGCTCGACCAGCTGCCGCCATCCCAGAGAAGCCTCTGGCCCAAGCTCTCCGAGGTGCCTTCGGGATTCGTTCTCTATGGAGGAACGGCTCTGACCCTCCGGCTGGGTCACCGGCCGTCGGAGGACTTCGATCTCTTCGCGAACCGTTCCTTCCATCCGGATGAGCTCGAACGGGAGGTCTCGTTTCTGCTGGGGAGCGTCCGTCTCCAGTCTTCTCCCAATACGCTGGTCTCGCAAGTGGAGCTCCCCGAGGGGGCAACGAAAGTCTCCTTCTTCGGCGGGCTCCCGCTCCGTCGCGTGAAGGACCCGGAGCCGGCCGCGGGGAACGGTCTTCTCATTGCTTCGCTGCTCGACCTGGCGGCCACCAAGGTCAAGGTGATCCAGGATCGGGCGGAAGCCAAGGACTACCTGGACATCTTTCGAATCCTGGTGGAAGGAATCGACCTCCCCTCGGCCCTGGCCGCAGCCCACGCCGTGTACGGCGAGGCGTTCAACCACCTCGTGAGCCTCAAGGCATTGAGCTACTTCGGCGATGGCGATCTCGGGACTCTTCCGGAGAAGGTCCGTACGCGACTGGCAGCTGCCGTCTCCTCCGTCGATCCGACGCGCCTTCCGGAGGTTGCCTCCCTTCCTGGAGGGTTGCTGCCATGACCGACCTCGAGCAAGTCGCCAAACGCCTCTTCTGGTGGAAGCCTCCCGCCGAGGGCTTAGCGGATCCTCACCGGTTTCTCGCTCAGGTGATGGTCTATGGCACTCCTGAGGATCTGAAGGTCGCACGCCGGCACTTCCCTGAGAGCACGTTCCGGCAAGTTCTCGCTGATCCTCCGTCGGGGCTGTTCGATCCACGCTCCTGGGCGTATTGGCATCTCGTCTTCGGGCTCGAGGCTCCTCCCGAGCCGCCGCGTCGCCGCCTTTGAAGTCCCCCCTCCCCATCGACGACGCCCTGCCCGAGCTTGTCGGCGCCCTGCGCGCCGGCTCGTCGGCGGTGCTCGTGGCTCCCACCGGCGCAGGGAAGACGACGCGGGTGCCTCCGGCCCTGCTCGCGGCCGGGATCGGCGGGGAACGCCGGATCGTGATGCTGGAGCCCCGGCGGATCGCCGCCCGCGCCGCGGCCCGCCGCATGGCCGAGGAGAACGGCTGGAGCCTCGGCGGCGAGGTGGGCTACCAGGTGCGCTTCGACCGCCGTGCCGGACCCTCGACCCGCATCCTGGTGGTGACCGAGGGGATCCTGGTGCAGATGCTCCAGGCCGATCCCTTCCTGGAGGAGATCG
>DASPXX010000061.1:0-24343 GCA_035637095.1 Thermoanaerobaculia bacterium
TAGAGGAGCGTGAGCTGCGCGTCCTGGAGGATGTCCTCGGCGTCTTCCGGAGGGACCTCGAAGTTTCTGAGAACCCGTTCCAACCGCGGTCGGGAGGTCTTCAGGAGATTGTTGAGAGATTCCCGCAGTTCGGGATGATCCAGAGTCGCCATATCGCCAAGATGTCTCGTGCTGACTCCCGCTAGGCTAACACCCCGGGGGGTCCCTGTCCAGCTGAAATCCCGGGCACTTGCGCGCCGCCGGGGTCTGTGCAAAACGCAGCATCGGCGTGCTTTTCCCTCACCTGCGAAGGCTCTGTCCGGCATGCGTCCGAGGGCGGCGGGAGAGGCCGGAGAGGACCGGTCTCCCCCTGCGGCGAACGGACCAGAGGACGGTCGTCGGCGGGGGCATCCGACGGCTTTCAGGCCGAGGCAACCAGGGCCTGAGCCTCCTGGAGACCCGCGGCGGCCCGCAGATCGGCGGCGCGATGTGTCCGCTCCCATGTGAACCCCTCCTCCTCGCGCCCGAAGTGGCCATAGGCGGCCGTCTGGCGATAGACCGGACGGCGGAGATCGAGGTACTCGATGATGGCGCGCGGCGACAGGGGGAAGTGCTCGCGGACGAGGCCCTCCATGTGACGCTCGGAGATCTCGCCGGTGCCGAAGGTGTCGACGCGGATGGAGACCGGCTCGGCAACGCCGATGGCGTAGGCCACCTGGACCTCGACGCGCTCGGCGAGCCCTGCCGCGACCAGGTTCTTGGCCACATGGCGCGCCATATAGCAGGCCGAGCGGTCGACCTTCGTCGGGTCCTTGCCCGAGAAGGCGCCGCCGCCGTGGCGGCCGTAGCCGCCGTAGCTGTCCACGATGATCTTGCGTCCGGTCAGGCCGCAGTCGCCGTGCGGGCCGCCGATCGCGAAGCGTCCGGTCGGATTGATGTGGTAGACCGTGCGGTCGTCGAGGAGCTGGGCGGGGATCGTCGGCCGGACGATCTGCTCGATGACTCCCTGGCGGATCTCCTCCTGGGAGACCGCCGGGTCGTGCTGGGTCGAGACCACCACGGTGTCCACCCGCACGGGCGTCTTGCCGTCGTACTCGACCGTGACCTGCGATTTGCCGTCCGGCCGCAGCCAAGGAAGGTCGCCGGCCCGGCGCGCGCTCGCGAGGCGGCGGGTCAGCCCATGAGCGAGCTGGATCGGCAAGGGCATCAGCTCCGGCGTCTCGTGGCAGGCGAAGCCGAACATCAACCCCTGGTCGCCGGCTCCGTCCTTGTCCACCCCGAGGGCGATATCGGTGGACTGCCGGTTGATGGTCAGCAGGACCTTGCAGGTGTTGCCATCGAACTCGAGCTCGGGCCGGTCATAGCCGATCTCCTGGACGGCGCGGCGGGCCACCCCCACGAAGTCGACCTGAGCGGTCGTCGTGATCTCGCCCGAGAGGACGATCAGATCCGTCGTCACCAGGGTCTCGCACGCCACCCTCCCGGTCGGGTCCTGACGGAGCACGTCGTCCAGGATGGCGTCGGAGATCTGGTCGGCCACCTTGTCCGGGTGACCTTCCGTCACCGACTCCGACGTGAACAGGTGGGCTTCGTGTTCGCTCATCGTCACACCTCAGGCATCATGATCGGCAAAGCTTGGATTGTTCGGCTCGGAGGTCGAGCGCGGCAGGGGCACCCGGGGGGATTCCCGACGTCGACAGGCCGAGTATGCTAGCACACACATGGCAAAGGTGCGGCAGACGCCTCCAGGCGAGACGCACCCCAGCCCGTCTCATCGGATCGGGCGGCTCTCCAGGATGCCGTAGAAGAGGCTGGAGAGGGCGTGCAGGGTCGCGGTCGTGATCGCCTTGCGCCGCGACTCGAGGCCGCCGGTCAGCGAGCGGATGATGCCGCCGCTGCGCCGGGTGCCAGGGACCGCGAAGGGGATCTGCGTCTGGTCGAGGCCGGCCACGATGCGCTCGGGGATCTGCACGGAGCCGCTCGAGCCCCACGCCTCACCCAGCGTGCCGCGGATCACAGTCCAGTATCGGATGAAGTAACGGGGACCACCGTCCGCATCGATGGCATGGATGCCGGATTCGCTGGCGATGTAGAAGTGGTAGGTGTTGCCGAGCTTCGTCTCGAGCTCCTCCACTCGCTTGCGGACCAGGCGCAGGGTCTCCTCGTCCGTGTACGGCAGGCCGAAGGGGGCCTCCGACACGGTCTGCGGAACGACGGCCACCGAGACCGTCCGGTCCAGGCCGTCGTGGAAATAGCGCAGGATCGCGTCGCGCACGCCGAGCAGGCTCTCCGGAGCCGTCCCCGCCACCGCCACCTCGACCCCGGTTTGGAGCCGCTGCCAGAAGTTCTTAAGATCGGTCGTCATGATCACCAGTCGCCAAAATCAAGGGCTCAAGGATATTCGGCGGCTCCGGCGAAGTAAAGGCGAGCGCGACGAGCGGGCCCTCCTCGAAGGTCCTCACCTGGTGGCCGAGGCCGTCGCCGCCGGCCTGGAGATCGAGACGGTCCTGGCGACACCTGGCTTTCTCGTCACGGCCGAAGGGGAGCGGCTCGTCCGCGCGCTTCCGGCCGCTCCCCTGGAGGTCGCTCCGGAGCTCTTCGCCGACCTGACCGATGCGGACTCGCCGCGCGGCGTCCTCGCCGTCGCCCGCCTCCCCCGCTCCGGCACCGAGGCCCTGCCGCTCCGCGAGGGGCTTCCCTATCTGTACCTCGACGGGCTGCAGGACCCGGGCAATCTGGGAGCCCTGGCGCGGGTGGCCGAGGCCGCCGGTGCCGCCGGGCTCGTCCTGGCGCCGGGGAGCGCGCACCCGAACCATCCGCGGGCCCTCCGCGCCTCGGCCGGCAGCCTGCTCCGCCTGCCGCTGGCCCTCGGCGCCGACCCGGGCGCCCTCGCCCGGCGGCTCGCTCCGCTCCAGCCCGTCTGGGCCGCCCTGGCGACTCGCGGCGGAGAGAGCGTCTGGACCGTTCCGTTTCCGCGGACGTTGATCCTCGCCGTGGGCGCCGAAGGCCCGGGCCTCTCTCCCGCCCTCCTCGCCCAGGCCGGCCTCCGCCTCACCATCCCGATCGAGCCTCCCGTCGAGTCGCTCAATGCCACGGTGGCCGCGGCGCTCGTCCTCTTCGAGGCCCGGCGGCGCCGGCTCGCATCCATGATCTAATACCGCCGCCATGAAGATCGCCCTCGGGTCCGACCACGCCGGCTACCGCTACAAGGAAGAGATCGAGCGCTTCCTCACCGGGCAGGGGCACGAGGTCCAGGATTTCGGGACCGACTCCGAAGAGCCGGTCGACTATCCCGTCTTCATCCGCCGGGCGGCCGAGGCGGTGGCCTCCGGCCTCTGCGAGCGCGGCATCGTGCTCGGCGGCTCCGGCAACGGCGAGGCGATGGCCGCCAACCGCCTGCGCGGCATCCGCTGCGCCCTCTGCTGGAACGCCGAGTCCGCGCGCCTCGCCCGCCTGCACAACGACGCCAACATGATCTCGCTCGGGGAGCGGATGATGCCGCTCGAAACGGCCCTGGAGATCGTCCGCATCTGGCTGGAGACCCCCTTCGAAGGCGGCCGGCACGTCCGGCGGATCCAGCTTCTCGACTCGTGAGCTCCCCCACTCCAGCGCAACGCGAGGCCCTGCGCCGCACCCTCGGTCCTGAACGCGTCCGCGAGGCCGTTCCCCTCGCTCCCTTCACCACCTTCCGGATCGGCGGACCGGCCGACCTCTTCTATGAGGCCACGGACAGGGAGGAGCTGGCGCGCTCGATCCTGGCGGCGCGCGAGACTGGCGTCCCCTATTTCCTCCTCGGGCTCGGGGCGAACATCCTGATCGGCGACCGGGGCTTTCGCGGGCTGGTCGTCCGCAACCGGGCGCAGGCGATCGATGTCGACCTCGCGAGGGGGACGCTCCGGGCCGGGAGCGGCGCGGTCGTCTGGCCGGACCTGATCGAGACCGCGATCGCGCACGGGCTCTCGGGGCTCGAGCACTACCCGGGCATCCCCTCGACCGTGGGCGGGGCGCTCTGGCAGAACCTCCATTTCCTGTCCCCGGCTCCGGCCCGCGAGCGGACCATGTTCATCGCCGAGGTCACCGACTCCGCCGAGATCCTCACCGTGGAAGGAGAGCGCCGCACGGTCGGGGTCGACTACTTCGAGCTCGGCTACGACACCTCGATCCTCCACCACCGCCGCGACGTGGTCCTCGCCGCCAGCTTCCGGCTCGCCCCTGCCGAACCCGAGGACCTGCGCCGGATCGTGCGCGAAAACCTGGAGTGGCGGCGCGAGCGCCACCCGCCACTCGACAGCGAGCCCTCCGCCGGCTCGATCTTCCGCAAGATCGAAGGGATCGGCGCCGGCCGGCTGATCGACGAGTGCGGCCTCAAAGGGACCCGGATCGGCGGCGCGCTGATCACCCACCGCCACGCCAACATCTTCATCAATACGGGGAATGCCACGGCCGCGGACGTCCACGCCCTGATCTCCCATGTCCAGGAGGTCGTGCGCCAGCGGACCGGCTACTCGTTGGAGCCGGAGATCTCGTTCGTGGGCGAGCTCTGACCGTCCCGGCCTTTGGAGCGTAGGTCCTTGAGCAGCTCCAGGGTGGTCCACAGTAATGGACGAAAAGGCGGAAGGTCGATCAGGGTGATCAGGCGGACGATGATCTTGACCGTATGGTCGATCAGCCGGTAGGTGCGGCCGCACTCCGGCGATTCGTCGTGGATCCAGAAGAGGATGATCCCCATCTGGTAGGTCCAGAGGAGGTGCGGCAGCTCCTCCCGCAGCTGCGGGTTGCCGACCCGCGTGCGCGAGCCCGCGAGGACCTCGGCAAAGAGCTCTGTCACCCGCTCCCGCAACGCCGCCGACTCATCGCTGAACGGATTGAGCGGGCTCTTCGGATCGGCGGCGCTCTTGAACAGGACGGCCGCGAAGCGGTGGTACGGCATCGAGGTGTCGATTTTCGCCTTGAGGACGCCGTGCAGGCGGGCGCGCAGATCGCGCTCCTGGGCCAGGATCGGCCGGCACGCCTCCAGGTGCTCGTCGTGGCTGCGCTCGTAGAACGCCTGGATCAGGTGCTCCTTGGAGCGGAAGTAGTAGTAGGCGTTGCCCACCGCCACGCCGGCGGCCTCGGCGATCGCGCGCATGGTGGTGTCCTCGTAACCGCGCTCCCGGAAGAGCTGGAGCGCGGTCTCGAGGATGTGTGCCCGGGTCTGCTCGCCCTTGCGGGTGGTCTCGCTCATCGGGCTCGATTATGAGGCCAGGTGATCGGCCGGCAGCGGCTCCTCGAGCAGTGACGGTTCTTCTGGCATAGGTATCACAGGCAGCCAATGGATCTCGGGAGCGGCCGCGTCGAGCCGGGCGGCCAGCCGGGCGAGCCGGCAGGTCGGCACCGCCGGGAACAGATGGTGCTCGACGTGGAAGAACATGCTGTACGACAGCCAGGTGATCCAGCGCCCGCGCTGGGTGCGCGAGTGCAGCCCGTGCGGATCGCACCCGTGGTGGACGGTCCACACCGCGAAGAAGCCGGTCAGCGACTCCCCCAGGAGCATCGCCGCGACATGCCATCTGAGGGCGGGAAGCCCCGGGAGCAGCAGAGCCGCCCCCACGATTCCCAGGACGCCGACGACCTCGGCCGCGATCCAGCGGCGCTTCACCGGCGCGCCGAGCTGCCAGGCCGCGCGGTGGAGACGCAGCGGGAACAGCGGACCGACCAAGAGCGCCTGCCACCAGGGCAGCCGCGAGGTGGAGCCCTCGGTGTCCTCCTCATCGAGGCAGTGCCGGTGGTGGTGCATGTGCGAAACCTGCACCGCATGCATGCTGGCGAGCATGAGCAGGCTCAGAGCGAAGAGGACTCCATCCTGCACCCGGCGCGGCACGCCGAGCGTGTAGTGCTGCGCGCCATGAGACTGGCGAAGCCCGGTGAGAAAGAAGTAGAAGGAGCAGAACGCGCCGGGCACGATCCAGCCCGCCTGGTAGCAGAGGAGCGAGCCGGCCAGCCAGGGCAGCGATAAGGTGAGCTCCCACGCCTTCTCCGCGGGCGAGAGGGCCAGGAGGTCGCGCCACTCGACGGTTCGGAGGGTGCGGAGTCGAGGGTCGGCGGTCATCAGCGTTCCTCCTACTGGAATCCGATCAACCAGCTCAGCCGGAAACGGTTGCGCGACACCCAGGCGACGAACCGGCGAGCGTGCTCGGCGCGGTCGGGCTCGCTCCAACGCAGCGCCGCTTCCCGATAATCGCGAAGCGCCCACAGGCACATCAACCAGGCCTTGGCCCCCCGATAGACCTCGCCGCGGTCGCCGACGACCGTCAGGTCGGAGAGCGTCGTCGCGTGGTCGAGACTTGGAAAGAGCCGCCGCGCGGCCGGGGAGCCGGCAGGGACGAACTCCAGCGGCAGGAGAGTCACCTGCCTTCCCAGCCAGGCCCGGGCGCGGCAACAGAGGGCGCAGTCCTGATCGAACAGCACGGTGAGACCGCGCATGGTCGCCTCCTCCTAGCGGGCCCCCGCCGCCAGGCAGGCGTCCGGCTCCACGGGCGGCAGGTTGCTCTCGAGCCGGGACCGGCGGCGCATGCGGCTGAAGACAAAGAGATTGAAGAAGTGCATCAGACCAAGCACGAGCAGCACGAGGCCGACCTTTTCGGACAGCGCCTCGATGCTCTGCTGCAGGGTGCCAACCTCATAGCCGATCTTCAGCACCCGGGTCACGTATCCCAGGTTGATCAGGTAGAAGCCGACCACCAGCAGATGGTTCACCGAGTCCGCCAGCTCGCCGTTCCCCCGGAAGACGTCCACCAGGAAGATGCGGCCGTTCTTGTGCAACGTCCGGGCGACCCAGACGGTCAGAGCGATACTGATCCCCAGGTACAGCAGGTAGGTGTAGACCGTGAAGCTCATACGACCCCCTTCGGGAGGAACGCGCTCGTTTTGAACGCGTTCAACTAGAGGATAGGAGCGTCCCGAAGGAGTGTCAAGGGGTTTTGAACGGGTTCAATTTAGGCGATCGAGGACCTCCCCCGAGCTTTCAGTCCGCACAGAAGAGATCAGCTGTGCTGAGATAATTTCCGTCGAAGCTATTTCTCTTTCCTTCATCGCCCTCCCACGATATCTTTGACGGATCTCGGGAGACTCCCTATACTCGGGGCATGGCCGAGCCCGTGAAAACCAGGCCCATTCGCGACGAGCAGGCGGACGATCTGTCCGACGAGCCGACCCTGTTGCGCTGGGTCGAGCGGCCCGACGGCAGCTTGGCGTTCCGGGAGACTCCCCTGACGGTAGAGGACTTTCTCAATCCGCAGGAAGGGGACCACTGGGTGCAGGGGAGACGCCACGGCCTCACCAGGAGAGATCTGGCCCAGGTGCTGGACGACCACTTCGACCAGGAACCGGATGTCATGGTTCTGGAAGACGTGAAACACCTGCTCGGGCCCGGTCTACCCGAGCCGGCTCCCGACGTGTCGGTGATCCGAGGGGTCAAGCCCTACTACCTCACCGTCTTCGACGTCGTCGCCGAGGGAGTGGCCCCCTGTCTGGTGATCGAGATCGTCTCTCCGAAGGGCTGGCGGATCCGTGGCACCGACATGGTGGGCAAGGTCGAAGACTACCGCCGGGCCGGCATTCCCGAGTACCTGATCGTCGATCGGCCCGGCCGCACCGAGCTGAGCCCGTTCCATCTCATCCTGTACCGGCTCGACAGCCAGGGCCGCTATCAGCGGATCGAGCCCGATGCCAAGGGCAGCGTCTTTTCCGAGACGACCAATCTCTGGTTCTCCGTCTCACCCGAGGGTGACCAGGTGCTCGTCCACGACGCCGCCACCGGCGAGCGGCTGTTGACCGCGAAAGAGCTGCGCGAAGCCCGCAAGGCCGCCGAGGCGGAGGCGGTTCGCGAGGCCGAAGCCCGCAAGACCGCCGAGGCGGAGGTGGCTCGCGAGGCCGAAGCCCGCAAGGCCGCCGAGGCGGAGGTGGCTCGCCTCCGGGCGGAGCTCGACCGGCTGCGCGGAAAATAGAGAACGCCGCCTTTGCCGGCTACCGTCCCCACCCCGCCCGCACCAGCGAGCCGATGATCGCCGCGCCGCGGTGGCCCCAGACCGGGTGGAGTTCCCGCGAGCGCTCCTCGGCGAGGTCGAGGGCCATGCGGGCCGGCGTCCGGTTGGTCCTTCGAGCCTCGTCCAGGACCTTGAGCGACAGGTTGAAGATGCTGTTGTCCCAGCTGTCGCCCAGGTGCCTCTCGATGCTCGGGTCCTCGTCGATGTAGCCGTACTGCTCATCCGCGCAGTTGACGATCCCCATCCGGTTGACCAGGAAGTCGGGGAGATAGAGGATGCCCCGCTGCTCCAGAAGGGTGTCGTCGCGCTCGGGGTCTTCGAGCTGGTTGTTGGCCGCGCCGCAGATGATGGGGGCCTGGATCGCGGGGATCGTCCGGGGGCTCAGGATGCCGCCGGTGGCGCAAGGTGCGACGATGTCGGCCGGCGCGGCGAGGATCGAGTTGTCGCCCCGCTCCACGATCTGGATCTCCAGGTCCAGGCCGGGGAAGCGCTGGGCGAGCTCGCGGCGGCCGGGATCGATGTCCGACCCGATGACCTTCTTGACCCCCTTCTCCGCCAGAAATCCGACCAGGGGCTCCCCCACGTGGCCGAGGCCCTGGACCGCCACGGTCTTGCCCGCGAGCGTTCCGCGGCCGAGGTGCTGCAGGGCCGCCTCCATGCCGCGGACGACGCCGCGCGCCGTGGGGACCGAGGGGTTGCCGCTGCCGCCGAGCGCGGGCGGGATGCAGGTGGTGAAACGGGTGCGCGAGAAGACGGCGGCCATGTCCTCGACCGAGGTGCCCACGTCCTCGGCGGTCACATAGACCCCCTGGAGGCTGGTGATGAATTCGCCGTATTCCTCATAGATCAGGCGGCGGGCCGCCGGATCGGACGTCCCCAGCCCCGTGCCGCGGGCCATCACCCCCTTGCCGCCTCCCCACCAGAGGCCGGCGAGGGCGTTCTTGTGGGTCATCCCGCGGGCGAGGCGGAGGCCATCGCGCAGATAGGCCTCGACCGTGTCGTACCGCCAGTAGCGCACCCCGCCCGCCCCCTGGCCGCGGCAGGTGCGGTGGACGAAGGCGCCCTGGAGGACCCCGGTCTCGGGAGCCACCTGGACGAACACCCCCTCGTGGCGGTCGAAGTCGCGCCGGTCCTCCTCCAGGAGCCGGGCGAGCGGCTCGAGGACCGGATGCGAGGTCCGGACCCGCCCGGCCTCGTCATCCCAGACCAGAGAGAAACGCCAGATCTTCTCGCGGACCAGCAGCTCACACAGCTCGGCCGGCGACAGCGTCTGCAGTTCCATGAAAAAACCCCTCCCACGGACAAGAGAGCAAACGGGGCGTGATCCTATCAGGAGGGGCCGGGGTGAAGGTCAATGCGGCGGCTTGTTCCGCCACACACGCCAGTCGTCGTTCACCAGGATGCTGAGCACCAGCGCGAAGCCGCAGAAGGCGGCGAGGAGGAAGAGCAGCATGGCGAGGCCCGGGTAGCCGAACAAGGTGAAGCTCGTGCGCACCTGCATCAAGAGCGCCGCGCCCACGATCAGCGCCGCCAGCAGCAACCCGGCGGCGATACGGTTGGCGATCTTCTGCAGATTGTCCATCAGACGGGCCTCGTCGAAGGCATGGATCTTCACCTGCAGCTTGTTGTTGACCACCGCATCCAGGAGCAGGTTGAGACGGCCGGGCATCTGCTGCGCGAGATCGTAGAGCTCCAGGGTCGACGACAGCACGCTGGAAGGGGAGAAGCGCTTCAGCATGTGCCGGCGCAGCAGCGAGTCCGTGTACTGCCGCACCGTCTGATTCGGATCGATGTCGGGATCGAGGATGCGGGCGACCTCGTCGAGGTGCAGCAGCGCCTTGCCGAGGAAGCTCAGCTCCGGGACCGGCCGCACGCCGCACTCCGCGGACTTGCGGACCATGGTGAAGACGATCCGGCCGACCTGGACCTGCCGGGGCTGCGCGCTCCGCGTGCTCGCCACCAGATCGGCCACCTCGCGCCGGAAGCGGTCCTCCTCGTACCCTTCGAGGGCCGTCCCCATCTGGAGCGTGATGTCGGCCGCCTCATGGCCGCGTCCGTCCCGGATGGCCAGCAGGAGCTTCAGGAGTTGCTCCTGGCGGTGCGGGTCGAGGCTTGCGACCATGCCCAGATCGATCAGCGCCAGCCGGCCATCGGGCGTGACGAGGAGGTTGCCGGGATGCGGATCGGCGTGGAAGAAGCCGTCGACCAGGATCTGGTCCAGATAGGCACGGCTCAGGTCCTCGGCCAGGGCTCGGCCGTCGAGGTCGATGCGGGCGAGCGGCGACAGATCGGTGATCTTGGTCCCCTTGACGTATTCCATGGTAAGGACGCGGGAGGTCGAGTAGTCCTCGATCGGCTGGGGCACCAGGAGCCGCCTGTATTCCTTCAGGTTCTTGCCGAGGGTGATCAGGTTGAAGGCCTCGCGGCGATAGTCGAGCTCGCGCAGGAGGCTCCGCCGGAACTCCTCCACCAGGGTCTGGAACCCGATGCGGCGCCCGATCTCCGAATGACGGTCGACCAGGGTCGCCACCTCCTCGAAAGCTTCCAGGTCCTCCAGGATGGTCTGCCGGATGTTGGGGCGCTGCACCTTGACGGCCACCTCGCGGCCGTTCCGCAGCACCGCCCGGTGGACCTGCCCCAAAGAAGCCGCCGCTACCGGCACGTTGTCGAAATCCGCGAAGCCCTTGGAGAGCCGGACCCCCAGCTCGGACGAGACGATCTCCTCGACCTGGGCAAAGGAGAACGGCTCGATCTGGTCCTGGAGCCGGGAGAGGGCGTCGAGATACGGCTGCGGCAGCAGGTCCGACCGGCTGGACAGGAGCTGCCCGATCTTGATGAAGGTCGGACCCAGAGCCTCCAGATCTCTGGCGAGCTCCTCCGGCGATCCGGTCACCAGATCCGGAGCCTCCTCGTCCGCCGGCAAGGTGGGATCATCCTGGCTGACCGCCTTCGCGAGATCCGCCCGCCCGTACTTCAGGAGAAGACGTGTGACGTCCTTATAACGCTTCAGGTGCTCTGGTTTGAGCGAGAACGATAGAACCATGCCATCAACCTCGCCTGCGAGGAGAAGCAAGGTTCTTGCCATCTGCCCTGGCAGCCATTCTTCATCTTCGGTTCATCTCCCCTCCTCTACCCTGCACAGCGGGAATGGCCCATGACCGACCTCCTGCTCAGAAGCCGCTACCGGCTCGTCCTGCTCTTCGTCGTGCTGTTTCTCGGGATCTCGCTGGCGACCCGCCTGATCCTGGTGACCGCACACCATGCGCTGACCGAGCCCTGGATGGCCGCCGCCCTCGCGGTGGGCGAGGTCTATGACCTGCTGGCCGGCCTCTGGCTCGCCGTTCCCCTCTTCCTTTTCCTGACCTTCCTGCCCGAACGGTGGTTCCGCAGCCGGATCCAGAGCGCCCTCCTGCGGCTCTGGGCCTTCGTCGCGATCTTCGCCCTGCTGTTCGTGGCCGTCGTCGAGGGCTTCTTCTTCGCCGAGTTCGACGGCCGCTTCAACTTCGTCGCCGTCGACTATCTGATGTACCCCACCGAGGTGGTCACCAATATCTGGGAGAGCTACCCCACGGGTCAGATCCTGGCTGTGATCGCGGTCTTCTCCGCCGGCCTGGTGCTCCTCTTCGACCGCCAGCTGCGCCGGGCGCGGGAGAAGCCGGCCACGCCGGGGCGGCGCGCGGGATTCGCCGCGGTCTACGCCTGCCTGCTCGCCGCCCTGACCGTGGCGGTCTCCCCGTCGCTCGCCCAGGTCTCCCGCGACCGCGCGCTCAACGAGATCGCCTCGAACGGGTACTACTGCTTCTGGATGGCCCTCCTGGGGAGCGATGCCCCGTACGAAGGCCTCTATGCCACCCGGCCCGCGGCCGCGATCCGTGCGCGGCTCCCCCGCCTGCTCGCCGAGCCGGCGGCGGTTCCGGCGTCCTTCGTCTCGGGATCGACCCGGCGGCACGTCCGCGCCCTGGGACCCGAGCGGAAGATGAACGTCGTCGTGGTCCTCGAGGAGAGCCTCGGCTCCGAGCTCGTCGGCGCTCTCCACCCGCGCCCCGAGAGCCTGACCCCCAACTACGACGCGCTCACCCGGGAGGGGACGCTCTTCACCCACGCCTACTCCACGGGCAACCGCACGATCCGGGCGATCGAGGCCACGACCTCGTCCCTGCCACCGCTGCCCGGGATCTCGATCGTGCGCCGGTCGCAATCCGAGGACCTCTTCACCCTCCCGGCCCTGCTCCGCTCCCGCGGCTATCAGACCCTCTGGGTTTACGGGGGACGCGCGCTGTTCGACGGCATGGGGCATTACCTGCGGCACAACGGCGTCGACCGGATCGTCGAGCAGAAGGATTACCCCGCCGGCACCTTCAAGACCGCCTGGGGCGTCGCCGACGAAGCGATCTTCGACCGGGCGCTCGCCGAGATGGACCGGATGCAGGCCGCCGGCCGTCCTTTCTATACGCTCATCCTCTCGGTCTCGAACCACCGGCCCTTCCGCTTTCCCGAGGGGGCGGTCCGGCCCGATCCGAAGCTGCACGGCCGGGAGAACGCCGTGCGCTACGCCGACTACGCCGTGGGCCGCTTCCTGCGCCAGGCGCGCGGCCATTCCTTCTTTCAGAACACGCTGTTCGTCGTGATGGGCGATCACGGCGCCAGGGTCTATGGCGCGGCGGAGATCCCGCTGCCGAGCTACGAGGTGCCGATCCTCTTCTATGCGCCGGGAGTCATTCCCGCCGGGCAGCGGATCGACACCCTGGCCTCGGCCATGGACATCCCGCCGACCATCCTCGGCGTCCTCGGCGTCGAGTACGACTCCAAGTTCTTCGGCCACGACCTCTTCCGGATCGACCCTTCCGCCGGCCGTGCCCTGATGACCCACAACAACGAGATCGCCCTTTTGCGCGGCGCACGGATGGCGGTCCTCGGCCTGCACGCTTCGACAGCTCTCTATGACGTGACGCCCGATGGCGCCTTGAACCCGGTGCCGGCTCCTGACGCCGGCGGCCGCGAGCTGATTGAGGACGCCATCGCCTACTACAACGGCGCCGACCGCGAATACCGCGCCGGCGGCTACACCTTCGCTGGCAGCAGACGGGGCGAGCAGCTGGCCCGGGCGAGCCCTCTCGGCGCCCGCTGACCAGGCCTCCTCGAGTCCTTGCTGGTCCATCGGCGGGGGAGCCAACCTCCCCCGCCTCTTTTTCTGGCGCAGGACCTGTGAAGGCCTGTGAAGGTCTTCAGCTCGTCTCGTCGATGACCTCGGCGACCGAAGCGGCCACGGCGGCCTTCTCCAGCCAGCGCTCCAGCCGCTCCGCGTCCTTCTGGGCCAGGATGTGCTCGCGGACGGCGTCCGGCACCGCAATGCCGCGAGCCCGAAGCACGGCCAGCAATCCCTTGGCGAGCCCAGCTTCCTGCCCCTGCCGTTCGGCCAGGCTGAGGGCGCCGCGGGCGTCCTGCTCGACGATCTTCGCCCGGTCGTACAGGTCAAGCTCTCCCGCGGTGAAACCCGCCATGCGCGCCACCTCCATCGCCTCCCGGAACGGCGGCACCGACAAGGCCGGCGGCACCATCTCCAGGTTCTCCGCCTCCCGGAAGAAGTAGGCCCAGCGGTCGATCGTTCCTTGCGGATGGTCGCCCGAGGCGTATTTCGGCAGCTCCAGGAATACGTACTGCACCTGCGACAGCCCCAGGGCGCCGCCATGCTGCTCCTGCATCCGCCAGCGGGAGAGCATCGGCACCGGCGCCCCGCCCGGCACCGGCGGCCCTGGCCAGAGCAGGAAGTCACAGATCGTCACCCCCACCACGTCGTCGAGACCGGGGTAGTCCTCCCCGGTGCGCAGTTGGGTCACGTACGCCTTGGACGTGTCGTAGACCACCCGCTTCTCGAACCCCTCGACGTTGAGCACCTGCATCTCGACCACCTAGTGCCGCCCGCGTTCGTCGAAGCACTTGACGTCCACCAGCGACAGCTTCAGCTTCTCGACCGGCACGTGCTGCTCGGAGGAGAGGTACTCGAGGTCGGCGATCCGGTGGTCGCCGGAAAGCTCCAGCAAGTCATTGAGCAGCTCGATCAAGAGCGGCTTGTGGACCTCACTGCCAAAGATGCGTTTGAAGACGAAGTCGGTCTTGGGATCGGCGAATACCGGCCGCATGGAGAGATCCTACCGCAAGACGGGGAGGAGACGGGGGATGACGGGACTGTGAAGTAGGGACGCTCCTCCTCGTCACGGCGGGCACCACAATTGCCTGGCACCAAGTCTTAAAAACTGGTTTTAGTCCGCACCAGCCACTGGACCTTCTTGATGGTGCTCTCGCCGTCCAGGGGGAACGCCAAGTCCATGTGCACGACGTTGCCGAGGCCGGAGCGGCTGGAGCTCAGGCGCAGGCCGATGCCGAGGTCGCGCAGCCAGCCCAGGTTCGGCGCCAGGGCGGAGTCGCCCGGCCAGGTCCGCCCCAGATCGAAGAAGACCGCGCCGCCGACGTGGAACAGGCGGAAGGGGTAGTACCCCGTGAAGAAGCGCTGCTCGAGAGTGAGGAGAACCCGCCGGTCGCCGTCCTGGTAGCGCAGCGGATAGCCGCGGAGGCCGTTGTCGCCCCCCAGCAGCAGCTGGTTGTCGCGGTCGAGGCGGTGCGCCACGTCCCCTTCCAGGGTGGTGAAGAAGAGGTGCTCGCCGAAGTCCCGCCAGTAGTAGCGGGCGCTGCCGTGGAGGATCGAGTTCTCGGCGCCGCCGCTCCCCCACCGGCCGGTCAGGTCCGAGGTGAGGAGCAGGGTCTGGGTCCGCGTCAGGCGGAAACCGGTGTCCGCGCTCCCTGCGACGATCGCCGCCTCGCGATCGCCGCCGAAGAGCGGCGACGACCAGCCGAGGCGCAGAAACAGGCGGCTCCCGAGGTGGAAGTCCTCGGTCCGCTCGATCTGATCCAGGTCCCTGCCTTTTAGATAGTCGTCCTCGAGCGTCTCCCAGGAGATCCAGGGATAGGCCAGGGTCCGGTCCTCGGGAAGGATCCCCGGCTCAGCGAACCCGTCGGCCGCCTCGAAGCGGTCGCGCAGGAAGGTGAACCCGCCGCTCCAGCGCGAGGTCCAGCCGTCGACCAGCCCCTTCGAGACGCCGCCCTGGACCTGATAGAAATCGTGGAGCTGATGGAAGCGGTCGATGCGGTGCCCGAGCGCATAGAGGCTCTCGACGCTGTCGCCGCTCGTTCCCCTGAAGAACGCCGACCAGCGGCTGTCGAGCGAATAGAAAGGCTGGCCCACGTCGAGGCTCTGGACGTTGCCGTCGCTGTTGGACTGGTACCCGGCCGACAGGCGCGCATGGCTCCCCAGCAGGGCGGCATCGTCATAGCGGAACAGCAGGGTGGTGCGGTCGACGTCGCTCTGCTGCTCCAGGGTGATGCTCTTGCCGGTGCCGAGGAAGTTGGTGTCCTGGAGCTGCAGGTGGGTCGTGCTCGTGCCGCCGCTCCTACCGAAGCCGCCGCCGACGTTCAGTGTCCAGACATCGCGGGTCATCACCTCGACGTCGACCTTGCCGTCGCTGTAGCGGACCGGCCGGATCTTCACGTCGATGAGATAGCGGTTCTCGCGAAGGATCCGCTCCGACTCATCGAGCGCCCGGCGCGAGTAGCGGTCCCCCGATTTGAACAGGAGCTGCCGCTCGATGACCGGCTCCCGGGTCGTCCGGTGCAACCGGTTGGCGAGCCGGAAGAGGCGGTGGTCCTCCTTCGGATCGTTCGGGTCGAAGATGTTCTCGATGCGAAGCGACACCTCGCCGATGACGGCGCCCTCCCGCTCCAGGACCTCGTCCGAGGGAACCTGGCTTGGAGGTGAGGGCTGAGCCGAGGCATTCGCCGCGACGCCCAGGGAGATCGGAAGACAGAGGGCTGCCAGGAATAAAGGACGGAGGCTCCGGGACATCCAGGGGAGAATGGCAGCAGGGAATGAATGGGAGATGAATGGGCGGCGGGGCTGTCCCAAGGCGCGGGAGACTCCCTATACTCGGGGCATGGCCGAGCCAGCCTGGAAGACGCCGACGCACGAGGTCTCGGACGAGCAACGCTGACTTTACATCCTCCCGCATCTTCTCTCTTCCCTACGTCTTCCTCCCACGATATCTTTGACGGATCTCGGGAGACTCCTTATACTCGGGGCATGGCCGAGCCTGTCTGGAAGATGCCGCTTGGGACGGAGCATGAGGCCTCGGAATTGGAAGAGGCCATGGAGGAGCCTACGCTCCTTCGCTGGGTCACGAGCCCCGAGGGTCGCAGAGAGCTTCTGGAGCTTCCGCTGACGCGGGAGCTGTTTCTCAATCCGCAACTCGGGGACACCATGGTCCAGGGAGAGTGGCACGACATCACCGCCGGAGAGATCGCCGGCATCCTGAGGAATCATTTCCGGCAGCTCAAAGACGTGTGTGTCTTCCATGACATGAAGCATTACCTGCTGCCGCGCCGGCCGGCTCCGGCGCCGGACGTCTCAGTGATCCGTGGGCTCCCCCCGAGGCGTCGGAGATCGGTCTTCCGGGTAAAGAAAGAAGGCGTCCGCCCTTGTCTCCTGATCGAGGTGGTCTCCCCGGGGGCCGAGGCGCGCCGGGCCGACTTGGAGGACAAAGTCGAGCTCTACCGGATCGCCGGGATTCCGGAGTACCTGATCGTGGACTCGCCGAGCGGCCTGACCGGCCTGCCGTTCACGCTCCTGGGCTATCGCCTTGATTCCGCTGGCCGTTACCAGCCCATGCAGTCGGATGCCGAAGGACGTTTTCTCTCCGAGACCACGGGAATCTGGTTCCAGGTCCCTCCGGACGGCCAACGGATCTACCTCTTTGAAGCCTCGACGGGTCGGCGGTTGCTGAACCTGACGGAGCAGGAAGAGCGGGCTGATCGCGAGGCCGATGCACGCAAGGCCGCCGAAGAGAAGGTTCTTCGCGAAGCCGACGCACGCAAGGCCGCCGAGGCGGAGCTGGCACACCTCCGGGCAGAGATCGAACGGCTGCGCGGGGAGTGACCTCTGCTCCCCTCTTACAACCGCAGCACCCCCATCCGCCGCCCTCGATGCTCCAGCTCGCTCTGCGAGCAGCGTTCCGGCAGAGGCGGTGCCTGGGTGCGGAGGTCGAAGAGGATCAGCGTTCCGCCATCCAACCCGAGGCGGTCCAGATAGTCGGCCAGTTGTTCCAGTCCGTCGGCAAGAGGGTCGGGGCGGTTGTCGCGCCAGACCTTGAGCTCGACGGCCCAGCGCTGCACCCCTCCAGGAAAAGGCCAGCGGACGCAGAGGTCGATCCGGCCACTGCCGACCGCGTACTCGCGGTCGATGAAGCCTCCCCCATTGACCACCCTCTGGAGAAAGGCCATGAAGATGAGCTGCGCCGCGGCTTCCGAGTAGGGCTGGCGGTCCAGGAAGTGCTCGGCGTGCTGGCACCAGAAGCGGCGGAACTCGTCGAGGAGCGCCTGGACGTCCAGGGTTCCGTCGTCCTTTGTAAAGGAAGCGCGGATCGGAGGGAAGGACCGTTGCGTCACCGCGGTCAGCGCGCGGGGGATGATCTCGCGGTAGATCGGATTGGCGATCTCGAGGCCCACCGAACGGGCGACCAGTCCGAGGTCCTCGACGAACTGGATGTCGTCGTCCAGCACGTCCGGCGCCAGGAACTCCCCTGCCAGCACCGGCTCGAGGACCCGGCGGACCCGCGGCTCGCGAAGGCGGTCGATGAGCGAGTCGAGGTGCGTGTCCCGCCTCTCGATGAGGATCTCCTTGGCCTTCTCGATGTGCGAGGCCTCGATCGCGAGGCTCCGGTCCGTCACGAGGACTTCCACCGCCTGACGTGCGAGGGCGTTGACCAGCCAGGGCTGGCCGCGCGTGAGATCGAAGGCCTGCGCCTTGGCGTCCTCTGTGAAGATCTGCCCGGTCTCCGCCGTGTGCTGGTCGTAGAGCTCGGCGACCTCTGCGGCGGTGAAGTTCCGTAGCGTCAGGGATTCGACCTTGATGTTGAAGGGAGACGACGTGCCGAGGCTCTCGGCGTCCGGCCGGAGCCGGATGCGGTAGTCGCGGACGTCGCGGAGCCCGATCAGGGGCCACGGACTGCGGGAATGAGCCGGGACGACTTAGATAGCCGGCTCGCAATTGCCGCAGAACCGAGAGGAGGAGATCGTCGAGGAGCGCATCGATCTCATCCAGGAACAGCACGACCGGGCGAGGGCAGGAGCGGCTCCAACGCTGCAGCACGTCGTGCAGGCGCGCACCCGCGGACACCGATGCATCCGCCTCGGGAGGCTGCAGCTCATCGGGTAATCCACTGATTGCGGCCAGCCGGATACCTTCGAGGACAACGGCGATCCCTTCCTCCAACCCCTTCATCGCCTGGCCGGCTTCACACGTGGCGACGAGGGCTGCGTACCGTCCCTCGGCGGTCAGAGCCTGCGCGAGGGCGCGGACGCTCGTCGTCTTACCTGTCTGCCGGGGGGCGTGGAGGACGAAATAGTGCTCCTGGTCGATGAGGCCACGGACCCCGGCAGCCGCCTTTCCGGCGGGAGCATGTAATGCTTGGCAGGGTCGCACAGGCCGGCCGTATTGAAAAAGCGCATCGCGCCGTGATTCTAGCCGGAAAAGCTACCCCACCCGCACGAACCGTGCCTCGTACCGGCCCTTTCCTTCCCGCACCTGCCGCAGCCGGCTCTGCCGGGTCAGACGGCGGAGGACGTCGGACATCTGACGGGCGGTGACCGGCTTGCGCAGCTTGTCGCCGTGGCGGCGGTTCGCCTCGTCGGTGAGCCAGCCCGGGCCGAAAGCCTGGCTTGTTCCCAGCTCCGCCACGATCGACTCGACGATCTTCGTCAGACGCGGCTTCGAGGCGGGGCCGATGTCCATTCCCTCGTTGGGAGGACCGGCGGCGGGCGTCTGCTGGGGGGCGAGACGTTTCACCAGCTCCAGCGCAGCGGCGGAGGCGGCGCGGAACTCGTCCAGACGGCGGGTGATCGCCTCCAGCTCAGCCTCGTGGTGGGTCCGCTTCTCGCGGTGAAACGCTTCCTGCTCGGTGTGATGGGCCGCCTGCTCCCGGTGCGCCGCCGCTTCGGCTTCCAGGGAGGCCACGATCTCCTCGACCGACCATTGTTTCGCCATTGCTCCGTCCTTTCCTCGCAATGCTTCCCTGCCGTGTCACACGGCGCCAACGGATCCGATCGCTGAGCGTCCACCGCCGGACGATTCGCGACCGACTCTCGACCACCACCTAGCGGAAGGGGCCAGGGGCTCACCCGGCCCGGTATTCGCGTCGAGTGAGTCGAGAATCATACCACCGGTTACTGTCATCCGGTCGAGAGATAGCTCCAATACTCGACCGGCGCCAGATTCCCGCGGCGACAAAAGCCGCAAAACGTGACCGGGAGGAAACCTCTCTCGACCGATGGACCGCTTTTCTCGACCGGATCGACCTCTATCTCGACGCAAGAGCCCAGCACCGCGCCAGGAAGAGCTCATTGCTCGACCGGCAAGTCAAAACAGTTGGCTTGCAGAGGCATTTTCTCGACCGGCTGATCGCAGAATCCACGAGAGACCGAGAATCAGCTCGCGGATTGGCGGGCGCAGTCGAGCAATCTCGCGAATTGCGCGACCTATTTCCCGAGGGCGCCCACTGCCCCCCTCCTGATTCTCGACCGGGTCCGGCCTGAAACATCCCGCCGTGACCGGCGTTTCTCCTCACGGGAATTGCGTATGGCTCCTTTGATCCAGAGGCCGATCCGACCATCCCTCTCCTCTGTTCTGCTTCTCATCTTCTTCCTCTCTCCCTTCCATCCGGCCTTCGCGGCTCGCGAGAAGCTCGCGCTTCGCTATCTGCCGCTCCCTCTGCCCGGCGCGCCGTCCGCCGTGGTAGCCGCGGATGTCGACGGCGACGGGCATCGGGACTTGACCGTGGTGGTGGCGTTCACCCGGTGGAGCCAGATCGAGATCGAGGAGTCTGCCAAGATGGATGACGTCGAGGGGCTCGTGGAGGTCCTCACGGTCATCCCGTCGCTCGTCGACCGCCGCGAGATCCGGGTCTTCCCCGGCCGGCCCGACGGCGGCTTCGGTCCCGGCTCGGTCGGCCTGCCGATCGACGCGTCGATCCTGACGATCGAGGCGGGGCCTCCCGGGCTGCCGGTCGTGGCGATGACCGACGACGGGATCTCGGCGCTGCGGATGAAGCCGGGCGCTTCCGGTCCGCCCGAGCTGTCGTGGGAGCCGGTGTTCCACGAGCGGTCCGTGCTCGCCGGGACCGGCACGTTCCTGCCCAACCTGGGCCTGGTGCACGACGTCGACGGCGACGGCAGGGCGGACGTCCTCTTTCCGACCACGGACGGCATGTCGGTCTATCTGAGCGGTCCGGAGGGGCTCAGGACCTCGCCGGCCTCCCGGGTCCGCTTCCCTCTGGATGATCTCCAGGGCCGCGGGAACGATCCTCTGGTCCGGCGCTTTCCGCTCCCCGACGTGCGCGACGTGGACGGCGACCGCCTGCCCGATCTGGTCCTGTTCCATCCGGCCGGCGGGCTGCGCGGCTTCCGGGTGCTGCGCAACCTGGGCGGCGGCCGCTTCGGCGAGCCGGTCGCCCCCCTCGGGGACTACAAGGAGGAGCCTCCGGATGATGAGAACAACCACAAGCCCGAGCCGGCCTGGTTCGGCGACCTCGACGGCGACGGGAAGGCCGAGTACGTGACCCAGGAGGAGAAGGGGCCCGGCGAGGACGCGGGCTTCCGCAAGGAGATGGCGGCGGCCAAGCGCCCGCACTTCATCTACCGGCTCTACCGCTCGCGCGCCGATCTCGCCATGGAGCCGAAGCCCTACCAGCAATTTGAAGTGGAGGGGTACGCCCTCGGCGGCAGCAACGACGAGGGGGACATCAGGCTGCCCGGCGGCTTCGAGGACCTGAACGGCGACGGCCGGCAGGACCTGATCCTGACCACCCTCGACTTCTCCCTCTTCCAGGCGGTCAAGATCATGACCGTCCAGCGGATCGGCCTCGGCCTCGACTTCCACCTCTGGTGCCAGGCCGCGGGCGGCTTCCGGCCGGTGCCCGGGCTCGATCTGTCGGGCAAGTTCAATCTGAACCTCAACAACCTGAAGATCGGCCACATCTCGCAGTTCGAAGGGGACTTCGACGGCGACGGCCGCCCCGAGTTCGTGCAGATGGGCCGCGGACGCACCGTGACGATCCACCGCGGCCGGCCGGACTGCGGCTACAACGCCCAGCCGGACCTCACCCTGGAGCTCGAGGAGGAGCCGCGCGACCTGAGCCTGGCGCAGATCCGCGATCTCGACGGCGACGGCCTCTCGGACCTCCTGGTCATCCAGCCCCAGCCGGTGCGAAACGACGACAAAGGAGTGACGCAGCCGGTGCGGCTGGACCTTTATCTGAGCGGGGGTGCGCGATGAGGGCCCGCTGGCCTGCTGTCCCTCTCGCCCTCCTCCTCGCCGGCGCCGCTCCCCCGCCGCCACCCCCTCCTCCGGCCGTGGGGGTGAAGGTCGTGCCTGTGGCTGGAGCCCGGCGCACGGATGCGGTCCTGCCGGGGCATCTGCTGGCCGCGGCCGAGCCGAAGGGCATCGACGGCCGCCGGCGGCTCCTGGTCCTGACCACCCCCGACGATCCGAAAGCGACGCGGGTTCCGGACGGCCCCCGCTCTCTGTATCTGATCGACCCCGGCCAGGCGGGCGCGCCCCGCCGGCTGCTCGACGGGCTGCCGGAGGAGACCAACGCGCTGGCCGCGGTGGACTTGGACGGTGACGGCGCGGATGAGGTCCTCCTCGGCGAGCCCGGCAAGCTCTTTTCGCTCGGGACGCCGGACTCGATCTCGGCGCCGCGTCTCCTCCTCGAAGCGTCCGGGCTCGATCTGCGGCGATGGAGGCCCGGCGCCTCCTTCCAGGCCGCGGAGATGGGCCGGCTGCGCACTTGGGATCTCGAGGACGGTCGCCTGGTCCCCGGCCTGGAGCGCGCGCTCCCCGTCCACGCCGCCCGGGAGCGGCAGGCGCTGCGGCTCTCGTCTCTCCCCGTGACGCTGATTCCACCGCTCGCGGCCGTGGGTCCGGAGGACAACGGCAAGCTCCGCCTGCGCACGATCCTTCTCTCGTCCGACGGCAAGCAGACCGAGACGTGGTCCCGGCTGCCCGAACGCGAGACGGTGGACAGCTTCCGCTACGCCCTGCTCGACGGCCGGCCCGTGCTGATCGCCTCCACCTCGGACGCGGACAAGATCGGCATCTTCGCGAAGCAGCGCTTCCGGCTCTTCCCGCTCAGCGCCGACCGCAGCCGCTCGGGGCAGCCTCCCTCGCTCGCCTTCGAGACCGCATCCCACCGCTGGTTCCCGGTCGATCCGGTCCTCCTCGATCTGGACAAGGACGGCAAGCAGGACCTGGTGGTACTCCAGCCCGAGGGCCTGGGAGGCGGCGATCTGGTGATCGACACCTTCTTCGGCCAGGGGAACGGCCGCTTCGAGCGCCCCCGCCGGCTCAAGCTGAACGATCTCGATGCGCGGTCGTGGAGCTTCGGCAAGGACCTCACCGGGGACGGCATCCCCGACCTGGTGACGGTCGCGAAGACCGGCCTTCATCTCTTCGCCGGCACCGCCGATCCCCGGAAGGACCTCCTGGACCGGCGTCCCCGGAAGACCGTCGACCTCGCGGGCGCGCAGGAGACGATCAGCATCTCGGTGGGAGTCGGCACGGGAGGAGTGGAGACCGAGACCAGCCGTTCGGCGTCGTTGGGCGGGCCGGCCCTCGAAGACCTGGACGGCGACGGCCGCCCGGAGGTTCTGCTGTTCTCCCCGAACGCCGGAGGGCGCGGGCGGGTGATGGTCGTGCGGCTGGGAGGGTGACTCAGCCCAGCCGCTGCGCGACCAGCTCGGCGACGCGCTCCTCGGGCGCCTTCGTGGCCAGGATGTCCTGGAAGCGGCGGCAGGCGGCGCGGAGGCCGGCATCTTTGAGAGCGTCCGCCACCTGGGTTGCGAGGTCCTCCGGGCGGCGCAGGCGGCGGGCGACTCCGGCGGCTTCGAGGCGGGCGGCGTGGTCGAACTGGTCGTAATCGACCGGCAGCACGAGCGCGGGCACCCCGGCCCGCAGGGTGTGGTACATCACGCCGGCCCCGCCGTGGTGGACGACGAGCGCGTAGCTCGGCAGATCGCGGGCGTAGGGGACGTAGCCGAGCCGGTGGAAGTTGCCCGCGGACTCCCGGCGCCCGCTCCGGACATCGCCGTCGCTCCAGTGGAGCTCGACCCCCGGTAGCTCGGCGGCAGCCCGGCGGACCGCCGCCACCATCTCCTCCTTCCGCCACCGGAGATGGGTACCGAGGGTCACCAGCACATGGTCGCGGCCGGGCACGAACGGCGGCTCGGGCACCGCCGAGGGGGGCGTGTAGAGGACGGGCCCGACCAGCTCCACCGCGGCCGGCCAGCGGCGCGGGAACTCGAGCTTGGCGAGGCTGAACGCGAGCACCCGCTCGTCCGAGTAGACCGCCTCGCTGCCGTCGTCTCTATAAAGGGAAGGAAAGCCGAGGTCGCGGATCTGCGTCCGGTGAAGGCGGTGGACGGCGCGCTTGAACGTCCGGATCAGCCGGCGTCCCGCGGCGTCGCGCAGGCGGCCGAGCGGACCGTGCCCGGGGTGCCAGCCGCCGAGATAGGCTGGCGGCCCGTCCGGCGTCTCGATCACGCAACAGGAGGGATGGCTGGTCCACCAGGGGATGCCGAGCCCGCGCGCCACGGCGCCCGCGACCGGAAGGGTGAAGTCGGCGATCAGGAGGTCCGGCGGTCCGGCCTGCCAGAGCGCGAGCAGCGCGGCACGGAAGTCTCCCAGGAGCGCGAGGTTGGCGCGGAGCTGCGTATGGAGGCGGAGCGGATGGCTGCGCACCGCGTGGTCGGGCTCGACGATGGCGCGGATCTCCGCGTCGCGACCGGGGAGGAGCGCCACCCCGGTGAGACCGGACGCCGCGATCTGCCCCTGCGCCGCCTCGGTGCTCACCACCCGCACCTCGTGCTCCCGGGCCAGCCGCCTCGCGAGGCCGAGGAGCGGATGGAGATGGCCGGCGAAAGGCGGCGCGGCGAGATCGATTCGGGAGCTCAGACGCTCGCCTCCATTGCTTCCTTTAGATAGGCGCAGCAGAGCCGGAGCACCGCCGGATCTCCCAGGTAGTCGAGGTGCCCGCAGTCGACCCGCGCCTCGACCGCGCGGAACCAGGCGCGCGAGATCCAGTCGCGGCGCCCCTGGACCAGCCGGCAGTCGCAGCCCGGCAGGCACCGGGCGACCGGGCCGTAGGCGAAGACGTGGAGGCGGGAAAGCACCGCGGCGGGTAAACGGAGGTTCGCGAGAAGCTCCAGCCCGCTGCTGCCGGCGAGGACGAAGGTGCGCCCGG
>DASPXX010000062.1:0-5726 GCA_035637095.1 Thermoanaerobaculia bacterium
AGTCCTCGCCGCTGTTGCCCTGGAAAGTCCGGCTCCCGGTGCGCACGGTGGCCAGCTTGTCCAGGTCGATCCTCTCCTTGAACGCGCGGTGGATCGGCTCGATGGTCAGCTCGGGTGAATCGAGGCTGGTGATCACCGCCAGCTTGGCCGAGGCCGCGGTACCGGGGCGAATGCCGCGATCCTGGGCGTAGCGCTGCGCCACCTTGTAGCGGTGGTGGCCGTCGGCGATCGCCGCCGGCACGTCGAGGGCCTTGCGGTACAGGGCGATGCGATCCGGATCGTCCACCCGGTAGAGCACGTGGAAGTTGCCGTCCGCGTCCCGGTGCCGGACGAGCGGCGCCGCGTGCGCCAGATCCTCCTGGAGGAGGTCCTCGAGACGACCACCGTCCTCGGAGACCAGGAGGGCCGGCTCCAGGTCGACCATCATGGCAGAGAGCAGGGCGAGGCGGTCGGCAATGGCTTTGGCGAGCGTCTGCTCGTGGGGGCGGATGACCTTGGCGTCGGCCATCTCGACGAGCGCCAGGACCCCCAACCGTTTGCCGCCGCCCGCGAGCTCGATGACATAAGGGTAGAGAGCCGGGCGCTCCTCCCGCTCGATGATCCCCTCGGCCAGCCAGCGATCGTGGAGATCGGCCGCGTATTTATAGATGTCGTGGCCTTCCGGGTCGACCGGCCGGGTGAGCTGGACGAACTGATGGGGCGACTGCGCATGGAAGCGGTCGCGCGCCGCGTCGTTGATCTGGTCGTACGGCGGAGCGGCCAGCGCGCCGGCGTCGCCCGCGCGCGGTGTATAGCGGATTCCCTGGAAAGCCAGCACACGCATCGGGTCACCTCCGGAGAGCCCCCGGATGGCCGGGGGAGGTCCATTCTATCCATTCGCGCGGCGCCTCACTGAACAAACCCGTCCATTTGGGGTCCTGAGGGATATGGGAGGGAGACGACAGCTCAAGCGCATGGGAGGCGCTTCGTTGCCGCGAGATTCCGGGCGAAGCGAACCCACGGGATCTCTGGGAGGCCCGCAGGAACCGCACTCTCTGCCGTGCCTCGTCCGAATCTTCTTCAACCTCATCCTCGTCGCGGTCATCGCCCTCCTCATCGACCTGAAGCTCAACCGGACGGGCTGTGTGCCGCTCGCCGTCGAAGCGGTCTGCTGGGCCGTGCTCGCGGTTGCCATCGGGCATCTGACCTGGCGTTATCTGGGCCGGGTTCTCGGGAGGTTGGAGCTGAATGCCGGGATTTTCGGCTTCATGGTTGGACAGCTCGGCAGCTTCTTCGACGTCCTGCACCCGCGAGGCCTGTCGAACCGTACTCTGTGGACGGGAGCGGCCCTGCTGGGTGCGGCCGCGCTGTTTTTCCAGAGCTCTCTGTCTCCCCTGCGCCGGGCGGAGCTGCTGCCCGTGGTTCAGGGTTTTCGGGTCAGCGCCAACAGCGGGAGTGTCCGGCGGCTCGGGGCCGGAGACCGGATCGAGATCTCGCGCGGGGAGGGGGTGCTCGTCCAGGCGATCGTCGAGCCGGAGAGCTCCCAATGCAGTTGGTCCGCCGAAGAGGGCGGAATCCAGGCGTCCGCCGGCTGCTCTGTCTCCTACACGGCTCCCATGGAAGCCGTGCACGACACCCTCTCGGTTCTCGTGAAATCGCCCTGCGGGACGTATTCCACATCGGCGAGCCTGCACACCGAGGTGACACATGACCGGCCGTGACAGGTCGGTCTGAAAGGAGCACGATATGATCGCGAGACTTCATCTCACGTGGATCGCCTTGAGCCTGGTGATCCTCACCGGGACCGGCTGCGGGAAGACCGAGCCTCCGCGCGTGAGCGAGATTCTTCCCGCCGTGGATGGATCCTCGCTTCCACCGATCGCAGCCAAGACCCAATTGGGTATGAGCGTCGAGGTCTCGGGCGCTGGCCCGTTCGAGTTCCGCTGGAGCGCGACGCGCGGAGAGATCTCCGATCCGTCTCGCCCGGCGATTCTCTACACGGCACCGGACACTCCGGGCCCGGTCAGTGTGACGGTCGAGGTGATCGGGAAAGGAGGGAGCACGCTCCGGACGCGGGATTTCAATGTAGGCGCACCCCCTTCTCCGCCTCCCCCGGGAGACGGCCTGACGCTGACCAATCCGAAAGAGGGGGACCAGGTTCCCTGCCAGATCCTGGCCGCGGGAACCTACCCTCCCGGATTGACGGAGAAGATCTGGCCGGTGGTCGTGGTCGGGGGGAGGTACCATCCACAGGACGAAGGGGGAAGGGCGCCTCGAATGTCCGACGGCAGGTGGCGCGGCACCGTCCGTTTCGGGGTGTGCAACCAGCCGGATCGGGACCGGGGGGTTCCGTTCACACTGATGATCGTCACCGCCAACGAGAAAGCCAACCAGGCTTTCGAGAGCTATGTGAAAAACGCCGCTCCGGATTTTGCCGGTCTGGACCAACTCCCCGAGGGAGCCGACTCGAAGGTGGAGATCGGAGTCGTGCGGAAATGAAGGACGCGGCTCACACTTGTCGCCGCAGCCAGCGCGCTCGACGAGCGCCCGCACCCGAACCGCCGCCCGCCGCCCGCGAGCTCGATGACGTAGGGGGGTAGAGCGCCGGGCGCTCCTTCCGCGCGATGATGCCCGCGCGACGGCCACGTCCTCGGCGAAGAAGCGGTTGAGGTCGTCGACGGCCTGCCGCGTCTCCTTCTCCACGCGATCGCAGGAGAAATTCTCACGACTGGAAAAGGGCCAGCACCTCGCCGGGCAGAGGTGCGTCGAAGTCGTCGGGTATTTCGAATAGGCCGTCATCCTGGCCGATCACCCGTTGCGGCTTGGGCTCGACCGGGACCAGCCTGGCGACCGGCTTGCCGGCCCGGGCGATCACGATCTCCTCCCCGCTGGCGACCCGCAGCAGCAGGCGGGACAGATGCGTTTTGGCCTCGTGGATGTTGACCTCTGCCATACTTCCAGGGTGGACTAAGGCATAGACTAAAGTCAAGCTCCGGGGCTCACACCTGCCGCCGCAGCCAGCGCGCCTTCGCCATGCGACGCAGGACGCTGCGGACCCTCTTCTGATAGCTCTTGCTGTTGACCCCCGGATGCCAGGACTTGGGGCGGGGGAGGCTCGCGGCGAGCTCGGCGGCCTCGCGCTCGGTGAGGCTGGCGACCGACTTGCCGAAGTAGTGGCGGGCCGCCGCCTCGGCGCCGTAGATGCCCTTGCCGAATTCGACCACGTTCAGATAGATCTCCAGGATGCGCCGTTTCTTGAGATCGCGCTCGAGCTGCTTGGTGAGGAGCGCCTCCTTGACCTTGCGCAGCGGGTTGTAGGAGGGGGAGAGCCACAGGTTCTTGGCCACCTGCTGGGTCAGGGTCGAGGCGCCGCGGGGGAGCTCCTTGTCCTCCCAGGCGTCTTCGAGCGCGGCCCGCATCTCCACCTCGTCGAACCCCTCATGGGCGAAGAAGCGGATGTCCTCGCTGACCAGCACCGCCCGCTTGAGGTTGGACGAGATCCGGGAGGAGGGGACCCATGTCCACTCCACCTCGCGGTCCGGGCCGAGCCCCCACCAGGCGCCGCGCTGGTAGCGCGCGATGAAAGCGGTGGTCTTGGGATGCTTGTTGGTGAGCGAGGCCACATCCGGCCAAGTGATCGCCTCCCACGCCAGGTAGACGACGAAGAGGCCGAGGAGGATGAGGACGACCCGCGACCATCGACGCTTGCGGGGCGATGGGGCCGGCGCGGTCTCGAGGACCGGGGTCTCGCCGGAAAGCGGATCGTCAGGTGCGATCGACATGAATGAGGGGATGATACGACAGACAGGGAGGAGGGTACTCAGAGGGAATCCTGTCCCGGCAGGTCGAGCGTGACGGCGATTGCCCGCTCGAGCTTGCGGAGAGATTCCCGGGAGAGGGCTCCCCAATCAGCGACGGCGAACTCCTGGGCGATGCGAATGGCCTCCTCCTGGTAATCCAGGTCGGTGGCCATCAAAGAGATCTCCGCGTCGATCGCAATGCGCCTCAGAGCGGCGAGCTCCGCCAAGGCCGCCTTCTCGAAGAAATCATCGCGACTCTCGACCTTCCCCTCCAGCACATAAGCGTCGACCTCGGTGAGAAGGTCCTCTGAGAGCTCCATGGTCATTCGGGTCTTCTTCCCGGTCATCTGGTGGTCCTCCACGACTCTTCTGGACGATAAGTATAGAGGGTTCTTCATGGGAGGCAGCCACGAATCGGCTATCCTCTCCCCGGCCCGGCGGCGCATTGGCCCTCGGGTCCATCGACATGCCGCCGATCACCGTCCCCCTCCACGCACCCGAGCTCGCGCCCGGTCTCTGGGTCCAGGGGCAGGAGGTCTCGATCGCCTTCTGCCGCGGCGCCGTGGTGCTGGTCGAGTTCTGGGAGTCGACCTGCGTCAACTGCGTGCGCACGCTTCCTTATCTGAAGGCGTGGCACGAGCGCTACGCCGGCCGCGGCCTGACGACCGTGGGCGTGCACACGCCAGAGTTCGAATTCACCGCCGATCCCGGGACCGTGGCCGCGGCCATCGAGGCCGAGGGGATTCCCTACCCGGTCCTCCTCGACCGCGAGGGCGAGAGCTGGCAGCGCTTCGCGAACCACTACTGGCCGTCGCGCTACCTGATCGACGCGCGAGGCTATCTGCGCTACGAGCATTTCGGGGAAGGGGCGTACGGCCAGACCGAGGAGTGGATTCAGAGACTCCTCCGCGAGGCCGGAGACACGGCGCCGATGCCTCCTCTGCTCGAACCGGTCCGCGAGGAGGACCGCCCCGGCGCGGTCTGCCATGCGGCGACCCGCGAGCTTCATGTGGGCTTCCACCGCGGGAAGCTCCTCGCACCCGAGGGCTACCGTCCGCACGAGGAGGTCCGGCACCGGGAGCGCTCCGAGGGACCGGCGCCGCCGGGCATGTACACGGCGCGCGGCCTCTGGCTCCACGAGGCCGAGTACCTGGAGGCCCGCGAGCCCGGGGCGGAGCTGGAGCTGGTCTGCGACGCGGCCGGGGTCAACGCTGTCCTCGCACCCGGAGGCGAGCTCGATCTCGAAGTCGACGGCGCGCCGGTCCGGCCGGACGAGCGCGGCGAGGACCTGGCCGAGCGGGGCTATCGCACGGTGGCCGTCTGGGAGCATGGCCGGATGGTCCGGCTGGTGGCTGGCGGGACCTTCCGGCGCCGCCGGCTGACCCTTCGCTTTCCGCAGGCGGGGGTGCGGGTCTACGCCTTCAGCTTCACGACTGTCTGCGAGCTCTAGAGCTCGGCGATCGTCAGCCCGAGCGTCCCGAAGATGCGCTTGACGTAGCTCCGGGTCTCCCGGTAGGGGGGGATGCCCTGGTAGCGGACGACCGCGTTTTCGCCCGCGTTGTAGGCGGCGAGGACCTTGGCGAGGTCGTTGGGGAACTGATCGACGAGCCAGCTCAGGTAGCGGACGCCGGCCTCGAGGTTCTGCTCCGGCTCGAACAGGTGCTCCTTGCCGACTCCGAAGCGGATCGCCGTGGCGGGCATGAGCTGCATGAGGCCACGGGCGCCCTTGCGGGAGACGGCCCGGCGGTTGCCCGCCGACTCCTGGCGGATCAGGGCCGCCACGATCTGCGGATTGACCGAGTGGCGCTTGGCCGTCTCGTAGATGAGACCGCCGTATGGACCGTCGGGGACCGGCTGGTCGTCGGCGAAGCGGAGCGGGATGGGTGGCGCCGGAGCGTCGGCCGCCGCGGCTGCCACCTCGGGAGCCGGCGGCGCCGGCACGACCTC
>DASPXX010000063.1:0-11626 GCA_035637095.1 Thermoanaerobaculia bacterium
GAGGAGGACGGCGTAGTGGACCACATTGGGCGCGTAGATACCGGTGAAGTTGGCGCGCGGCGGATTGGGGCCGGAGCCGGCGAGGAACTGGTCGAGCGGGATCGTCGAGTAGATCACCGCGCCGTTGCCATAGGCGTAGGCGAAGGTGACGAGCCGGTTGTGGCTCAGCGCGTCGGCCGGGTCCGGCCGCCAGAGGATCAGCTTGGCGCCCGCCGGCAGCGAATTGGCGTTGATGAAGCCATGGCTCGAGAAGCTGCCGTTGTCGAGCGCGGTGTCATTCAGGCCGTTCACCACCGGACTGGTGGCGTCGAGGATGTTGATGTCGTTCGAGCCCGGCGTCGTGAGGTCGTGCTGGCCGGTGAAGCCGCTGCCTCCCGGCAGGATCGAGCCCGGTCCGGCCGCGCCGGTCACATAGCGGTCGTGGAGGACGAGGATCATCCCGCCGGCGACCGCCGCCTGGACGCTCGACAGGCGGCTAAGGTACTCGGCGCCATAACTGCTGTTCGACGGGTTCTGGACGAAAAGGACGTTGACTCCGGAAAGGTCGGAGCTCTGGAGGTCAAACAGCTGCACCACGGTGTCGCCGGGGGCGGCGACGGCGGTGATGGGAGGCACCTGGGTGGAGTTGCCGGCGCCCAGGGACATGTCGTAGTAGCCCACCTTGACCGCATGGGCCGGATAAGCCGGGAGCACCGCCAGAGCGAGCGCCAGAGCGAGCCCCGGAATGAGAGGCCTCGACATCTCTTTCTCCTCTTCTGAAAAGATACCGGTTGGTCAAATCAGAGAATCTCAGAAGAGTGCTCGAAAGAGCCGAAGCATTTCACGAAGACTCCTTGACAGTTCAACTCAATGTATGTAGGTTCAGCGTCTCTTAGGTTAGCAGAGGCCGACTACCCAGGCAAGCGGTCTCGGTGGAGAGACGCTGCCCGCTCGCCCTGCTCCTCCCAGCACGCTTCGAGGCAGGGACGGGTGTCACTCCAGGAGGGAGCACATGCCAGTCACCCCCACCTATCCGGGCGTCTACATCGAGGAGATCCCGAGTGGAGTCCGGACGATCATCGGGGTCGCCACCTCGATCACGGCGTTCATCGGCAGGGCTCCGCGCGGGCCGGTCGACGACCCGGTCACCATCAACAGCTATGGAGATTTCGAGCGGACCTTCGGGGGACTCTCGGTCGACAGCCGCCTGGGCTTCTCCGTGCAGGACTTCTATCTGAATGGCGGTGCGCAGGCGATCATCGTCCGCGTGACCGGTAGTGGATCGGCCACCGCGGCCATCGAGGACGCCGGCCACGGGCTCTTCCTGGAGGCGACCTCGGAGGGGGCCTGGGCGAACCAGCTGCGCGCCCGCGTCGACGTCGACGTGCTGCAGGCGAGCGCCGACGCCCTGGGCGTCGCCCTGGCGGACCTCTTCAACCTGACGATCCGCAACAACGCCACCGGGGAGATCGAGACCTTTCCCAATGTGACCTTCGTCGACAGCCCGCGCCGCCTCGACCGCATCCTCCGGGCCAATTCACAGCTGGCGCGGGCGACCGATCTGGGCTCGGCCGTGGTCGCTCATGCCCTGGCCACGGATGTCGTCTGGACGAACAACACCCAGTCGAGCCCGGTCACGACGCTGGGAGCGAACGACGCCGGTCTGGACGATGCCGACATCATCGGCAGCGAGAACGGCAAGACGGGGATCTATGCGCTGGAGAAGGCGGATCTCTTCAACCTGCTGGTGATCCCACCCTACAACTCGACGGGCGACGTCGATCCGTCTCTCCTGCCCCCGGCGGCCGTCTATTGCGAGAAGCGCCGGGCCATGCTCCTCATCGATCCGCCGAGCGACTGGACCACCAAAGATCAGGCGAAGAGCGGCGTCGCGAGCCTGGTGAACACCAGCAAGAACGCGGCGCTCTACTTCCCGCGCATCATGCGGCCCAACCCGTTCCACGACAACATGCTGGAGGCCTTCGCACCCTCCGGCGCCGTGGCCGGGGTGTTCGCGCGGACCGATGTTTCCCGCGGTGTCTGGAAGGCGCCGGCCGGGCTCGAGGCCACGCTCAACGGCGTGGTCGACCTGAGCGTGCCCTTGACCGACCCGGAGAACGGCGAGCTCAACCCCCTGGGCATCAACTGCCTGCGGGTGCGGCCCGCGGTGGGTCCGACGATCTGGGGAGCCCGCACCCGCCAGGGGGACGACCGCCTGGCCTCGGAGTGGAAGTACGTGCCGGTGCGGCGGCTCGCCCTCTATCTCGAAGAGAGCCTGTACCGCGGCCTCCAGTGGGTGGTCTTCGAGCCCAACGACGAGCCGCTCTGGGCGCAGATCCGGCTGAACGTCGGCTCTTTCCTCCAGGTCCTCTTCCGCCAGGGCGCCTTTCAGGGCAGCACGCCGCAGCAGGCCTATTTCGTCAAGTGCGACCGGGAGACCACGACGCAGAACGACATCGACCGCGGCATTGTCAACATCGTCGTCGGGTTCGCGCCGCTCAAACCGGCCGAGTTCGTTATCCTCAAGATCCAGCAGATCGCCGGACAGATCCAGACCTAAAGGGGGATTGCGATGCAGTTCAGCGTCAATGCAAGGCGGCTCGATCCTTACAAGAACTTCAAGTTCCGGGTGAAGTGGGATGGCCGGTATGTGGCCGGCATCAGCAAGGTGGGCGCGCTCAAGCGCACCATCGACGTGGTCGAGCACCGCTCCGGCGGCGACCCGTCGACGACGTTGAAGGCGCCGGGGCAGGCCAAGTTCGAGCCCATCACCCTGGAGCGGGGGGTGACCCACGATCCCGAGTTCGAGAAGTGGGCGAACAAGGTCTGGAGGTTCGGCGCCGGCCTGGGCAGCCAGGTCTCGCTGGCCGACTTCCGCAAGGACATCATCATCGAGATGTACAACGAGGCGGGCCAGCTCGCCCTCTCCTACAAGGTCTATCGCTGCTGGGTCTCGGAGTACCAGGCCCTGCCGGAGCTGGATGCCAGCGCCAACGCGGTGGCGATCGAGACGCTCACGCTGCAGAACGAAGGGTGGGAGCGCGACACCGCGGTGACCGAGCCCACGGAGCCGAGCTTCGGCTGAGGCGGCGATGGGTGCGCTGTCGGCCCGCGATCTCCTGCTCGTCTGGGAGCAGGCGGAGCGCCGTCGTCCCGCCGAGCGGGCGCTGGCGCTCCTCGCCGCCGCCTGCCCGGAGCTGCCGGACGACGCGCGCGCGGCCCTCCCCCTGGGCTGGCGCGAAGCGCGCCTGTTCGGCCTCTATGAGGAGACGTTCGGCTCCGAGCTCGAGCTCGCCACCCCCTGCCCGCAGTGCGGCGAGACGCTGGAGAGCGAGCTCCGGGTCGACGATCTGGCCGCGGATCCCGGAGAGATCGAGCCCGGAGAGATCGAGGAGGGAGGGCTGCGCCTGGTCCTCCGTCCCCTGAGCAGCGCCGACCTCGCCGCCGCGGCGGATTGCCCGGACGCCGCAGCGGCCCGCCGCCTGCTCGCCGCGCGCTCGGTGCTCGCCGCCTCCCGTGACGGCGTGGAGGTCGATCCCTCCGAGCTGTCCGCCACGGAGATGGACGTCGTCTCGCGCGGTCTGGCGAGCCTGGATCCGCGGGCCGAGGTCCTGTTGGATTTCGCCTGTCCCGGCTGCGGGCACCGCTGGCAGTCGCTCCTCGACGCCGCGGACTGCCTCTGGCGCGAGATCGACGCCACCGCCCGCCGCCTGCTGCGCGAGGTCCACGCCCTGGCGCGCGCCTACCACTGGCGCGAGGCCGACATCCTGGCGATGAGCGCCCGCCGCCGCCGCCGTTATCTGGAGATCCTCGCGGGATGAGCGGCTTTCTCGACCGCCTGGCGGCGCGCGCGGTGGGTGAGGCTCCGCTCATCCACCCGCGCGTCCGTTCGCGCCACGAGCCCGGCTCCGGGGCGCTGCCGGGGGGGGCGGTGGAGGAGGTGGTGGAGGAGAAGGTCTCCGAGAGAATTGCGGAACCGCGTCGCGGGGAGTCCTCACCCCCTGGCCCCCTCTCCCATCTTCCACCCACCCCCCGCCGGGAGAGGGGGAACCCCCAGCCGTCTATAGCTCCATCTCTTCGGGAGGGGGCGGACTCCGCGCCACAGACCTCCGAATCCTCCTCCACCTCCGAGCCGCCACGGAGCCGTCCGGAGACGGTGCTCGAGGTTTCCGTGGAGACTCCGGCGGAAGAGGGCCGGCTGCGCCGGGAGCCTCACCCCCTGGCCCCCTCTCCCATCGCACACCCTTCCCCCGGGAGAGGGGGAACGCTTCCGGGCCCGGTCCGGCTCGATCTCGACACAGAGACGCGCATCACGTCCCCCCTCTCCCGGAAGGTGGGAGGGGATGGGAGAGGGGGCCAGGGGGTGAGGGGCCACGAGGCTGCGCAGCCCGCAGAGCTGACTCGCACCGTCGAACGCTCGACCTCTCCCGCCGTCCCCCCCGCTCCGCCTGCGCCCCGGCGTCCCGAGGCGAAGCCCGAGCCCGCCGAGCTGCTCCCGCGTCCCCTCCGGCGCCTCGCCGCGGATCTCCCCACGGTCGAGCCGGACCGCGGCGCGCCGCTTCCGCCGTCCATGATGGAGGAGAGCGAGCCGTCCGAGACCGTCGTCCACGTCGCGATCGGACGGATCGACGTGCGGGCCACGCAGCCGGCGGCTCCCGAGCGCAGGCCGGCCCGGCCCGCGGGACCGCGGCTGAGTCTCGCGGACTACCTCAAAGGCCGGGAGGAGCGGCGGCGGTGAGCAACTTCCTGTCGGTCGCCACGGTCACGGCCAGCCTGCGCCGCTTCCTCCAGGGCGTGGTCTCCGCGGACGTGAGCGGTGCGACCGTCACCACCGTGCGGCCCACCGAGACCGGCGCCGGCCTGCCGCAGACCGGGGTCAACGTCTTCCTTTTCGAGGTGAGCCCGAATCCGGAGCTGCGCAACCTCGACCTGCCGGCCCGGCGGTCGGACGGCAGCGGCATCCAGAGGCCGGCGGCGGCCGTGGACCTCCACTACCTGTTCAGCTTCTACGGCGACCAGGGCACGCTCGAGCCGCAGCGCCTCCTCGGCAGCGTGGTCCGCACCCTCCATGCCCGGCCGATCCTGACCCGCGACATGATCCGCGACACGCTGGCCGACCCGGCGTTCTCGTTCCTCGCCGGCTCGGACCTGGACGGCGAGACCGAGCTGGTGCGCTTCGTGCCGCTCAACTTCGGTCTCCAGGAGCTGTCGCAGCTCTGGACCGGCATGTTCCAGAAGTCCGAGTACGCCCTCTCCGTGGCCTACCGCGCGGCGGTCGTCCTGCTCACCGCGGACGACCGCCCGGCGCCGTCGCTGCCGGTGCGGGAGTGGCGCCTCCTGGGGGAGACGCTGCGCCAGCCGGCGATCACCGCGGTGGACACGGGAGAGGGGGGAGGCCCCCTCATCCTCGGCGCCACGGTCCGCCTGCGCGGGCAGCGGTTGGAGGGCGGCCAGATCACCCGGGTCCGCCTCGCCGGCCAGGAGATCGAGCCCGCCGAGGTCTCGGACACCGAGATCCTCTTCCCCTTGAGCTCTCCTACGGTCGACATCGGACCGCTGCGGCCGGGCGTGCAGGCCGTGCAGGTGCTGCACCCGTTCCTCTTCGGAGATCCGCCGGAGCCGCGGGCCGGAGTGGAGTCGAACGTCGCGGCCCTGGTGCTCCGCCCGCATGTGACCTCGGCCGAGGCCGGGTTGGTCTTGGTCAGGAGCGGGCAAGCCGCGGCGACTCTGACGCTCACCTGGGAGCCCCTCATCGGCGCACGGCAGAAGGCGTTCGTGCTGCTCAACACGATCGCCGGCTCGCCGCAGCCGGCGGCCTATTCCTTCCCGGTGCCGCCGCGCACGGACGACGCCGAGGACGCCAACATCGAGCTCTCCGACCTGGTCCCCGCGGTCTACCTGGTCCGCCTGCAGGTCGACGGCGCCGAGAGCCCGCTCGACGTGGACACCGACCCGGCGAGCCTCACGTTCGGCACCTTCACCGGCCCCACGATCGATCTGAGCACGGGCACCCCCGGCAGGGGCACGCGATGAGCTGGTACGCGGCCAACGACCGGTACCTGGAGGCCTCGCTGGCCCGGGTGCGCCGGCTCCTGGAACGTCACGCCGGCGGCGAAAAAGCCGTCGATTCAGACGCCGGGACGCCGGTGGAGAGCTTCGAGATCGACGGCCATCCGCCGGCCCTGGAGGCACTGGCCGCGACCTTCGGCCTCTCCGCGTTCGAGCGCGACGTGCTGCTGCTGGCGGCCGGTCCGGATCTCGGGGCCGACTTCCCGGCGCGGCCGACCTTCGCTCTCGCCCTAGCGGCCCTGGACGAGCCGTACTGGGGGGCTCTCTCGCCCCAGGGGTCGCTGCGCCAGTGGCGGCTGGTCGAGCTGGGGGAGGGAGGCTTGTCCGCGGCGCCCCTCCGCGCCGACGAGCGGGTGCTGCACTACCTGCATGGCCTGGAGGTGCTGGACGAGCGGCTGGCGGGTATCGTGGAGCCGCTGCCGGTCCCGCGGACCCTCGTCCCCTCCCAGGCCCGTGTGGTGGAAAGGCTGGCCGGCGCCTGGGCACGGGCGGCGGAGGACGCGACGCGGCTGCCGGTCGCCGAGCTGTCCGGCCTGGAGATGGAAGGGAAGCGGGAGATCGCCGCGGCCGCCGCCCGGGCGCTGGGCCTGTCGCTCCTGGATCTCCAGGCCGCGGCGCTCCCCACGGCACCGGCGGAGCTCGACGGGCTCGTCCGCCTCCTCGGCCGCGAAGCCGCGCTGACCCGCGCGGCCCTCCTCCTCGACGCCCAGGAGCTCGACGCGGCCGACGCGGCCCGGGACGCCGCGCTCACGCGCTTCGTGGACGCCTTCCGCGGCGTCCTGGTGGTGGCCGTGCGGGAGCGCCGCCGGCTCGGCAGGCGGACCGTCCTCCCCCTCGACGTGGAGAAGCCCACCGCGGCCGAGCAGGCGGCCCTCTGGCGCGCCGCCCTGGGCTCCGCGGCTCCCTCGCTCAACGGGCAGGTCGAAACCCTCACCACACAGTTCGACTTGAGCGCGGCGGCGATCCGCTCGGCCGCGGCGGAGGTCCTGGGGCAGGGCGAGGAGATGGAGCTCGCCGCCGTCTGGGACGCCTGTCTGCGGCACGCCCGGCCGCGTCTCGAAGCCCTCGCCCAGCGCATCCGCCCCGCCGCCACCTGGGACGACTTGGTGCTCCCCGAGCCGCAGCGCCAGATCCTCGCCCAGATCGCGGTCCACGTCCGCCGGCGCGCCCGGGTCTATGACGACTGGGGCTTCGCCGCCCGCTCCTCGCGCGGCCTGGGGGTGAGCGCCCTGTTCTCCGGCCCCAGCGGCACCGGCAAGACCATGGCCGCCGAGGTCCTCGCCGGCGAGCTCGGGCTCGACCTCTTCCGCATCGACCTCTCGTCCGTGGTCAGCAAGTACATCGGCGAGACCGAGAAGAACCTGCGCAAGGTGTTCGACGCCGCCGAGGAAGGCGGGGCCATCCTCCTCTTCGACGAGGCCGACGCCCTGTTCGGCAAACGTTCCGAGGTCAAGGACAGCCACGACCGCTACGCCAACATCGAGGTCGGCTATCTGCTCCAGCGCATGGAGGCCTACCGCGGGCTCGCGATCCTCACCACGAACCTCAAGGACTCGCTCGACCCGGCGTTCCTGCGCCGCCTCCGCTTCGTCGTCCAGTTCCCGTTCCCCGAAGCGGCGCAGCGGGAGGAGATCTGGCGCCGCGTCTTCCCGAAAGAGACGCCGGTCGAGGGACTGGAGCCGAAGCTCCTCGCCCGCCTCGGTGTAGCTGGAGGCAACATCCGCAACATCGCGCTCAACGCCGCCTTCCTGGCCGCCGACGAAGGCGAGCCGGTGCGCATGGGCCACCTCCTGCGGGCGGCCAGGAGCGAGTACGCCAAGATCGAAAAACCGCTCACCACGGCGGAGATCGGAGATTGGGAGCCATGAGGAAGCTGAGGAAGCGGGTGGAGATCCACGTCGATCAGCTCGTCCTGCACGGCCTGCCGGCGGGTCAGCGGCGGGCGGTGGGGGAGGCCGTGGAGCGGGAGCTGGCGCGTATCGGTGCCCAGGGAGAGATCGCGGCGGGCCGGCAGCTTCAGATCCCGGAGATCCGTTTGCCGCGCGAGGGGAAACCGTCATGACCACCTTCCCCGGCTCCCCCCGCACGCTCAAGGGCGCGATCGTCGCGATCGACGTGTTCAATCCCGTCGCCAGCGTCATCGTCTTTCAATACAACCCGGAGAGCCTGACCCGGTCGATCGATCCGCAGATCGGCAGCGACGGCGGCAGCCGCTCGGAGGTGCTGCGCTTGAAAGGCGCACCCAAGGAGACGATCAGCGCGGAGATCGCGATCGATGCCACGGACCAGCTGGAGAAGGCCGACCCCAAGGCGACCCGGATCGGGATCTACCCCCAGCTCTCCGCTCTCGAGATGCTGGTCTATCCCAAGAGCAGCCTGGTGATCGCCAACACCCTCCTCACCCTGGCCGGCACCATCGAGATCATTCCGCCGCAGGCGCCGCTCACCCTCTTCGCCTGGGGCCCGGCGCGCATCGTGCCCGTGGTCGTCCAGTCGATGAGCATCACCGAGGAGATGCACGACGTGAACCTGAACCCGATCCGCGCCAAGGTCTCCCTCTCCCTGCGGGTGCTCACCTATGACGACCTGCCGGTGACCCATCCGGGTTACGGCATCTTCCTCGCCCACCAGGTGGTCAAGGAGACCTTCGCCACCCTGGGCAGCCTCGACAACCTGAGCGCCCTCGCCCAGGGCGACGTGCGGCTCGTGTGAAGAGACTTGAGGAGAGGAGACGACATGTTCGATCCCGACAGCCGCTATGCCGACATCGAGGACGCGGTCCTGGTGACGCAGGACGGCCGCGAGGTCTCTTACAAGCGGCGGCGCTTCCTGCCGCAGGGCGCGAAGCTGACGCTGCTGGTCGAGGTGACCGTGCGCGACGGCGAGCACCTCGACCTGCTCACCGCCCGCACCCTGGGCGACGCCACCCAGTGGTGGCGGGTGGCCGACGCCAACAATGCGATGCGCCCGTTGGACCTCGAAGAGCCGGGCCGGACCCTGCGCGTGCCGGTGCCGCGCATCCCGGGAGAAGAGCGCCAGTGAGCCTCCTGGGCGTCCATCTGACGCTGCTCATCGGGCCGACCGTGCCCATCCCCGCGCCGCCCTTCCTGGTGCGCAACCTGGAGAGCGTCCAGGTGACGCATACGGACGAGGGGCGGTCGGGGTTCCAGCTCTCGTTCCTGTCCGGGCGTTCCGGCCTGCAGGACATCGTGGACGATCCGCTCGTGTTCAGCCCTCTGCTGCGGACGTTCAACCGGGTGATCCTGATCGTCACCTTCAACGTCACGCCGCGGGTGCTGATGGACGGCATCATCACCAACCAGGAGCTGGCGCCGGGCGACCAGCCCGGGACCACGCGGGTGACGGTGACCGGCGACGACGTGAGCGTGATGATGGACTTGGAGGACCAGTCCGCCGAGCACCCGGCGCAGCCCGACATGGCCATCGTGGCCAAGCTGATCCTGCGCTATGCGCGCTACGGCCTGGTGCCGGTGATCATTCCGCCCAAGGTGATCGATCCGCCGATCCCGATCGAGCGCATTCCGGTGCAGCAGTGTACGGACCTCGAATACATCGAGGAGCTCGCCCGGAGGAACGGCCACGTCTTCTACGTCTCCCCCGGCCCGCTGCCGGGCGTCAACCAGGCCTATTGGGGGCCGCCCAAGCGGATCTCGGTGCCGCAGAAGGCGCTGTCGGTCAACTTCGGATCGAACACCAACGTCGATTCGATCAGCTTCAACCTGGACGCGCTGGCGCCGGAGATGGTAGAGGGGGACGTCGAGGACCACCGCACCAATCAGAAGTTCCCGGTGCGCACCTTCGCCAGCCTGCGCCCGCCGCTGTCGGCGATGCCCTCCTGGCTGGTGAATTTCTCGAAGACCCGGGTCTCGCGCTTCCGCGAGGTTACCCCCAGCGTGGTCTCGGCGTTCGAGCGGGCGCAGTCGCGGACCGACCTGTCGACGGACCGGACGGTGACCGCCACCGGAAAGCTCGACGCCGCCCGCTACGGCGCCATCCTCCAGGCCCGCGGCACGGTGGGCCTGCGCGGCGCCGGCTGGAGTTATGACGGCCTGTACTACGTAAAGAGCGTTACACATTCGCTCCGGCACAACGAATACAGCCAGGATTTCACCCTGACCCGCGACGGGCTGGGATCGCTGACACCGGTGGTGAGGCCATGAGAGAGCAGAAGTTTTACGGGAAGTACCGCGGCAAGGTGAGCAACAACCTCGACCCGCTGCAGCAAGGCCGCATCCAGGTGACGGTGCCGGAGGTGCTGGGGGACGGCCGGCTGAGCTGGGCCCTCCCCTGCGTGCCGTTCGCCGGCCCAGGCGTCGGCTTCTTCGCCCTGCCGCCGGTCCAGGCCAACGTCTGGGTGGAGTTCGAGGGGGGCGATCCCGACTTTCCGATCTGGTCCGGCTGCTTCTGGGACCCGGGACAGGTGCCGGCCAAGCCGGCCATCGCCCAGATGACCGTGCTCAAGACCCTGGGCGTCACCCTCCAGCTCTCCGACGTCCCGGGGGCCGGCGGGCTGACCATCGAGGTCAATCCGCCGGCCGTGGCGATCCCTTTGAAGATGGCGTTCACCTCGGCCGGCATCGAGATCGTCAACGGCAAGAACAGCATCAAGCTGACGGCGGTGAGCGTCAACGTCAACGACGGCGCCCTGGAGGTGATCTGATGCCCGGATTCCTGCTCAACGGGGCCTCCGTCGTCCAGTGCGCGCACGGCGGATCGGCCAAGCCGACGCTGCGCAATCCACGGGTCAAGGTGGCGGGGGATAACGTGATCACCCAGGTGAGCGTCTACACGATCTCCGGCTGCCCCTTCCCGTCGCCGCCCAACGGCAACGGACCCTGCGTCATGGCGCAGTGGACCACCGCGGCGGTCCGGGTGAAGTGCAATGGCCTGCCGGTGCTCCTGATGGACAGCCAGGCGACCTGCAACCCGACCGGCACGCCGCTCGTCATCGCGTTCACGCAGCCCAGGGTCAAAGGAATGTGATCAAGGGGATGTGATGCAGATCGACCACCCGTTCCACGTCGACGACCGGCGGCGCACGGCGGAGACCGGCGAGGAGGACCACGTCCGCGACCTGATCGAGCAGGTGCTGTTCACCAATCCCGGCGAGCGGGTCAACCGCCCGGATTTCGGCGCCGGGCTCGACCAGCTCGTCTTCGGGCCGAGCAGCCCGGAGGTGGCGGCCACGGTCCAGGCCCTGGTGCAGGGAGCGCTCCAGCAGTGGCTGGCGGACCGCATCCGGGTCGAGACGGTGGAGATCGTGGCCGACGACGCGACGCTCAGGATCAACGTGCAATACACGCTGCTGCGCAATCTGGAGCGGCGGTTGGCGGCCTTCGAGCGGAGCCTCGTGACATGAGCGAAGCGGCCGACGACTTCCTCCGCCGCCGGCGCGCCGCGGTCGCGGCCCACGCGTCGCAGATCGGGCTCGATTACATCGCGGTCCTGCCCGATCCCGACGATCCGTCCCGCCACGTCTTGGAGCTGCACTTCATTCCGGGCGGCTCCGGCAAACAGGCGGCTCCCGCGGTGCTCACCGCGGACAACCTCCGCTTCA
>DASPXX010000064.1:0-26171 GCA_035637095.1 Thermoanaerobaculia bacterium
GTCTTCATCGACTCCTTGGCGATCTCCGCGGCGGCGTCGTAGCCGATCTTCGGCACCAGCGCGGTCACCATGGCCAACGAGCGCTCGACCAGCTCCTCGCAGCGCTCGCGGTTCGCCTCGATCCCCTCGACGCACTTCTCCGCCAGGAGACGCGAGACGTTGCCGAGGATCTCGACCGACTGCAGCAGATTGTAGGCGATCAGCGGCATCATGACGTTCAGCTCGAAGACGCCCGACATGCCGGCGAGGGTGATCGTCGCGTCGTTGCCCACCACCTGGGCGCAGACCATGAGGACCGACTCGGGGATCACCGGGTTGACCTTGCCGGGCATGATCGAGCTGCCGGGCTGCAGGCTGGGGATCGAGATCTCGCCGATGCCGCAGCGCGGCCCGGAGGCCAGCCAGCGGATGTCGTTGGCGATCTTGGTCAGCGAGGCGGCGATCGTCTTGAGCGCACCGGAGGTCTCGACCGCGGCGTCCTTGCCCGCCATGGCCTCGAAACGGTTCGGAGCAGGCACGAAGGGGCAGCCGGTGCGCCCGGCCAGGCGGGAGATGACCCGCGGCGCAAAGTCCGGCGGGGCGTTCAGGCCCGTGCCCACGGCTGTACCGCCCAGGGGGAGCTCGGCGAGGCGGGGCTTGACCGCAGCCAGCCGGTCGAGGGCGTTGCGGGCCTGCTGGGCATAGCCGGAGAACTCCTGGCCGAGGCGGACCGGCACCGCGTCCTGGAGGTGGGTGCGCCCGATCTTGACGACGCTGTCGAGCTCCTCGGCCTTGCGCTGGAGCGCCTCGGCGAGCCGCTGGAGCGACGGCTCGAGCTCTTCCTGGATCGCCAGGTAGGTGGAGACGTGGATCGCGGTGGGGATCACGTCGTTGCTCGACTGGCCGGCGTTGACGTGGTCATTCGGGTGGACCGGCTTCTTGCTGCCGATCTGCCCGCCGAGGATCTCGATGGCGCGGTTCGAGAGGACCTCGTTGGCGTTCATGTTGGTCGAGGTCGCCGAGCCGGTCTGGAAGATGTCGAGCGGAAACTCGCCGTCGTGCCGGCCGGCCACCACCTCGTCGGCGGCCTGGCGGATGGCGCGGGAAGCCTCGGCCGAGACAATGCCGAGCTCCTGGTTGACCGCCGCGGCCTCGCCCTTGATCATCGCCACCGCGGCGATGAACCGCTTTGGAAGACGGATTCCGGAGACCGGGAAGTTCCGCCGCGCCCGCTCGGTCTGGGCGCCGTAATACGCCCCGGCGGGCACTTCGATCTCGCCGAGGCTGTCTTTTTCGATCCGGGTGTCGGACATGCTCTCCTCCTGGATGGGAAGGGTGCCTTGTCTCGCCGAGAGGGGCGAGACCCTCGTATGCTATCGGAGAGCAAGGCTCAGTGGCTCTCCGATCGCATACACTCTCCACCGGCTTGTGGAGAGAGGCGTGACTATCACAAAGGTCTTCTGGAGAGGTCGAGCTGTGAAGCTTCCGAAAGAGCTCCGCTTCCCGCCGGATATCAAGGAGGTTGAGGCCTATCGGGAAGGGGAGAAGATTGTGCTGGAGCCGATCCTGCGCGAAGACTGGCCGGAGGACTTTTGGAAGGCATTCGAGGGCATGCCCGAGGACTTTGAGCGTCCAGGACAGGTGCGACGGCAGTGACGCCGCTCCAGATCCTCGCTCTCGTTGCGTCGGCTCTGGGCGCGGGCGCGATGAATGCCATGGCCGGCGGCGGGACGATCCTCACCTACCCGACCCTGGTCTTCCTCGGTATCCCGGCGATCGCGGCCAACGCGACCTCGACGGTGGCGCTCCTTCCCGGAGGGGTGACCAGCATGTTCGGATTCCGCCGCGAGGTGGCTGCGAACCGGCGCTGGCTGAGGACGCTTTTCCTGCCCAGCCTGGCAGGTGGCATCATCGGCTCGGTCCTCCTCCTGCGCACACCAGAAAAGGTCTTCGCGAACCTGGCGCCTCTTCTCGTCCTCTTCGCGACCATCCTCTTCATGGTCCGTGGAGTGTTGGCCCGCCGGCTGTTCCCTGGGCGCGCCGAGGGTCCGGTCGAGCCGGAGGACCTCTCGACCGGTCATTGGGCGGCGGCCTGGCTCCTCCAGTTTGGGGTGGCGGTCTATGGCGGCTACTTCGGCGCCGGGATCGGCATCCTCATGCTGGCCCTTCTCGGTTTCCTGGGCCTGACCAACATCCATGCGATGAATGGGATCAAGAACTTTTTCAACCTGTGCATCAACGTCCTCGCGGCCGGGTACTTCATCTGGAAGGGAGCGGTCTTCTGGCCGCAGGCGCTGGTGCTCGCGGTGGGCGCCGCCCTCGGCGGCTACGCCGGCGCCCGCTTCTCCAAGCGCATCGGCCAGGAAAAGGCGCGGACCGCGGTCATCGTCATCGGCCTCCTGGTGACGGCGGTGCTGGCGTGGCAGCAGTTGGCGAGGTGAGGCGGGCCTTTCGTGAGAGCCTGACCCCCTGGCCCCGGGTTTCCCGTGATCGCGCGCCAGATCACGGTGAACTGGCCACCCCCGATCACCGGTGAACACCGATGAGCTCCGGGTGGGCTCCAGCGGACTTCAGCGGAAACCCGCGGACTCCAATGGACAGCACTGACGGCTGATGATGATCGGAGCTCGGCGCCAAGCCGCGCCTGCCGAAGAGCCCTCGCCGCCGGACGCTCGACGAGAAGATCGCCGATGCGTCGGCGACCTTCCCCAGGACCGCCCGGGCAGCGGCGTAGCGGCAGAAGAACCAACCTACCCGGCCGTACAATCGGACTGGCCGGCTGGTGGTAGACTGGATATCATGAAAGACTGGACTCTCGCGGAGCATCTGGACTTCCTGGTCGCGGAACGTGGCGAAGACGAGGCCACGGTCCTCGCCGAGGCTCTGCGGACAGGAGTCGAAGCTCTTTATCGCGAGGCGCTGGTCGAAGGATTCTTGCTCGGCCGTATTCCACGGGAGAAGGTACTCCTCGAGGTCGGCCTCGAGGCGCTCACCGAGATCGAGCTGCAGCGTGAGGCGCTGCAGCGCGATGTGGCGTGGGGCCTTCGGGGTGCCTGAGACCGTCTCGGACACCGGTCCGATCCTTCACCTCCACGAGATCGGCCGCCTTCCTCTACTTGCACCGTTCTCTCCTCTGGCGATTCCGAATCTGGTCCAGACCGAGTTGGACCTCTACGACATCTTTGCAGCCGAATTGGCGAGGTCTGGAATCGAGCTCACCGTCATTCCTGTGGCCGAGCCGATCTGGAAAGAGATCCTCGGCTTCCCCGGCTTCTCTCGGATTCACGTGCTTCAACGCTCCTGCCATTGGCCTCTTCCCTCCTCTTTAATTGTACCCCAGCGGGCCGTCTCGATCCCCGGCCCGGTGACGGCGTGGGGGTCCGTGGCGGACCAGGCGACTTCCAGAGGCGCCAGCTCTTCGGCCAGGACTTGGCAGTCGATGCGGCGCGCAGAGGTGCTCAGGAACCGGCCGCAGGCGAGAAGGATCAGGGAGAAGCGAGGCTGAGTCAGCCCACGATCCGGTCCGTTGGTGTCCCCCCCCGGAAGATACCTATCCAAGAAATCTTCCCGACGCCATGAGCTTCGTACCGAAGCCCGCTCAGCGACGACGCCTGGCGTAGCGGTTCAGGAGGTCCTCAAAGGAAATCACGCTGTGCTGCCCCGTCGTCACTGAAATCCGCACCATGAACGGCTCGGTTCGGCTTGCGAGAATGCGTCGAATCCACTTGCGTTTCTGGATGAAAACGTCAGCTCGCGCGTCCTGAGTTGCCTTGCCCACGAGCACAAACACCGGCACTTCATGCATCATTAGAGCGAGCTGCTCCTCCGGATCATCTCTCAGGAGATCCGCAGTCACGGCGACCCACCCCTGGCTGCCCACGTACGGCAGCCATTCCGTATCCTTGGTCCCTCGTGGAAGGTGTTCGTGCAGCTCCTCGACCCTGAGCCCTGCCACTCTCAGCCGCGCAGCAAAGTGGCCACAGAGGTTTTCATCCACAAAGAACGTCGGCTCATGCAGCCGTTCGTTCGTAGGAGATCGCGGCTTCAAGTTCCTCGGGATCCAGTCCGTAGTCTTTTGCTACCTCGTCTGCATCCTCGCCTGCATCGATTCTGCTAATAATCATCGCAGTGCGAACACCTTTGGATGCCACGATCGGTCGACCAAACGAAACCTCGGGGTCGATGACAATGAGCTGCGGTGAGTGCCTCAAAGCATTGATGTCATAGGACGCGACCGGATACATTTTCGCAGGCAGGCCCCGAGGATTGCGCTGTACCCTCTGGAGGACCGCGGCGAGCAGGTGCTTCGCAGCGAGCTGCCCGGAGCGATTGAGATTGATCAGCTGCCCGAATCTCTCGAGAAAAACGTTTCCCGGCGTCGCCTGGAGCTCTTTGCTCAGGAGCAGCCGTGAAACCCCGAACTCCCGTTGCGCATAGTCGAGCGCCTCGCGGACGGCGGCCATCTTCAGGCCATGGTCGACACGCAGCGCACGCAGGACATAGGCCTCGATCAAATTATTGAATGACAGCAGCTCCTCAGCCTTGATGAGCGCCGGCCAGTGCTCCATACCGCTCCTCTTGGGGTAATCGCGACCTCGAACCCACGATCGGAGAGTGGAGCGGGAGATGTGCAGATAATGCGCCGCACGCGCAATCGAGTAGCGCGGCTTCTCCTCGGGAGCCAGGCCTCCATAGAGGAGCTGAAACGAGTCTCTCCGGCTCATCATCGTGACCTCTCAACAGGTAGCATACAACATCCCTTCACGCCGGCCCCCCAAAACGCGTTTAGCCATCAGTGTTTACGGCCGCTGGGCTAGAAACCGCTTGAGGTCCTCTCTGTCAGATATTACGCCCTGATTTCGCCTTCGTGTCAACCTGTTCCCGTTGCCTACCTACCCCCGGTGTACCACCCCCACCCCCCGGTGAATCTCCTGCAGCGGCCGCACCGCCAGCCCATCCTTCTGCAGAGCGGCGATGGCTTCGGCGGCCGCGGTGGCTCCGGAGAGGGTGGTGATGCAGGGGATGTCGTACTTGAGAGCTGCGCGGCGGATGGCGCTGTCGTCCTCGTGCGAGGCGCGGCCCAGGGGCGTGTTGATCACCAGGTCGATCTCGCCGTTGATCAGGTGGTCCACCACGTGCGGGCGCGCCTCGTGGACCTTCAGCATGGTCCGCACCTGGAGGCCGCTCCTCGCCAGGAAGTCCGCGGTGCCGGCGGTCGCCGCGAGCTCGAGCCCGAGCTCGGCCAGACGCCGGGCGATGGGGAGGAGCGACGGCTTGTCGCGGTCGTGCACCGAGAGGAACGCCGTGCCTTGGAGCGGCAGTTTGTGCCCGGCCCCCAGCCATGCCTTGGCGAAGGCGTTGCCGAACGCTCCGCTCACCCCCATGACCTCGCCGGTGGACTTCATCTCCGGGCCGAGCACCGGGTCCGTGCCGGGGAAGCGGCGGAAGGGGAAGACCGGCGCCTTGACGAACACTCCCGGCACCTCCGGCTCCTCCGTGAAGCCGAGCTCCTCCAGGCTCTTGCCCGCCATCGCGTGGACCGCGATCTTGACCAGCGGCACCCCCACGGCCTTGGCGATGAAGGGCACGGTCCGCGACGCCCGCGGGTTGACCTCCAGGACGTAGATCCGCCCGTCCTTCAAGGCGAACTGCACGTTCATGAGGCCGATCACGCCGAGGCGCAGCGCCAAGCGGCGGGCGATGTCCCGCATCACGTCCTGGTCCGCCTGGGTCACCCGGTAGGGCGGCAGGACCGCGGCGGAATCTCCGGAATGGATCCCCGCCTCCTCGATGTGCTGGAGGAGGCCGGCGATCACCGCCCTCTTCCCATCGGCGATCAGATCCACGTCCAGCTCGAAGGCGTCCTCCAGGAAGCGGTCGATCAGGATCGGGTGCCCCGGCGACACGTCGGCGGCCTCGCGCATGTAGCGCGTCAGCGTGGTCTCGTCGTAGACGATCGCCATGGCGCGCCCGCCGAGCACGTAGCTCGGCCGCACGACGACCGGAAAGCCGATCCGCCGCGCCACCTCCAGCGCCTGGGCTGCGGAGGTCGCCGTGCCGTTCTCCGGCTGCAGGATCCCCTCCTCGGCGAGGAGGTCACCGAAGCGCCGCCGGTCCTCGGCCAGATCGATGGCGTCGGGCGGCGTCCCCCAGATCGGCACGCCGGCGGCGGCGAGACCGCGCGCCAGCTTCAGGGGCGTCTGCCCGCCGAGCTGCACGATCACCCCCTGGGGTCTCTCCCGCTCGAGGACGGCCAGGACGTGCTCCAGCGTCAGCGGCTCGAAGTAGAGGCGGTCCGAGGTGTCGTAGTCGGTCGACACCGTCTCCGGGTTGCAGTTGATCATCACCGCTTCGTACCCGGCCTCGCGCAGGGCGAAGGCCGCGTGCACGCAGCAATAGTCGAACTCGATTCCCTGGCCGATGCGGTTCGGCCCGGAGCCCAGGATCACCACCTTCGGCCGCTCGTCCGGATCGGTCTCGTCCTCGGACCCCCACGTTGAATAAAGGTAGGGGGTGAGCGCCGGGAACTCCGCGGCGCAGGTGTCCACCCGCTTGTAGACGCGGCGGAAGCCGGACGTCTTGTCGCTCGCGGCGAGCGCCGCGGCCAGGTCCTTCTCGGCGCAGCTCAGGAGCCCCGCGATCCGGGCGTTGGTCAGGCCGGAGCTCTTGGCGCGGAGGAGGAGCGGCAGCGGCACCGAGCGCAGGTCCCAGCAGGCGAGCTCGGCCTCCAGCTCGACGATCTCCCGCATCTCGCGCAGGAACCAGGGGTCGATGTGCGAGACCCCGGCCAGCTCCTCCACGGTCCAGCCCTGGCGCAGCGCGGCGAAGACGGCGAAGATCCGCTCCCAGTTGGGGATCGCCAGCCGCCCGCGCAGCTGCACCGGATCGGAGACCCGCTGCTCGCGCGATGCCGCGCTGTCGAGCTCCAGGGCGGCGAGCCCCTTCATCAGAGCTTCCTTGAAGGTCGACCCCATCGCCATGACCTCGCCCACCGATTTCATCGAGGTGCCGAGCGTCGGCGCGGCGTCGGGGAACTTCTCGAAGGCCCAGCGCGGGATCTTGACCACCGTGTAGTCGAGGGTGGGCTCGAAGGCCGCGTAGGTCTTCCCTGTGATGTCGTTGGGGATCTCGTCCAAGGTGTAGCCCACGGCGAGGAGAGCCGCGATCTTGGCGATGGGGAACCCGGTCGCCTTGGAGGCCAGGGCCGAGCTGCGCGACACCCGCGGGTTCATCTCGATGACCAGCCGCTCGCCGGTCCTGGGGTCGACCGCGAACTGGATGTTGGAGCCGCCGGTGGCCACACCGACGCGCCGGATGACCTTGAAGGCGTCGTCGCGCATGGCCTGGTACTCGCGGTCCGACAGGGTCTGCTGCGGCGCCACGGTGATCGAGTCGCCGGTGTGCACGCCCATGGCGTCGACGTTCTCCACCGAGCAGACGACGATGGCGTTGTCCGCCTGGTCGCGCATCACCTCGAGCTCGAACTCCTTCCAGCCGAGGACCGACTGCTCGATGAGGACCCGCCCGGCCGGGCTCGCCTGGATGGCCGTCGCGACCACCTCCTCGAGCTCGTCGCGGTTGTAGGCCACACCGCCCCCTTCTCCCCCCAGGGTGAAGCTGGGGCGGATGATCACCGGGTAGCCGATCCCGGCCACGATGGCACGGGCCTCCTCCACGCTCCCGGCGTAGCCGCTCTGGGGCACCTGGAGGCCGACCTCGACCATGGCCTCTTTGAAGAGGAGGCGGTCCTCGCCCAGGCGCAACGCCTCGATATCGGCCCCCAACACCTCGACGCGAAAGCGCTCGAGAACGCCGCGCTCGGAGAGCGCGATCGCCAGGTTGATCCCGGTCTGGCCGCCGACCGTGGGGAGGAGCGCGTCCGGCCGTTCGGTCTCGACGATCTTCTCGACCACCTCGGGCACCAGCGGCTCGATGTAGGTGGCGTCCGAGAGCTCCGGGTCGGTCATGATCGTCGCCGGGTTCGAGTTGACCAGGATGACGCGGTAGCCCGCGCGCTTCAGGGCACGGCAGGCCTGGGTGCCGGAGTAGTCGAACTCGCACGCCTGGCCGATCACGATCGGCCCCGACCCGAGGACGAGGATGGAGTGGATGTCGGCGCGCCTGGGCATCGGCGCGGAAGCATACCGGATTCCGGCCGAGGGCCACGTCGTCCCGAGGGTCGGGATGCTCGTTCCTACCCCTGGGATTGGCCGTGCCGAGGATCGGGATGCTCGTTCCTACCCCTGGGATTGGCCGTCCCGAGGGTCGGGATGCCCGTTCCTACCCCTGGGATCGGCCGTGCCGAGGGTCGGGATGCTCGTTCCCACCCCTGGGATTGGCCGTACCGAGGGTCGGGATGCTCGTTCCTACCCCTGGGATTGGCCGTGCCGAAGGTCGGGATGCTCGTTCCTACCCCTGGGATTGGCCGTGCCGAAGGTCGGGATGCTCGTTCCCACCCCTGGGATTGGCCATGCCGAGGGTCGGGAAGACCTTCTGATTCACGCGGACGCCAGCTCGGCGATGCGGGCGGCGAGCCGCGCCAGCTCCTGGGACTGGCGCGGCTCTGTCGTTGCCCGCGCCGCGCTCTCGGCCAGCACGCGCTCGTGGAGGGCCAGGGTCTGGTATTCCTCCCCTTCCTCGACGATGAGCCGGCGCTGCGCGGGGGTGCGCCTGGCGAGGCGGCTCCAGAGCTCCTCCGCTTCGGCCGGATCGCCGTCCGTCGGGATCAGGGGCGAGAGGACGATATCCACCGCCTCGACGAGCAGCGGGAACAGGTCGACGGCCACGGCGGCGGCCAGAGCGCGGCCGGCGCGGCTCGTCCCCTGCGACACCTGCAGGAACGACCGGATCTCCCGCAGGAGCTGCGCGAGGAGCGGCCGGGAGAGGTCGCGCAGGCGCGCGGTTTTCTCCAGGACCTCCTTGGGAATCGGCCGGTCACCGTGCTCCCACATCGAGACCAGGCTGGGCGCGACGCCCAGCGCCGCCGCGAGCTCCTGCTGCTCGAACATTCCCAGGGAGTACCGGATGAGCACCATGCCGAGACGCGGGGCGGGGTCGATCCTCTCCCGGTCTTTACGCTTCTTCCCTGCCATCTGTCCCTCCTCGTGGTGATGTCGCATCACCGGCAGGCGGATTTTTCCCCCGAACCCGGGCACCATTGGTCCGGAGGTTCCGCCCGCCGGCCATGACGGCCGCCGCCGGCCGGACTCCGGAAAGGACTCGTCATGCGCTTCATCCTTCTCATCCTCGCGTTCTGGTGGTCGGCGGACTCGGGCTGCATCATGGACCCTCTCGGCAGCTGCTCGACAGAGATCGCGCCGAACGCCGACGAGGGTTGCCACATGGATCCTCTCGGAGGCTGCCGCGGCTGAAGCCAACGACGCCGGGGCCGGAGCCTCACTCGGCTTCGGCCCCTTCCATCCCCCCCTCGAACCGCAGACCGGGGTCCTGCTGGGCGCGGAGGAGGAAGTTCAGGACCCGGCGGGTCAGCTCGATCGTGGCGGCTTCCTGTTGCGCTGCCTCGCAGAAGACCCGGAGAGCCATCCACGCTTCCCGGTCGATCTCCAGCCTCTTGAAGATCTCGATCATCTCCTCGGCAATCTTCCGCACCTCTCCATGCCGGTCCTGCCCCAGAAGAACCAAGGAAAGATCCAGGCTCACCAGGGCATAGTCGTAGGCGAGACCATGGGCTTCGAAATCGCGCCGCGCCTGCCGGAAGGCCGCCTCGGCCTCCTCAAACCGCCCGACGCCAGCGGCTACGAGCCCGCCAAGCCAGACGACTCGGGAGAGGTCGAGCTGTTCGCCGAGTTGCTCGGCCAGCCGTCTGACCTCCTTCAAGCCCCCTCGTTCGGCCTCCTCGGCCCTTCCCAGCCTGCTGAGGTCCGAAAGGAGGTTGAACCGCAGGTACAGGGCGAGCCGCGGCTCCTTCCTACCGTCGATCAAAGGCGCCGCCTCGGAGAGCGCTGCCGTTGAGGCTTCGAAATCGCCCAGGGCTTTGTGGATGCCCGACTTGGTGAGCAGGATCTTTCCCCGCAACTCCCCGCGGTCGAGCGCCAGCGCGTCGTTGATCTTCGTCAAAGCCTTCCGGAACTTCCGCTGAGCGCGCCGGCATGCCGCCTCGATCCAGGGGACGACGGCGGGATCGAGGAGGCCGGGATCGCCGGCCTCTCCCTCCTCCCATTGCCGGAGCGCCCGTTCGAGAGACGCCTCCATGGCTTTCAGGTCGTTGCAGACCCGGTGTCCGTTGGCGACATGAACTGCGGCCCATCCGGCGAGGCGCGCGCGCCAAGCCGCGTCGCCGGGCACGCGCTCGGCGACATAGAGGGCCAGCTCGGCCAGCTCCAGGGCCTCCCGCGGGTGGTTCGCGGCCTTCTCGATGCTCTCGGCAGAGGCCGCGACGACCACCCCCCACTGCCGGAAGTTGCGGACCTCCTCGACGAGCATCCGGCGCTCGTCCGCCGTCGGCGCCTTCCTCTTGAGATGCCACCAGCGGATCTCGCCGGTCTGCAGGCCATGGAGGGCCTGTCCTTCCACGGTGAGGAGCTGGAGCGCTCCCCGCGCGAGATCCTCGAAGAGCCGGCCGAAGCGGAGGGAGACGCCCTCGATCCGGCGCCGCGGCCTTGCGAAGACGTCGCCCGGCTCGGCCGGAGCCCGCGCAGAGGCCCGATTGCCGGCCAGGCACGAGAGCGTGGCGTCGATGCGCTGGGGAGGCACCGCCATGTGCGCCAGGAGGGCCTCCAGCCGGGGGCGTTTCAGGTTCCGGCGCCCGTGCTCGTAGTCGTTGATGACCTTGGGCGTGGTGCCAGCGGCCTGGGCCAGCCGGGTCTGGCTCCATCCCTCCCCCTCGCGGAGGAAGGCCAGGACGATTCCCAGGTCGGGCTCGCCGGTCGGCGCCATGGGTGGTCTCCTTGAAAGAGGGCTGAGTTGATCAAGACATCCCTATCCTATTAGTTGCCGGAGACCGGCAATTCGTGACAGCGGAGAAAATCATCTTTCTTCCCCGGCTGACGTGATGCGGGGACCAGGAATCCGGCGCGGCATCCCATCACGGTGGCGCCCGCCCGGCGCCCGCGCCTACGCTGCCGTCCCGGGCCGGGGCTCGGACAGACCGAGGTGCCGGACCCGCGGAGGGAAGACACATGTCCGACGTGGAACGCGCCACCCGAACGCGGCTGCAACGGGCCGTCGAGATCCTGGAGACACTGGACGGCGAGCTGACGGCCATCGGAACGGGCCTGCCGGCCTCGGATCGGGAAGACCTCATGTATGCCGGCGAGGAGGACTGGGATTTTCCGACCGAGGTGCGCTCGGTCATCGAATGCGTCCGGGCGGACTGGATCGGTCCGGCGATCCGCGACCTGCGGGACGCCGCCGCCTATGAAATCAACGGGAACGATGAGCGGGATTGAGCCGCCCCGTTTCCGGGCCGGCCGTTTCGAAATCGCGGTCGAGGCCGGGGGCCGCCTGCCTCTCCCTCCGGAGCTGGTCCAGAATCTCGGCCTGGAGCCGGGAGACATCGTGGCTTTGAAGCCGGCGGCGGGTTCCCTGACGGTCCGGTTCTACCGGCAGGTCCTGACCTTTCCCTGGGAGGAAGCGGCGCCGGCGGCCCGCTGGTGGTTCACGATGGAGCTCCTGCGCCTCCCCTTGACCGCCATCGACGAGACCGGGGCGCTCGTCATTCCTCCCGAGGTCTTGCGGCTCTCGGAGGGAGACCGGCTGGTCCTCCGGATCGTCGCGCCGTTCGGGTCTTCATGGCCTGACGTCTACCTGATCGCGCCGCCCGGCGTGCGCCTCGCTGGCACAGATCTCGCTTGACCTCCCACCCAGCAACCCCCGGAAGACGCCCATGGTCTGTCGAAGGGGGGAGGGAGCCAAATTGAACATGGACAAGGCAAATATCGAACGCCTCCACCAGCTCCTCCGGCGTCATGAGGAGATGCTGGAGGAGAAGCGCTCGCACCCGGAGGATTTCCTGCGCCAGAACGAGCCGTTCCGCGAGGAGTTCAGCCGGGCGGTGCGGTCGCAGATCGTGCCGGTGCTCGAGGAGATCAAGGACATCATGGTGGGCAAGGTGGAGTCCGCGTCCATCTTCCACCGGGTGACGGCAGCCGGGCTGCGGATCAAGCTCGACCGCTGGGAGGATTTCGAGCGGTCTCTGCTCTTTTTCGGCGACGACGCGGCCCAGACCGTCCGCATCACGCACGAGGGGATCGGCTTCGGCCTGTTGAGCAAGCGGCTGCCGATCTCCCAGCTCACGCCGGCGCTGGTGGAGGAGGAAGCCATGAAATTCTTGCGCCGCCTCTTCGGCGAGGAGCAGCTCCGCCGCCCCTTCCATGCCGCGCCTCCGCTCGACGGCCGCCGGCCTGCCCCTTCCGCTCTGTCGCGCGCCGGCGGCTCCGAGCTGATCCGGATCTAGGGGTCGCGGTGCGGGCGGTATCCCGGGCAGGCGCGGACCGGCAGCGGCGGATAGCGCACGAAGGCCGGGTCCGTGTCGGCGAGCCCGCAGCGGAGGAACACGCTCCGTTTCGAGGCGAGGAGCCGCAGGTGCTCGCAGGTGGCGCAGAGGCCGGGGTCGACCGGCAGGCTCTGCAGCAGGCGGCGCTCGGCGGTGTCCATCAATTTACCTGCAGATGGGCCACGGCCTCGTCGAGGTCCAGCACACCCTTCGCCAGCCGGTCGAGCGTCTCCGTGGGGCCGAGGAGCGTCAGGAGGTCCCCCGCTTCGAGCCGCGTGTCAGCCGCCGGAATGACTCCGTCCTCGATCCCATCGCGGCGGATTTCGAGCACCCGGGCGCCGAGCGTCTGCGGCAGATGCGCTTCCGCCAGGGTCTTCCCCACGAGCGGCTTGGGCACCGGGACCTGGCGGAGCGCGAAATCCGGCGGGATCTCCACATAGTGCCGGCTGCCGGCCGAGTCCTCCTCGCTCGAAACGAAGGTGGCGAGGAGAGCCGGCCGCCCCAGCACCTCCTGGGCATAGACCGCCAGCAGGTCGCGCTTGGCGAGAACCCCCAGGAGCGTACCGGCGGCGTCCACCACCGGCAGCCGCTCGAAGTCGCTCTTGGCGAAGATCTCGGTCGCGCGGTGGAGGCGCTCTCCCTGGCGGATCACGTCGCCCGCCGGGATCATCAGGTCGTGGGCGACGACCGCGGTCAGCCCCCCGGGGTTCTCGAGGGCGTGCTTGATGTCGTGGAGCGACACGGCGCCGAGGAGCTTCTTGTCCTTGTCGACCACGAACAGGCGCAGGCGGCGGGTCGCCAGGAACTTCTCTACGAGGTCGCCATAGCCGGTGCCCGGGCTCAGGGTGTCGGGGTCGAGCCGCGCCAGGTCCTCCGCCTCGAGCCCGGCGAGCACCGCCTCCTCCATCCGCCAGGGGAGCTCGATGCCCCTGCGGTGCAGGGGCTCGGTGTAGATCGAATAGCGGCGGAGGCCGCGGGACAGAACGCTCGAGATGATCGCCGCCACCATCAACGGGAGGATCAGGTCGTAATTGCCGGTAAACTCGAAGAGGATGAGGATGGCGCTGATCGGCGCATGGCTGGTGCCGGCCATGATGGCGGCCATGCCGACCGCGGCATAGGCGCCGTAGGGGGAAGCGATCTCCGGCCAGAGCGAGTGCATCGAAAAGCCGTAGGCGCCCCCCACCAGCGCCCCGAAGAGGAGCGAAGGGGTGAACATCCCGCCGGAGCCGCCGCTCCCCGTGGTCAACGCGGTGGCGATCAGCTTCACCACCGCGAGGCCGAGCAGGAAGACGATCGTGAGCAGGCCGAACCGGGCCGGCAGCTTGAGACCGCCGGCGAGCGCCAGGTTGATCGTGCCGTAGCCGCGCCCGAGGGCATAGGGCACGTAGAGGCCGATCAAGCCCACCAGGGACATGCCCAGGAGAGGATGGAGCGGCCGCGGGATCCAGCTCATCCGGCGGAAGAGCTGCCGGCCGGTGCGGATGCCGACCACGAAGACGACCGAGGCCAGGGCTCCCACCACGCCGAGCCCGGCGTAGAGGAGGAGCTCCCAGCCGCTCACCAGCGTATAGCCCGGCGCCGCGTAGAGGGGGACGTTGCCGGTCAGCGAGCGGGCGATCACCGTGGCGATGACCGAGGAGACGACGATCGGACCGAAGATCTCCAGGGCGAAGTTGCCCAGGATGACTTCCATGGCGAAGAGCGCGCCGCCGATCGGGATGTTGTAGGTCGCGGCGAGACCCGCGGCGGCTCCGCACCCGACGAGGATCTTGACCCGATGGGCCGGAATCCGCAGGCGTCCCCCGGCCCAGGAGGCGATCATCGCCCCCAGCCGGATCATCGGCCCCTCGCGGCCCAGCGAGCCGCCGCTGCCGACGGTGACGATCGCCGCCAGAGCGTTGATCAGCACCGGCCGCGGCGGGATCCGGCCACCGTGCAAAGCCACCGCCTCGATCAGCGAGGACATCCCCTCGCCGGAGACCGACTGCCGCCCCCGCCAGATGATGAGCCCGATGACCGCGCCGCCGATCGCCGGAGCCGTCACGACGACCCAACGCGGGACCTCGCGGGCCACCATCAGCAGCTCTCCCTGCCTCCCCCACAGCAGCGCCTGGACGCCGGCGATCAGCCAGTCGGTGGCAACGCCGAGGAGGCCGCCCACCACCCCCACCACCGCAATCAGGGCGAAGAAGACGCGGTCCTCGCGGGTCGCCAGGCCGAAACGGCGGGCCAGGGTGAAGTCCAGGGCGCGGGACCATTCCCGCACGCGACGCCACCGTCCGGCCGAGCGCTCTCCCATGCCGCAGAGCGTAGCAGAGGGCTCTCACCGCCGGGGAAAAGAGGCCGCCAAAGATTCCTGTTCCATAAACATGCTTATGGGTGTATATTGGCGTCCGAGGTCGCACAGCGAGGCGGCCACTCCTTCCGGGGGTCCACCGGCGGCGTCCGCCGACGGTTCCGCGAACCCCCACGGCGGATGTTTACGCCCCGCGTTAAACCCTCCTTCCCGCGGCCGTTCAGGTCCGCGCGTGCCAAGCTCCAAGGGGACCGGGAATCCGGTCCCCTTCGTCCTTTTTGCCTTCTTTCATCTTCTCGTTGTCTCATTCTTCGCCCTTGAAGCAACTTAGATGTAGGATGTGACCGGGAGGAGCCCATGGACGAGCCGACCCTTCATCCCGCCCCCGAAACCCTCGGGCGTTTCTCGCGCAACGAATTGACTCCGGAGGAAGCTTCCCGCATCGAGGATCATCTGCGCTCGGGCTGCTCGCTCTGCCAACTTACGGTGGACGACCTTCTTCTTCAGCTCGAGCAGGCCCTGGCGGACGAGGCCCCCAGGCCGCGGATCGACGTGGGATGGGACCATCTCTTCGCCAGCCTGGGGTGGCGCCTCGCGCTGGCGCGGCGCGAGCGGGCCGCCGCTCCCGAGCTGGTGGCCGGGCTCGTCGCGACCGCGGAGGCCGAGCGCCTGGCGCTGATCCGCGCGCGGCCGCAGCTCCGCACGCCCGCGGTCTGCGATCTCCTCCTGGAGCAGAGCTTCGCCGAGGGCTTCCCGGACCCGGCGCAGGCGATCGAGCTCGCGCATCTGGCGGTCCGCGTTGCCGAGCAGCTCGATCCGGGTCTCTATGGACGGTCGGTCGTCCAGGACCTGCGCACCCGGGCCTGGGCCCACCTGGGCAACGCGCGGCGCCTGGCTTCCGACTTCCTCGGAGCGGAGCAGGCTCTGCTGATCGCGGAATCGCACCTGGAGGGGGGCTCCGCCGATCCTCTGGAGGAAGCGCGGGTGCTCGACTTCAAGGCCTCTCTGCTCTCCGACCGCGGCCGGTTCGAGGAGGCCGCGGGGCTGATCGACCTGGTGATCGAGATCTACTCCGAGATCCGCGACTCCCACCGCCACGGACGTGCCCTGATCAGCAAAGGGGTCTTTCTCGGCTATGCCGGCCGGCCCGGAGAGGCGGTGGAGCTGATCTCGGACGGCCTCGCGCGGATCGACCGCGGGATCGATCTCAACCGGGAGCCGCGCCTGGAGCTCATGGCGCACCACAACCTGGCCTGGTTCCTCAACGACTGCGGCCGCTCCGCCGAGGCCGGCGACCTCCTGAAGAGCTCCCGCGACCTCTATCGGGACTTCCCGGACGTCTGGACCGGGATCCGCCGGATCTGGCTCGAAGGGCGCATCGCGTTCGGCCGGGGCCGGCTCAAGGAGGCGGAGGCCGCGCTGCTCGACGCGCGGGAGCGCTTCCTCGCCCAAGGGCTCGGCTATGAGGCGTCGATGGTCACCCTGGACCTCGCCAGCCTCTATCTGCAGCAGGGCCGGACCGCCAAGGTGAAGAAGCTGGCCCGCGAGATGCTCCCCCTCTTCCTCGCGCAGGACGTCCACCGCCAGGCCGCCGCGGCGCTCGCCGCCTTTCAGCAGGCGGTCGAGATGGACCGCGTAACGCCGCGGCTCACCCGGGAGGTGGCGTCCTATCTGAGGCGGGCGCAGCGCAATCCCGGGCTGGCGTTCCGCCTCTCTTGATCTCTTCCGCTATACTTCCGCCCCATGGCGCGGACCTCTCCGACCGTTCCCGCGGCGACCGCCCGCCGCCTGCTCCTCGGCGCACAGGGGTTGCTCGACGATCCCCGGCGGCGGGCCACGGCGGACGCCCTGTACGAGATCGTCGAGCGGCTCGGCTTCGTCCAGATCGACTCCATCAACGTGGTCGAGCGGGCCCACCATCTGACCCTGGCGGCGCGGCTCCAGAGCTATCGTCCGCAGCTCCTGGAGCGCCTCCTGGAGCGCGACCGGCGGCTCTTCGAGCACTGGACCCACGACGCCTCGGCGATCCCCACCCTCTGGTATCCCCACTGGCACTTCCGTTTCGAGCGCTACCGGAGGAAGGTGCTGGAGCACCCCTGGTGGAAAGAGCGCGCGGGCTCGCGCCCCAGGGAGCTGATCGACGTGATCCGCGAGCGCATCCGTAGCGAGGGGGCGGTCATGACGCGGGACTTCGAGGATCAGCGGCCCCAGGGGACCGACAAGACCTGGTGGGGGTGGAAGCCGGAGAAGACCGTGCTCGAATACCTGTGGCGGACCGGCGAGCTCGCCGTGGCGCGGCGGATCAACTTCCACAAGGTCTACGACCTGACCGAGCGAGTGCTGCCCGAGGCCCACGCCGCGCCCCGGCCGGACCCGGAAGAGCACCTGGACTGGGCCTGCCGCACCGCCCTCGACCGGCTCGGCATCGCCACCGCGGACGAGATCGCCGGCTTCTGGCGCGCGATCTCTCTGGAGGAGGCCAGGGCCTGGTGCGAGCGCTCCGCCGCGGCCGGCGCGATCGTGCCGGTTCTCGTCGAGGCCGTCGACGGCTCGGCGCCGCGGCACGCCTGGGCCCTGCCCGATTGGGAAGAACGGGCCGCCGCCCTGCCCGCCGCGCCGCCGCGCATCCGCCTGCTCTCCCCGTTCGATCCGATCCTGCGCGACCGCCGGCGGACCCTCCGCCTGTTCGACTTCGACTACCGCTTCGAGGCCTTCGTCCCGGCGCCGCAGCGCCGCTGGGGGTACTACATCCTGCCGATCCTCGAAGGCGAGCGCCTGGTCGGCCGCCTCGATCCCAAGCTTCGCCGGGAAGAGGGGGTGCTGGAGATCCGCCAGGTCTGGTGGGAGCCGGGAGTCCGCCCGTCCAAGGGGCGGCTGGCCGCGCTCGAAGCCGCGGTCGAGCGGCTGGCCCGGCTGACGGGAGCCGAGCGCTGGGAGATCAGCGGCGCTCCAGCACCCGCTGCATGAGCAGGTCCTGGCTGGAGCGGGCCTCCTCCCCGGGCGCCGGGGTGCGCTGCACGTAGCTGCCGTCGGCCTGCATGTCCCAGGCCTTCACGTTGTCCGCCAGCTGCAGGTCGAGGATCGCCGCGAGCTCCTCCTGGAGGCGCGGGTCCTCGACCGGCGCGATCGCCTCGACCCGCGCGTCCAAGTTGCGCGACATCCAGTCGGCCGAGCCGATGTAGTACTCCGGCTTCCCCGCATTGCCGAAGCAGAAGATCCGGGAGTGCTCCAGATAGCGCCCGACGATGCTCACGACGCGGATCGTCTCGCTCTGTCCGGGGAGACCCGGCCGCAGGCGGCAGATCCCCCGCACGATGAGGTCGATCTCCACCCCGTCGGCCGCGGCTTCGTAGAGAGCCTCGATGATCTGCCGGTCGTCCAGGGCGTTCATCTTCGCGATGATGTGCCCGCCGCGCTCCGCCCTCTGGTGCTCGATCTCGCGCTCGATCAGCTCGAGGAAGCGCTGCCGCATGTTGATCGGCGCGACCAGCAGCTTCTTGAACCGCGGCTTGTGGACGTAGCCGGTCAACATGTTGAACAGCTGCACCGCGTCGGCCGCGATGTCCTCCCGCGTGGTGAACAGTCCGAGGTCGGTGTAGAGCTTGGCGGTGTCCGGATTGTAGTTGCCGGTGGCGAGATGCACGTAGCAGCGCAGCTCGCCGCGCTCCTGCCGCACCACCAGGGCGACCTTGGCGTGCGTCTTCAAGCCCACCACGCCATAGCAGACGTGCGCCCCGACCTTCTCCAGACGCTCGGCCCACTCGATGTTGGCCGCCTCGTCGAAGCGCGCCTTGATCTCCACCGTCACGGCCACCTGCTTGCGGTCCTCGGCGGCGCGGATCAGGGCGCGCATGTTCGGCGAGTCGGCCGAGGTGCGGTAAAGCGTCTGCTTGACCGCCATCACCGCCGGGTCGACCGCCGCCTGCTCGATGAAGCACTGCACGCTGTTGGCAAAGGAGTCGTACGGGTGGTGGACCAGGATGTCTCGGCCCGCGAGGGCGCCGAAGAGATCGAATTCCTCGTCCGGATCCGCATGCAGGAACTGCGGCGGGGTCACCGGCGACCAGGGCCGGTTGCGCAGCGACGGCAACGGCGCCGCGCCGAGAGGCATCAGGTCGCGCAGCGCCAGGGGGCCTTCGATCTCATAGACCTCGCTCTCGTGCAGCTCCAGCTCCTCGGTCAAGAGGGAGCGCATCCAGGCCGGCATGCCGGCGGCCACCTCCAGGCGCACCGGGAAGGCGAACCGGCGCTCGCGCAGCTCCTCCTGGATCGCCTCCAGCAGATCGTCGGCCTCTTCCTCGTTGCGCTGCACGTCGGCGCTGCGGGTGACCCGGAAGGGGTGCGACTCGACGACCTCCATGCCGGGGAAGAGCTGGTCCAGGTTGTGGGCGATCACCTCTTCGAGCGGCACGTGGCGCATGGTCCTCGGCACCTGCAGCCAGCGCGGCAGGATGTGCGGCGCCTTGATGCGCGCGAAGCGGAGGGTGCCGTCGCCCGGCGTCCTGACCGAGACCGCCAGCGACAGGCTCATGTTCGAGATGAAGGGGAACGGATGGGCCGGATCGAGCGCCAGGGGGGTCAGAGCCGGGAAGAGCTGGCGCTCGAAGAACTCGGCGAAATGGCGGCGCTCGCTCACCCTGAGCTCGCTCCAGCGCAGGATCTCCAGGCCGTGCTGGCGCAGGGCGGGCAGGATCTCGCCATTGAAAACCCGGCGGTGCTGGGCGAGGAGCGGCCGGACCACCGCGTCGACCGCCGCGATCTGCTGGCGCGGCGTCAGGCCGTCCGGCGGCAGCTCCAGGATCTGGCTTTCGAGCTGCTGCTTGAGGCCGCCGACCCGCTTCATGAAGAACTCGTCCAGATTGTTGTCGAAGATCGCGACGAACTTGAGCCTCTCCAGGAGCGGGTTGCGCGGATCCTCGGCCTCGTGGAGCACCCGCCGGTTGAACTCCAGCCAGGACAGCTCGCGGTTGAGGAACAGAGGGCCCGGGCTCTCGCGGCTCGCCAGAGACTCCGGACGCAGGGTTTTGTTCGGCTCGGACAAGAGACACGACCTCCAGGATCAGATTCTAAATCCTGTCACACCCCTCCGGAAGCCGCACCGGCGTCGCCGGTGACAAACCTGTGACGCGGGCCAGGCCCTACAATGGTCCCGTGGCGAAGCATGCTGTCGTGATCCAGCCCCTGAGCTTCCCGCAGCTCGCAGAGGCCGCCGGGGAGCCGCTCGACAGACCTTCCTCCGGACGCCTCGCCGCGATCGACATCGGCTCGAACTCGATCCACATGATCGTCGTCGCCCCCGAGCCCCAGGGCGGCTACCGCGTCCTCGGCCGCGAGCGCGACATGGTGCGCCTGGGCAAGACCGGCTTCCGCGGCGCGCTCTCCGAAGCCGCCATCCGCGACGGCTTGGAGGCGCTGGTCAAGATGACCACCCTCGCCCGTCTCAAGGGGGCCGAGCGGGTGGTGGCCGTGGCCACCAGCGCGGTGCGCGAGGCGGCCAACGGCCAGGATTTCCTGGCCCGGGTGAAGGCGCAGACCGGCATGGACGTCCAGCTCCTCACCGGCGTCGAGGAGGGCCGGCTGATCTACCGCGCCGTCCGCGAGGCCGTGGACCTGGGCACCGGGCGCGCGGTGATCGTCGACGTGGGCGGCGGCAGCACGGAATGGATCGGCACCCAGGCGGGCGAGGCCGAGATGGTGGTCAGCCTCCCTCTGGGATCGCTGCGCTGCTCCGCCGGCCTGGAGGAGGACCCACCCGGCGCCCCGGCGGTCGACCGGCTGCGGCGCCGCATCCAGAAAGTCCTCCGCGGGGCGGTCCCGGCGGGCTCGGCCGAGCGCATGATCGCCACCTCCGGCACGGCGGTCTGCTGCGCCGACCTCGTCGACGCCTTTGCCGGCCGCGGCCCCAAAGAGGTCACCAGCGGTCTGCGGGAGGTGCGGGGGAAGGATCTGGCCCAGGTCGTCGACCGGCTCCGCGCGATGCCGCGGGCCGCCATCGCCGGCCTCCCGGCGGTGGGCGGCCCCCGCTCCGAGAGCCTGCTCGCCGGCGCGGTCCTCCTCCAGGAGCTCGCCGCCCACGCCGGCGTCGACCGCTTCCAGGTGAGCGACCGGGCGCTGCGCGAGGGCCTCGTCCTGGAGGCCATGGGGCAGCCGGTCCCGCCGCTCACCCAGCCGGCGGACCTGCGCCGCCGCCAGGTGGCCCAGCTGGCCGAGCGGACCGAAGGGGTCTGGCGGCACGGCCAGCAGACCACCCGCCTCGCCCTGCGCCTCTTCGACCTCACCACCTCGATCCACGGTCTCGGCGAGCGCGAGCGCGAATGGCTGGAGTACGCGGCGCTCCTCCATGACATCGGCTACGCCATCCAGTACCGCAACCACCACAAGCACGCCTACTACCTGATCACCAATGCGAACCTCGACGCGTTCGACCAGCGGGAGATCGAGATCATCGCCCACGTGGCCCGCTACCACCGCGGGCCGACCCCGAAGGCGCGCCGCCCGACGCTCGCCGCCCTCAAGCCCTGGCAGCGCCGCACCGTCCGGCAGCTCGCGGCCCTCCTCCGCCTGGCCGACGCGCTCGACCGCACCCACGCCTCCCGGGTCGACGAGATCTACTGCGCCATCCGCCGCAACCGGGTGACCCTCGAAGTGCTCTCGCGCTACGACGTGGGGCTCGAGCTGGAGGCGGCCGGCGAGCGCGGCCGCTACTTCCAGAAGGTCTTCGGTTGCCGGCTCCGCCTGCGGCAGGGGTTGGAGACCGTGCAGGAATGACACACGCCGCCCTTCCGCCTTTGTAAGAAGAACCAAATCGGTCGATGTCTTGAAAGTTTTGCCAACGCGCCCGTAAATCTCTCCGTCACAGAGAGTTAACAGATATCTCACGGGGAGTTCACATCCTCCCCTGTGGAAAACCTCCACACCGCGGACGCGCCGTCTTTGCCCAAACGGATAAAGCTGAGGCAAGCCTTTTGAAATCAGTAGTTTGCCGGGTTTGCACAATACGTTGTTCAAAGCGTGGAAACGGGCCTGGAATGCCGCTCCAGAGGAGGTTTTCCACAGGATTTTCCGCATCGCCTGTGGAAACCGCGTGGTACCCTCGGTGGCCGAGATGACACGCGAACGCATCCTCCTGATCGAAGACGAGCCGGATATTGCAGAGGTGTTACAATACAACCTCGAAAAGGAAGGCTTTCATGTGGAGATGGCGCGACGCGGTGACACGGGACTGGAGTCGATCCGCCGCGACACGCCGGACCTCATCCTCCTGGACCTGATGCTGCCGGGGATCGACGGGCTCGAGCTGACCCGCCTGCTCAAGCGGGACACCTCCACGGCGCGGCTGCCCATCGTGATGCTCACCGCGCGCGGGGAAGAGGTCGACCGCATCGTGGGGCTGGAGCTGGGAGCGGACGATTACATCAGCAAGCCGTTCAGCCCGCGCGAGGTGGTGCTGCGGGTCAAGGCGGTGCTGCGGCGCATCCAGCACGAGGAGAGCGCCGCCGAGCGCGTCGAGCTGGGCGGGATCGAGCTCGACATCGCCGGGCACCAGCTGCGGGTGCGCGGCAAGGAGGTGCCCCTCACCGCCACGGAGTTCCGCCTGCTCCGCCTCCTCATGGAGCGCGCCGGCCGGGTGCAGACCCGGGGCCAGCTCCTCTCCGACGTCTGGGGCTATGCGGAAGACATCGACAGCCGGACGGTGGACACCCACATCCGGCGCCTGCGGCGCAAGCTCGGCCCCGAAGCCGACCGGATCGAGACCGTCATTGGCGTCGGATACCGTCTGAGACCCTGAGCGCCGCCGCGCTCGCCTCCCACCATGCGCCTCCTCGGCCTCCCTCCCAAGCTGCGGCTCGCTCCGCTCTGGCCCGCCCTGGCCGCGGTCGTCACCGCCACGGTCTTCCTCTGGATCCTCCAGCCGGGCCTCCTGGAGCGGAGCTCCGCGGTGCAGCTCCTCGACACGCTTCGCATCCTCACGCCGGTCGTCGCCGAGGCCCGCGCGCAACCGGGCCGCGATCTGCAGGGCTGGGTCCGCACGATCTCCGCCGAAGGCGGTCTGCGCGTCACCGTGGTGGAGAGCGACGGCAAGGTGATCGCCGACAGCTCGCGGACCGCCGAGCAGCTCGCGGTCATGGAGAACCATGCGGAGCGGCCGGAGATCCGCAGCGCCCTCGCGACCGGCGAAGGGGTCTCGGTGCGCCGGAGCGCCACGACCGGCCGGCTCTACGTCTACGCCGCGCGGACGGCGACCGACGCGAGCGGCCGGCTGATCATCGTGCGCCTGGCCGAGCCGCTCTCACACCTCCAGGCCCTGCGCAGCCAGATCGCCGCCTCGATGCTGCTCGCCGCGCTGGCGGGCGGCGTCGCGATCCTCCTCATCTCGCTGTGGATCGACCGCCGGGTCTTCCGTCCCTTCTACCGTCTGGTCAAGGGGGCGTCGGACGTGGCGAGCGGGCGCGCGCGGCGGGTGGAGATCCCGGACGAGGAGGAGCTGGCGGCCCTCGCGCTGGCCCTGAACCGGCTGGCCGAGACCGCCGAGGCGCAGTTCGCGGCGGTGCGCGGCGAGCGCGACCAGCTCAAGGCGATCCTCGCCAGCATGTCCGAAGGGGTCCTGGTGGTCGGGTCGGACGGCCGCGCCCTGCTGGCCAATCCGGCCTTCTTCAAGCTGTTCCACCTGAGCGGCGAAGTGACCGGCCAGACCGTCCTGGAGATGCTGCGCCAGCCGGAGCTGGCGCGCATCGTGGACGAAACCCTCCGCCTCGGCCAGCCGCAGGGCGGACAGATCGAGCTGCAGACCCCCGAGCGCCGCACCCTGCTCCTGGCCAGCGCGGCCCTGGCCGGCGGCGAGCGGGGCGCCGTCGTCGTCGCGCGGGACACGACAGAGCTGACCCGGGTCGCCGACATGCGCCGCGACTTCGTGGGCAACGTGTCGCACGAGCTGAAGACCCCGCTCGCCGCGATCCGCGGCTTCGCCGAGACGCTGCGCGACGGCGCGCTCGACGAGCCTCCCGTGGCGCGCCGCTTCACCGACCGGATCCTGGAGCAGAGCCGGCGCCTCCAGGCGCTCCTCGACGACCTGCTGACCCTGACGCGGCTGGAGACCGTGGCTCTCCGCGAGCGCGAGCCGGTGGATCTCGGCGATCTGGTGCGGCACGCGGCCGAGACCCTGGCCCCGATGGCGCGCGAAAAGAACGTCCAGGTCGAGGTGGAGGCCGCCGACGTCCCGGCCGTGCTCGGCGAGGCCGACGCCATCGAGCGGCTGGTCTTGAACCTCCTGGAGAACGCGATCAAATACAACCGGCCGGAAGGCCAGGTGAAGGTCCACCTCTCCACCGCGGGACCGGAGGCACTCCTGGAGGTGACCGACACCGGGATCGGCATCCCGCCCGAGTCGCTCCCCCGCATCTTCGAGCGCTTCTACCGGGTGGACAAGGGCCGGGCGCGGGAGGAGGGCGGGACCGGCCTCGGCCTCGCGATCGTCAAGCACGTGGCCCAAGCCCACGGCGGCCAGGTCGAGGTCGACAGCCGCCTCGGCCGCGGCACCACCTTCCGCGTCCGCCTGCCCGCCCAGAACTTGAAAACCCAAGGACTTCAAAGACAGCAAGGACATCAAGGACCTGGCTCTCGTCCTTGATGTCCTTGCTGTCCTTTGGGTCCTTCAGCCCTCCTCCCCCTTCACCGGGATTCCCTGCTCCCGCCTCCGGTCGTAGCGCAAGCTCAGGACGGCCGGCAGCAGCGTGATCGCCACCAGGGAGGTCGAGAGCGCTCCCAGGATCGCCACCTTGCCCGTCGTCTGCAGACCGGGATAGTGGGAGAACGTGATCGAGCCGAACCCCACGATGGTGGAGAGCGCCGCCGCCACCACCGCCTTGCCGGTCTCCAGCATCCCGTGCTCGAACTCCTCCCGCGGCAGATCCCGCACCTCGCGGAAGCGGTGCAGCACGTGCACTCCGTAATCCACCCCGATGCCGATGATCATGGTGGTCACGAAGATGTTGATGAAATTCATCGACGTGCCGATCGCCACCATTCCGCCGATCATCCAGAGGATGCCGATGATCAGCGGCGCCAGGGCCATGACGGTCTGCCGCAGGTTGCGGAAGTCGATCCAGAGGAGGATCGCAACCAGGACGAACCCGAGGATGCCCGCCATCCAGGCGTCCCGCAGCACCAGGGTGCGCACCCGCTGGTTGACCACGTTCGTCCCCGCCAGCGCCGCCTGCGGCCCGAGCTCCCGGGCCAGGCGCAGCACGTTGGGAGGCGCTTCGCGGCGCCAGCGGTTTTCCGGCGGGTAGAGATAGACGACCGCCTTCCAGCCGCGGGCGGTCTTGCGCAGGTAGCGGTCGAGCAGGAGGCGGGTCTGCTCGTTGCCCTGGAAGTCCTGAAACCCGATGGGACCCCGCAGGCCCACGGCTTCCGCCAGGAGATCGAGACCCGGCGCGAAGGCCTCGGGGCGCAGCCCCTCCGCCGTGGCCGCCTGGTCGAAGGTGGAGCGGATGCGCTCCAGGTCGAGCGCGCCATGGCGCTGGCGGTCGAGCCAGGCCAGCGCCTCCCGCTGCTGCGACGGCGGCGGGATCAGCGAGGTCACGCCGCTGAACCCGTAGAGGGTGCCGCTCCCGACCAGCCGGCGCGCCCGCTCCGCGGCGTGTCCGGCCAGGTCGATGGCCTCCTCGGGCGACTTGCCGGTCACCACCAGCATCATCGAGTCGAAGCCGGAGCCGAACTTCTTACCCACTTCCTCGGCCACGTCGATCCCCCGGTTCCCCTGCGGCCGCATGGTCTTCATGCTCTCGTCGAACTCGACGCGCACCGCCAGAGCGAGAGCGGCCAGGGTGATCACCAGCCCGACGAGGAGCGCCGGCCGCCGGTGGTGCATGCACAGCTTCATCAGCCGGTTGGACCCGAAGCTGTGGATATAGAGGTTGGGCTCCGTCTTCCGCCTCTGATGGTGGTCCTCGCTCCAGGCCAGCATGGCGGGCAGCAGGAGGAAGACCGCGAAGGCACAGAAGAGGATGCCGGTTCCGGTCACCAACCCCATCTGGCGCAAGCCGATGAACTGGGTGAAGGTGAAGGCCCAGAACGTGGCCGTGGTGGTGACCGCTCCCACCAGGACCGCACGTCCCGACGAGCCGGACATGGCCAGCAGGGCGTCCTCCAGGCTCGCTCCGGCGCGCCGCTCCTCGACGAAACGCCCATAGGAGACGATCGCGAAATCGATCCCCAGGCCGACCAGCAGGGCCGCCACCACGCTGGTGGCCGAGCTCAGCGAGCCGACGGCCAGCTCGGCGAAGCCGAAGGTGATGAGCAGACCGCTCACCAGCGGCAGGAAGGCATAGGCCAGAGCCCCGACCCGCCGGAAGGCGATCAGAAACAGGATCAGCACGCCCAGCACCGACGTCACGATGTTGACCAGCATGTCGTGGCGGATCAGCGAGGAATCGCCCA